>NZ_CAJQUM010000001.1:315069-630138 GCF_907163265.1 Georgfuchsia toluolica
ACAGCGGCCAGTGCCTCTTGTGATGAAAGATGATGCCAGTCACTCATTCTCGTTACTTCCCGTAAATAACACGTCAATGAATTTCGAAACACCCGTCTTGGTCATCAACAAATATCTCGGTTGCGCCATGAAACCGCTCGGAAATGAAGAGGACATTTGAATCCGATGCAATCTAACGACACTGAGATTACATCCTTTTAATGCGGCAAAACCCTGACATCCCGGACCAGTTGCCCGCAATCGCTGTCTTTTCCCGGACCGGCGTCGATCAATGGGAGCAAGGTAAGCAGCGGATTGGCTACGGCGAGCGCCACCGCCCCCAGCCCGCGCGCGGCGACGCGCCATTTGTTGACTTCGATAACAGGACTGGCAAAGCTGCCGCGAATATAGATGGGGCTGCGCAATGCCAGGGGACTGGTGTCCTTGGTTTTCTGGTTGAGCGTCAGATCCAGCCGCTCCTGTCGCAGATCGATGGTGCCGGTCACGACAATGGTGGTGATCTCAGTGTCGAAGATCAGGGCATTGGCATGCATGATGCCTTGCTTGACATTGAAGTCGGCCACCCCGCAACGCAACTTGATCAGTTTGTCGCCGCTCATTTTCAGTTGCAGTATTTCCCACAGATGCAGGCCGGCCTTTTCCATCATCATTTTGCTGATCTCGCCGTCGGCGACAATCAGCCCCACCCTGCCGTTGGAATTCGCCAGCATTTGTCCGACCGAATTGCCCGTTCCCGACAGATTGAATTCGCCGTTGATCTCGCCGATGCTGTTCTTGTTCAGATTGACGGTGGGGAACAGTTTGGCAAGATGAATTTTTTTCGTCCGTATCCGGGCCCGCGCCTGGACAGGATCCTTGCGCCCGTCCAGCGAAATTGTGCTGTTGAGCTGGCCGCCGGCCAAACCCAAATCGAGAGGATCGAGCGTCAGCACTGAATCGCGCAAACGCAGATGGACAACGAGATCTTCGAGCGGGAGCTCCTTGGCACGGCGGATGGTTCCGGCCTTTAACGTCACGTCCGCATCGACGCTGTCCCAGCGCTCGGTGTTGAATGGCAGGTCAGGCAAAACCCGCGCTTGTACTGACGTCGTGGCGGCGGGTTGGGAAGTTGCCGGCGCCGCCCGTTGGGCAGTTTTCAGGCTGCCGGGCTGGGCGCCGATCAAGGGGCCAAGATCTTCGATATCCAGTAATTTGGAGACAAGATTTGCGGTCATTGCCGGGCGCTTGCCGCCGGTGTCGACCTGGATGGTGCCGGCAATATCGCTTTTTCCGAACCGGCCCGCGAAATCCTTATAGCGCCACATTTTCTTGCTATGCACGAGGTGGCCCTCAGTCACATAAGCACCTGTTTTCGGCAAGGCGATACCGAGCAGCGGAAAGAGCTGCGCCAGACTTTTGCCATGCATAGTGATGTGCATGTCCAGTGCGGAAAGTTGCAGCAGGCTGGTAATGCTGCCCTCGGCCTGCACCGCGGTGTGCCCGACGGTAAGGTCGATTTTTAGCGGATAGGGCATGTTTTCGTCGCGCAATCCGAGCACCGGTTCGCCGTTGCCGCTGGCCTTGAACGACTGGCCCTTGTATTGCCCCTCCGCGGTAAAGCCAAGTTCAGTGCCGATTGACGGCACGAGCGATGTCGATAGCTGTGCGCGGATACTGGTCTTCAGTTCGGCATCGTCGTAGCCAAGATGCGTCGTAGCCAAGATGACCTTTGTCGAGCGTCAGACGATCGATTCGAATACGCGCTCCTTCGTCCTGCTGGTTGATGTCCAGCAGCCAGTTCTTGCGGCCTGCGCTGCCTTGCTCAAGAAAGATCACAGGATGCTCAAGCCATACTTCGGAAAGCACGATTTTCTTTCGCAGCAGTTGCGGCAGGTCGATCACGATTTCCACTGCATCGGCGGTAACCATTTGTTTTTCCCTGGCCCAACCGGGATTTGCAAACGATACTGCGTCGGCGTGAATGCGAGGTAACGACCAACCGAGCTTCGCTTTGAGGTCGCCATTGATGACCAGTGCGCGCCCAGTCTTTTCCGATGCCAGGCGCTCGATGGGTTCGCGCAGCATGTTCCAGGGGAAAAAAACGATGCACAGAACGGCCAGCAGAACCGGCACAAGCAACAGCACGGCTGTCCATTTGAATGTGCGCGAGAGCATCATGTTTTCAGTATGTACGGGTTGGCTGTGACAGTATGTACGTTAAGTCACTTAAATCGCATCCACGCCAGTTGCATGAATTGGAGAGAAGTGGATACCCCACATGAAACACAAGGACTATCCGCGGCAACAGGCGGAACGCGCAGGGGGCCGAAGCTGGTTGAGGAAGAATTACAAATACTTGTCAACAATCTTTATCATCATTCCTTAGGGTGCGGATTCAACTTGTCGCGCCGTTCCTGGCCGCTTGTATTGCACTTTCCAGGATGGGCTCGACAAATTTGTATCCGGCAGGACATATATCCTTACTTTCTTGCCTATTTACCGCATGCAGCCTCTCAGGCAGAATGCGCACCTTTCGTCCGTTACGAACCTTCCTGATGCTTGATGCCAGCGGTTTGGCGTGTACACGTGGTGACCGTCGCCTGTTTTCCGAGGTGAACTTTGCCCTGGCTCCAGGCAACTGGCTGCAAGTGGAGGGGGAAAATGGCGCCGGCAAAACCAGCCTGTTGCGCATGGTCTGCGGCCTGCTGCACAAGGAAGCGGGCGAGATTCGCTGGAACGGCCAGCCGGTGACGGAAGTCGATGACGAATATCGCGGCGAATTGCTTTATCTTGGCCACGCCGGGGCGATCAAGGAGGATTTGACGGCACTGGAAAACCTGTGCATCGGCGCAGCCCTCGGTGGCTGCACGCTGGACGAAGCCGTGGCCGTGGCGGCACTATGGCGGCTCGGACTGAAGGGCCGCGAAGGCTTGGCGGCACGTTTTCTTTCCCAGGGGCAGAAGCGGCGCGTGGCCCTGGCCCGGCTGCTGACCAGCAAGGCGAAATTATGGGTGCTCGACGAGCCCTTCGTCGCCCTCGATGTGCGGGCAGTGGATCTGTTGTGCGCCATCATCGGTGAACATTTGCGCACTGGCGGCATGGCCCTGCTCACCAGCCATCAGGAAGTGAATCTGGGCGCAGGCGGCCGTTCGCTGAGATTGGGCGCATGACCGCATTGCTGGCAGTGATTCGCCGCGACCTGCTGCTGGCCCTGCGGCGCAAGAGCGAGGTGTTGACCGCCTTGTTTTTCTTCATCATTGTCAGCAGCCTGTTTCCGCTCGGCATCGGACCGGAAACGGACATGCTGCGCCGGATAGCTCCCGGGATATTGTGGGTGGGAGCCTTGTTGGCGGCGATGCTGTCGCTAAACCGGCTGTTTGCCGCCGATCACCAGGACGGCACACTGGAGCAGATGGCGCTGTCGCCGACACCGCTGGCGTTGCTGGTGAGCGGCAAGATACTGGCCCACTGGCTGGTATCGGGGCTGCCGCTGGTGCTGCTGGCGCCGGTACTGGGAATTCAGTTCGATTTGAGCAACAGGGCGTTGGTGGTGCTGGTGCTGTCGCTGCTATTGGGTACCCCGCTGTTGTCGCTGATTGGCGCCATCGGTGCGGCGCTGACGCTGGGCGTGCGCGGTGGCGGTGTGCTGCTGTCGCTGCTGGTGCTGCCGCTTTATATACCGGCGCTGATTTTCGGTGCCGGGGCGGTGGAAGCAGACATCACCGGACTCGGCGCCGGCGGACATTTATCGCTGCTGGCTGCGCTGACAGTACTGGCGGCTTTTTTTGCCCCCTGGGCAGCAACGGCCGCGCTTCGCATAGCGCTTGAATGAGAGAATGGCAGTTAACTTTTACTTTTCCGCCGGAAACAACTCTGACATCGTCAGCCTGATATTCCACAACAGGAATTCGTAACGTGAGCAATCGACTGATCAACTGGTTCAAGTTTGCCTCTCCACAGAGCTTCTATCCACTTGCGGGCAAGATGTGGCCGTGGTTTGCCGCGGCCGCCGTTGGCTTCGGCGTCGTTGGCTTATGGGTCAGTTTCTTCGTCGCGCCCACCGACGCGCAGCAGGGCGAGGCCTACCGGATCATTTTTGTCCACGTCGCGGCAGCCTGGATGTCGATGTTTCTTTATTGTGCCATGGCCTTCTGGGCTGCGGCTGGCATCGTATTCAACACCCGCCTCTCGGGCATGATGACAGCGGCAATAGCGCCGACCGGCGCCATGTTTGCCTTCCTTTCGCTGTGGACCGGCGCGCTGTGGGGCAGGCCGATGTGGGGTGCCTGGTGGGTATGGGACGCACGGCTGACGTCATCGCTGATCCTGTTCTTCCTCTATCTCGGCTTCATCGCCCTGACTGCCGCCATTGACGATGCCCGTCGCGCTGACCGCGCCGGCGCGATCCTTGCGTTGGTTGGCGTGGTTAATGTGCCGATCATTTATTTTTCAGTCAAATGGTGGAATACCCTGCATCAGGGCGCATCGGTATCCGTGAATCGTTCGCCATCCATGGCGCATACCATGCTCTGGGGTATGTTGCTGATGGCACTGGCGTTGTGGATGTACGCGTTCGCAATAGTCCTCTACAGAGTGCGGGCAATCATCCTGGAACGCGAGCGGCACACCGTCTGGGTAACCGAGTTGACGGAGGTCAAGGCATGAACTGGGGCAGTCCGGCAGAATTCTTCGCCATGGGCGGCTACGCTCTCTACGTCTGGGGCAGTTTCGGCCTTACCGCTCTATTTGTGGTGATCGAGCCTGTTTTGGTTCGCAAGCGCCGTGCCGCCGCACTTGAAAGCCTGCGCCGCGAGGTTGCAGCAAACAAGGAAAGTCAATGAAGCCGCGTCATAAAAGATTTGCCATCGTCATTGGTGCGCTTGCCGTTATAAGCATTGCCGCCGTGCTGGCGCTCAATGCCTTCCGCAGTAACCTGGTGTTCTTTTTCACGCCGACGCAGATCGTCGCCGGCGAGGTGCCAAAGGATCGCGCTTTCCGCGTCGGTGGCCTGGTGAAGCCGGGCAGTTTGTCGCGTAACGACATCACCGCCCGTTTCGTCGTTACCGATACGGCGCGCGAAGTGCCGGTCAGCTACACCGGCATCCTGCCCGATCTGTTCAAGGAGGGCAAAGGTGTCGTCGCCCAGGGCAAACTCGGCGCGGACGGTACCTTCGTTGCCAGCGAAGTGCTGGCCAAGCACGATGAGAACTATATGCCGCCGGAAGCCAAGTCAGCGGTCGATCAAGCCCAGCAGGCGGCGAAAACAATCAAGCAATAACGTCTCCGTCATAAACCAGGACACCAGGCCAATCCACCCTTAAAGGGGTACCCCATGATTCCAGAAATCGGACATTTCGCCCTGATACTCGCCCTGTTGGTGGCGCTGATCCAGGGAATTCTGCCGCTGATCGGCAGCCAGAAAGGCATTCCCGCATGGATTGCCCTGGCGCGTCCGGCGTCATTGACGTTGCTGCTGCTGATCATTGTTGCCTATGGCTGCCTGACCGAGGCCTTCATCGCCAATGACTTCACCGTGCTCTATGTGGCACAGCATTCCAATTCGCAGTTGCCTTTGGCATACCGCATCGCGGCGGTCTGGGGCGGTCACGAAGGCTCGCTGCTGCTCTGGATGCTGATGTTGTCGCTCTGGTCAGCGGCCGTCGCCGCGTTTTCGCGCAGCCTGCCCGACGACATGGTGGCTCGCGTCGAAGCGGTGCTGGGCCTGGTGGCGTCAGGTTTCCTGCTCTTCATCCTCACCACGTCGAGCCCGTTCGAGCGCTTGTTGCCCGGTGCGGCGGAGGGACGCGACTTGAACCCGCTGTTGCAGGATCCAGGGCTGGTGGTGCATCCGCCCATGCTCTATATGGGTTATGTCGGTTTCTCGGTGGCCTTTGCCTTTGCCATTGCGGCGTTGCTGTCGGGGCGGCTCGATGCGGCCTGGGCGCGCTGGTCGCGGCCGTGGACCCTGGCCGCGTGGATATTCATGACAATCGGCATCTCGCTGGGTTCGATCTGGGCCTACTACGAACTGGGCTGGGGCGGCTGGTGGTTCTGGGATCCGGTCGAAAATGCTTCCTTCATGCCATGGCTGGTGGGCACGGCGCTGATCCATTCGCTCGCGGTGACCGACAAGCGCGGCGCCTTCAAGAACTGGACGGTGCTGCTCGCCATCGGCGCGTTTTCGCTGTCCCTGCTTGGTACCTTCCTTGTTCGTTCCGGCGTGCTGACCTCGGTGCATGCCTTCGCCTCCGATCCGAAGCGAGGCATTTTCATCCTGATGTTTCTCGCCACCGTGGTCGGCAGTTCGCTCACCCTGTACGCCTGGCGGGCGCCCCGGGTCGGACTGGGCGGCGCTTTTGGCGCGGTGTCGCGGGAAACCCTGTTGCTGATCAACAATATCCTGCTTCTGGCCGCTACCGCTACCGTGCTGCTTGGCACCCTCTATCCGCTTATCGTCGACGCGCTCGGCCTCGGCAAGCTTTCGGTCGGTCCTCCCTATTTCAACGCGGTGTTCTCCCCCATATTCGCTCCCCTGGTGTTTCTCATGGCAGTGGGGCCCATCGCAAACTGGAAGCAGACGTCGGCGAAGGAGATAGTCAAGCGTCTGGGCGTTGCCCTGGTTGCTGCCATTGTCATCGGCGCAGCCTTGCCTTTCCTCGCCGGCACATGGTCCTGGCCGGCGGCGCTTGGCCTGACGCTTTCGGTATGGGTGGCGATTGCAACCGTTTTGCATATCCGGGATCGGCTCAAACTGGGTTCGCGACCACTCGCTTTCTGGGGCATGCATCTGGCGCACTTGGGGATCGCCGTCACCGTGGTTGGCGTGGTGACGGTCAAGGCTTACGAGAATGAACAGGACGTACGCATGGCACCTGGTGACACAGTCAGGGCGGGTGCTTATGTGCTGCGTTTCAACGGCGCCAGTCAGGTGCCGGGCCCCAACTACAAGGCGATGCGCGGCAACTTTGAACTCATGCGCGATGGCCGCGTGCTCAAGGTGCTGGAGCCGGAAAAGCGCCAGTATTTCTCTTCCGCCATGCCCATGACCGATGCCGCCATCGATCCGGGAATAACCCGCGACATCTACGTCTCGCTTGGTGATGCCATGGAAGGCGGCGACGGCGCCTGGAGCGTGCGCGTGTACTACAAGCCATTTGTGGACTGGATCTGGTTTGGCACGTTGCTGATGGCTCTGGGTGGCGGACTGGCAATGGCCGATCGCCGTTACCGCATGCGCTCGGCTGCCACACAGGCCGGGGTGTCACTGGAGGCTGCGGCATGAAACGTTTTCTATGGCCCTTGGCGATATTCATCGTACTCTTGGGGTTTCTCGCCGCCGGGCTTAAACACGATCCCAGTGAGGTGCCTTCGCCGCTTATCGGCAAGCCGGCGCCTGCCTTTTCTTTGCCACAACTGGCCGGGAATTCGGAGTTCTCGCCGCAGCAGATGCGCGGCAAGGTCTGGCTGCTTAACGTCTGGTCCACCTGGTGCGTGTCGTGCCGAGCCGAACACGCCTTTCTGGTCGAGGCTGCCCAGCAAATCGGAATTCCCATCATTGGCCTCAACTACAAGGAAGTGAGGGGCGATAGCGAGTTAGATGCGCGCAAGTTGCTCCCGGCCGACGAACTGTTGCTGACACGTCAGCGGGCAAACGCCTGGATTGCCGAACACGGCAATCCCTACCTGTTGAATGTGCTCGACATGGATGGTCGGGTCGGTATCGATTATGGGGTGTATGGCGTTCCGGAAACCTACCTGATCGACCGCGAAGGCATCATCCGCTTCAAACAAATCGGGCCGCTTACGCCGGAAGCGATGCAGACCAAGATACTTCCCAAGATAAAAGAACTTAATTCCTGAATATCATATGCGTAAATTGCTGGTTTTATTTTTTGCACTTGGCATTTGTCTGACTGCATCGATAGTGAATGCGGGCGAGGCCGTGCCCATGGCGCAGAATCCCAAGGTCGAGGCACGCCTGCTGGCTATTTCCGAAGAGTTGCGCTGCCTGGTCTGCCAGAATGAAACCCTGGCAGCCTCCCGCGCAGAACTGGCCGATGATTTGCGCAAGGAAGTCCGCCGCCTCATCATCGAGGGCAAGTCGGATGCGGAGATCAAGGATTATCTCGTGGCGCGTTATGGCGACTTTGTGCTTTATCGACCGCCGGTCAAACCGACCACCTGGCTGCTCTGGTTCGGTCCCCTGCTTATTGTTGCCGTTGGCATCATCGCATTGCCGGCCTACCTGCGCAAGCGTGCGGCAAGCCTTAACGGCAGGGGCGAAGTGGCCTTGTCTGAATCAGAACATGCTGAAGCCTTGAGACTGCTCGGCGAGCCGGAGGACAGGGCATGACTGCAATGTTTTGGGTTATTGCCGGCATCCTGATGGCGCTGGTGGTTCTGCTTTTGTCCCGGCCGCTGCTGCGCCGCCGGATCGTTACCGCGGGGGCTTCGAATCGGGCAACCAATGCCTCTATCTACCGTGAGCAGCTTGCAGAACTGGTGCGCGATCGAGAGAGAGGGATTTTGCCGGAGTCCGATTATCGAGCGGCGCATGCCGAACTTGAGCGCCGCCTGATCGAGGACACACGCAGTGACCAAAGGGAATCCCCGCGGGGCGACGCTGCAGCCCAATCCGCGACTGGCGGTGGACAGCGTTCAATACGGACGGCGGTAACACTGCTGTTGCTGATTCCGCTTGCCGCCATACCGCTTTACTTCCAACTCGGCAAACCTGCCGCGCTCGACGTCAGCGCAGCCCAGCCGCTTGCTGCCGACGATTCTGCCAAATCGCTGGAGCATTTGAACCAACTGGTCGCAAAATTGACCGAAAAGCTGGCCAGGAACCCGGATAGCCCCCAGGATTGGGTCATGCTCGGACGCGTCTACAGGGCGCTGGGGCGCTACGGCGATGCCGAGCAGGCATATCAGCGTGCCGGGCCCGCCGCCAATGCGGAATCCGCGCTGATTCTCGAACGCGTCGAAATGGCATTGGACCAGAATGGCGGCCGCATTGAAGGGGCGACGCTGGAGCTGCTTAACGGGGTACTCAAGAAGGAACCCGCAAACCCCCGTGCAAAATTCCTCGCTGGTTACAGTGCATTCAGCCGCGCCGATTACAAAGCGGCAATTTCCTATTGGGAGCCCCTGCTGAAACTGGTGGCGCCCGGTTCGCAGGATGCGGATAATCTCAGCGCGAGTATCGCCGAAGCGCGAGCCCGTCTTGGCGGTGATGCGCCGGAGATACTCCCGGCTGAGGCCTCCGCCGCATCGCCTTCGGCAACATCCGCCGCGGCCAATGCCGCAGTCATTCGCGGCAAGGTTAGCCTGGCGCCCGCCCTGAAGGCCAGGGCGGCGCCCAGCGATCCGGTGTTCATTTTCGCGCGTGCCATACAAGGGCCGCCCATGCCTCTCGCCGCGATCAGGGTCACCGTCGCCGACCTGCCGCTGGAATTCACCCTTGACGACAGCTTGGCCATGAGTCCCCAGACGAAATTGTCGCTCTTCAAGACCGTGCGGGTCGAGGCGCGCGTCGCCAAATCGGGAGACGTGGCTGCCAACCCCGGCGATCTGGCGGGAAGCGTCGAATCGGTAAAGGTCGGCACGACCGGGCTGGCGCTGACCATCGACCACGTTCTGCCCTGAACGACGCCGACTGTCGCCGCGAGGCCCCGTTTCCATGCCGGCGAGGGCGATGGGGAGCGTTTTGAACGCTTCGCCATCACTGCCATGGCCGGCGCCAGCCGTGGCCGCCAAGCTTCCGCGTTGATCGTCAATACTCGCGCGAACATCGCGCGGATCAAATTGCCTTTCTCGGCAACGCTGATTCTGTCATGATCGGGCAGTTTATTCATGAACTCCTTATTGGCTTCCGCTGCTTTTCATCAAAGCCGGAGCAGCGATGCGATTTCAGGCTATCTGAATAGTTGCGTGTCCTCAGTAAACCAACCATTACCCGCGGGATTTCGGATAGGGCAGTACCGCATAGAACGCCGGATCTCGGACGGCGGGTTTTCGATCGTCTATCTGGCCTATGACGAACAGGAAGCGCCGGTGGCGATCAAGGAATACCTGCCGGCGGCGTTCGCGCGGCGCACGGGGGCGGCGCCGGAGCCGGTGGTGGCCACGGAGCACCGTGCCGCCTTTGACCAGGGGCGGCGCTGTTTTTTCGAGGAAGCCCAGCACCTGGTGCAACTGAAGCACAAGAACGTGGTGCGGGTGCTGGATTTCCTGCGCGCCAACGGCACCGTCTATCTGGTCATGGAATACGAGCGCGGCCGCACCCTGCAGGAACACATCCACAAGCTGCACGGCACGCTGGGCGAGAACTTCCTGCGCTACACCTTCGCCCACCTGTTGAGCGGCCTGCGCGAAGTGCATACCCAGAAACTGCTGCATCTGGACATCAAGCCTGCCAACATCTACCTGCGCAGCGACGGCACGCCGGTCCTGCTCGACTTCGGCGCCTCGCGCCAGACCCTCGGCCGCGACACCCCGCCGGAACGGGCCATGCACACGCCCGGCTTCGCCGCCCCGGAACAATATGGCGACGACGAACCGCTCGGGCCGTGGACCGACATCTATGCCGTCGGCGCCACCATGTATGCCTGCCTGTCCGGGGCCAAACTGCCGGCGGCCGACGAGCGCCGGAAAAAAGACCAGCTGCGCCCGGCCACGGCGGCCTGGCGCGGCAAGTACTCGGCCCACCTGCTCGGCCTCATCGACGGCTGCCTGGCGCTGGACCCCCTGGCACGGCCGCAGAGCATCTTCGCCCTGCAACGCGAACTCGCCACCCCGCCGCCGCACTGGCTGCACCACATCGGCAGCCGGTTGCGGCAGGCCGTCAAAAAATGAAATTCACCGTTTATCAGGAAAGCCGCATCGGCCGGCGCGCCAACAACCAGGACCGCCTGCTCTGCCGCCATTCGTCCGAAGCGCTGCTCCTGGCCGTCGCCGACGGCATGGGTGGCCACCGGAATGGCGAAGTGGCGGCCCAGGTCGCCATGGTGCGGATTGCCAAAAGCTTCGAGCAACAGGCCCGGCCGCGTCTGGCCGACCCGGCCCAGTTCCTGGTCGAAGCCCTGCTCGATGCCCACCATGCCGTCAAGATGCTGGCCGGCGGGCAACCGCGCCCGCCGCATACCACCTGCGTGGCCTGCGTCGTCCAGGACGGCTGCGCCTGGTGGGCGCATGCCGGCGACTCGCGCCTGTACCTGATTCGCAACGGCGAACTGGTGGCGCGCACGCGCGACCACTCCCATGTCGAAAGCCTGTTGCAGGAAGGCCTCATCAGCGCCGCCGAAGCCGTAAATCATCCGCAGCGCAATCTGGTGCTGAGCTGTCTGGGCACGCCGCGCATCCCGCGCGTCGATCTGGCCATCCTGGACCTGAAGGTCGGCGACGTGATGCTGTTGTGCAGCGACGGCATCTGGGGTCCGCTGCGCGAGCAAGTGCTGGTCAGCGCCTTCAGCGGCGGCGATGTCGGCCAGGCGGCGCCGCAGATTCTCGACCTGGCCGAGCACAATGCCGGCGATAATGGCGACAACCTGACGCTGATTGCGATGCGCTGGGAGGGGAACGACAGCGGCCCCGTCACCGTCGCCAATTTCCCCGATACCGTATTCAATGCCAGCCAGGGGACTGCGCCCAAGTTGCTCAGCAATGAAGATATCGAGCGCGCTGTCGCCGAAATCCAGGCCCACATCAAACCCAAGCAGGCTTCGTAGATGGAGCAGGGCTCCACTTATCTGCGTGGAGATTTTGTCCAAGCTAACGGGGCCGGTGCTTATTTCATCTCTGTTAAACTCCGCCCGTCTTTTACTCAGGCCACTGACCATGTTCTCGAAATTGATGCCCAAGGACGGAAAATTCTTCGAGCTTTTCGACGCTCACGCCGAGTTGATTAGCAAGGGCGGACGGGAATTGACAGTGTTGGTGGCCGATTTGTCGAATGGTCCGGAAACGCTGCAGCGTCACTGGAAAAATATCGATGAAATGGAACAGCGTGCTGACAAGATTACCCGCGAGGTGATGGCGCTGTTGCACACCTCCTTCAACACCCCGCTCGATCAGCATGATATCCATAGCCTGATCACGACCATGGATGATGTCCTCGACATGACCCAGGATTTTGCCGAGACCATGTATTTGTATGATGTGCGCAAACTGACGCAGGAAGCGGTGCAACTGGCCGACATCTGCAGCTTTTGTTGCGAGCGTGTCGAAGATGCCGTCGGCCTGATCCACAACATGGACAGCGCGCAGGCCATTCTCAAGACCTGCCAGGAGATCGACCGGCTTGAATCCGACGCCGACCGGGTGATGCGCACCGGCATGGCCAAGTTGTTCCGCGAGGAAGCTGATACGCGCGAACTGATCAAGATGAAGGGCATTTACGAGTTGCTTGAAGCCATTACCGACCGCTGTGAGGACGTGGCCAACATCATCGAGGGCATCGTCCTCGAAAATGCCTGAGTCATGCTGACCCTCGATATCGGCGTTGGGTCGCTGCTGTTGCTGGTCGCGCTGGCACTGGCTTTCGATTTCATGAACGGCTTCCACGACGCGGCCAACTCGATTGCCACCATCGTCTCCACCCGCGTCCTTAAACCGCAACATGCGGTGATCTGGGCGTCCGTGTTCAACGTCGCCGCGATTTTCATATTCCAGCTCAAGGTGGCGAGCACCATCGGCAAGGGCACCATCGATCCGTCCATCGTCGACCAGCATGTGATTTTCGGCGCCCTCATTGGCGCCATCGTCTGGAATATCGTGACCTGGTATTACGGTATCCCCTCGAGTTCCTCGCACGCCCTGATCGGCGGGCTGGTCGGTTCGGCGCTGGCCAAATCAGGTTCCGGCTCGCTGATCTGGGCCGGTGTCGGCAAGACCGTATTGTTTATTTTTGTCTCGCCGCTTTTGGGTTTTTTGCTCGGTGGCATGATGATGGTGATCGTGTCGTGGCTGTTCCGTCGCATGCATGGACGCAAGGTGGACAAGCTATTCCGGCGCCTGCAACTATTTTCCGCCGCGCTTTACAGCCTTGGCCACGGCGGCAACGACGCGCAGAAAACCATCGGCATTATCTGGATGCTATTGATTGCCGCCGGCGCTTCCAACCCCAATGACTCGGTGCCGGTCTGGGTGATTGCCGCCTGTTATCTCTCGATGGGCCTGGGTACCATGTTCGGCGGCTGGCGCATTGTCAAAACCATGGGTCAGCGCATCACCAAGCTCGATCAGCCACGCGGCTTCTGTGCCAATTTTGGCGGCGCATTGACGCTGTTCCTGGCCAGCAGCCTGGGCATCCCGGTCTCGACCACGCATACCATCACCGGCGCCATCGCCGGTGTCGGCACCACGCGCGGACCGAAGAGCGTGCGCTGGGGCGTGGCCGGCGGCATCGTCTGGGCCTGGATATTGACGATACCGGCGACGGCCATCGTTTCCGCGATTGCCTATAAGGTCAGCGGAATATTTTTATAGCATTTTGGCGCGGTTCCTATTCCGCCGCGCGCTGCAATAATTCCAGGTAGGCGGCGCCGTCGAGCGGTTTTTGGTCGCGCTGGCTGCGCCACAGCGTTTCGGCCAATCCTTCCAGCATGATGTGCAAGGCTTCGTGCCGGTCGCCGCGTTGCGCCAGCAGCTTGTTGTAAATGACGACGATGCCGGGCGGTTGATTGATCGAGAGTTGTTCCTCGATCGCCAGGTGCAGCGACAGATGCAGGAAGGGGTTGGTCTCGCCGTGTTCCGGCAGCCATTCACGTTGCAGCGCCTTGTCGGGTGCGTCGAGCAGGGCATGGTATTCCGGATGCATGGAGACGATATCGCCGGCGATGGTTTCCAGCGCTGTCGCCGGCAGCCGGTCGCGGCGTTTGCGCCACGCTTCGGCGAGGAACTGGCGCGCCTGTTCGCGCGAAGGGTTAAACATGGTCGTAGGCCAGGGCCAGGATGGAGGAATAGCTGATCAGGGAACTGTGCGGGCCGAGCGGAGCGATCTCTCCCGCGCAATAAGCGCCGAGCAGCGGCATGCCGGGAAATCGCTCACGCACCAGCTCGGCATCACGATCATGGCCCTGATAGAAATACGGACCGCGTCCGATGCAGGAGAACATCAGGCCGAACTCAGTCGCGGCTCCGTCAGCGGCGGCAACCGAAGCGGCGAGCCCGTCCACGGTGGCGCACATGTCGCGTTCCGTGCGCATCGGGTCGCGCACTACCCACCATAGGATGCTATGCCGAGGCAATGGCGCCGCCAGGGTGACCGAGCGTTCGTCGCGGTTCACGCGCAGTATCGGCAGCAGGGTGTAGCAGCCATTGCTCATGGCGGCAACGGGATCGATGCCGGGCTCGGGCAGGGCGGCAAAAATACATTGCGGCGGCAGCGTGTCGAGCCGCCGGATATCCGGATCGAGTTGCCGCAACAGGCTGTCGAGGGCGGTATCTTCGCCGAGCTGGAGGATCTCGAAGCTGTCGCTGTCGGTGACTTCCAGCGGCGGGGTCAAGGCCCGAATGCCACGCGAGATGCCGATGCGCAATTGTCCGCCGCGCAGCGCAACTTCGATGCGTCCGCTGTCGGCTACCTTGCCATGGGCCCACACCTGTCCTTCGGTTTCTCCTTCTCCGCCGCTGGCGAGGGCGCCGAAGCGCCGTTCGCCGTCGGCGATCCATGCCGCGTTGGCTTGCGAGGGCAGAGCCAGGCTGAGCCGTGCCTCGTCGTTGTGCTGCGGCAGCCCGAGGCTGACTGAACCGCACAGCACCAGAGCTGCGGCGGCGGGTTGATCCAGCGCCCAGGCTTTCTCGGTAAACAGGCCTGACACGGTGCAGCCGCTGACCTGAAGGCAGTTCGCGGCGCGCGAGGCAGCGCTGACGGCGGCTTGCGCGTGGCGCGTGAAATGACCGGAGAGCAGCAGGATTACGCTGTGCGCATAGTCGCTGCCGGCGGCGGCAAGTGCATCCTTGACCGCGATGGCGGCAAGTTCGGGGACGGCATGATTGTTGGCGGCGAAGCCGGTTGCCGTTGTCATTCCCTGGTTTTATCCTTGAATTCGCACAGGTCGACAATGACACAGCGCGGGCAGTCCGGAGTGCGCGCCTTGCAGATGTAACGGCCGTGCAGGATCAGCCAGTGATGGGCGTTCACCTTGTATTCGGCCGGCACGACCTTGTTCAGCCGGTCCTCCACTTCGCGCACATCCTTGCCCGGGGCCAGGCCGGTGCGGTTGGCGAGGCGGAAAATATGCGTGTCGACCGCGATGGTTGGCTCGCCGAAGACCGTGTTGAGGATGACATTGGCGGTCTTGCGGCCGACGCCGGGCAGGGCTTCGAGGGCTTCACGGTCATGCGGCACTTCACCGCCATGCCGCTCCAGCAGCAGGCGCGACAGTTCCACCACATTTCTGGCCTTGGTGCGATAGAGGCCGATGCTCTGGATATATTCCTCCAACCCCTCGATGCCCAATGCGACGATGGACTCGGGTGTGGGATGGGCGCGAAACAGCGGCCGCGTGGCGCGATTGACGCCCTTGTCGGTTGCCTGCGCCGAAAGCACGACGGCCACCAGCAATTGGTAGGGCGTCTTGTAGTCGAGTTCGGTAGTGGGCGCCGGATTGCTCGCCGCGAGGCGGGCGAAGATTTCGGCGCGCTTGCTGTTGTTCATTGGGCTATTGTGCGGGTTGCCTGGTGCGCGCAATGGCCGCCGCAATCAGCGCGCGTTTTTGCTCAGCGCTGCTGTCCACTGTCGTGCGTCTGGCGGCAGCTTTTGCGGCGAGCCGCTGTGCGTGCTCAAGCTGTTCGCGTTCCAGACGAAACAGGTGGAATTGATAGCGCACGCGCGCCGCGTCGGCAGCGGCTTTTTCTTCAATGCTCATGTCGTAACCGTCACGTTCCCGGCCGGGAGTATCCGGCAGCGCGACCTGGACCACATGAATGCAATCGACCGGGCAGGGCTGGATGCAAAGCTCGCATCCCGTGCATTGTTCCGCAATGACGGTGTGCATCAGTTTGCTTGCGCCGACGATGGCGTCGACCGGGCAGGCCTGGATGCAGAGGGTGCAGCCGATGCACAGGTTTTCATCAATCACCACCACCTGCCTGGACATCTCGACGCCATGTTCGGGGGAAAGCGGCAGGTACTCGCGGCCGAGCAATGCGGCAAGCCGATGTATGCCCGCCGCGCCGCCGGGCGGACACTGGTTGATGTTGGCGCTGCCATTCGCGATGGCTTGGGCGTAAAGCCTGCAGGCCGGATAGCCGCAGCGCCGGCACTGCGTCTGCGGCAGAAGCGCGTCAATTTTTTCGGCGAGAGACAAGCTTTCCACTTTGCACCTCGTGAATCGTTATCGTGTTGCCTTGACGCATTCGTCGATCAAATTCAGCCCGCGATAGATCATGCCGGTGTAGAACTGCACCAGCGTCGCGCCGGCATCGATCTTGGCGCGGGCGCTGGCGCCATCGGTAATGCCGCCGACGCCGATGATGGGCAGTTCGTTGCCGAGCGCAGCCGCCAGTTTTTTTATCACGGCCGTCGACTTGTCGAACAGCGGCGCGCCGGAAAGACCGCCGTTTTCTTTAGCTTGCGGCATATTCTCCACGCCATCACGGCCGAGGGTGGTGTTGGTGGCAATGACACCGTCAATGCGATGGCGGCGCAGCGCGGCGGCGATACGGGTGACCTGCTCGGTGTCGAGATCGGGCGCGATTTTAAGCACCAGCGGCACATAACGGCCATGCCGGTCGGCCAGTGCGGTCTGGCGTACCTTCAAGACGCCGAGCAGGGCATCGAGTTCGGCTTCGCCCTGCAACTGGCGCAGGTTCGCCGTGTTGGGACTGGAAATGTTGACGGCGACATAACTGGCGCGCGAATACACCTTGTCGAGACAGATCAGGTAATCATCAGCCGCGCGTTCGATCGGCGTATCGAAATTCTTGCCGATATTGATGCCGAGAATGCCCTTGTATCTGGCGGCGCCGACATTCTCCAGCAGGGCATCGACGCCGTGGTTGTTGAAGCCGAGTCGGTTGATGACGGCCTGCTTTTCAGGCAGGCGGAACATGCGCGGTTTCGGGTTGCCCGGCTGCGGACGCGGCGTAACGGTGCCGACCTCAACGAAGCCGAAGCCGAGCTTGCCCCACGCCTCGATGCATTCGCCGTTCTTGTCGAGGCCGGCGGCAAGGCCGACGGGGTTGGGGAAGGTCAAGCCCATTGCCTGCACCTGGCGGCCCGCGGTTCTGGTGACTGGCAGCAGGCCCAGCGAGTTCAAGCGCTTGAGTCCGGCAAGCGTTATTTCGTGGGCGGTTTCGGCATCCAGCCTGAATAGCAGCGGACGGATCAGGCAGTAGGGCGGTATTGGTGGCATAGGGCGGATTCTACTTGGCCTGCTAAGATTGTTGTTTTGACCCACAGATTTTGCTGCAATGCGCAAATAATGCGGCACTCATGGGCGAACTGGTGTAGCGTTACGCCCCAATTTGCTAACCCTAAATTGGTAGATGTCACAAAACACAGAATCACAAGACCAGCATCTCGCGCCGCTCACTCTTGCGGCCCTGGGCGTGGTCTATGGCGATATTGGTACCAGTCCGCTTTATGCCGTAAAAGAAGTCTTTGCCGGCCACCATCCGGTACCGATCACGCCCGACAACGTGATAGGCATACTTTCCGTTTTGTTCTGGGCGCTGATGATTGTGGTGACCCTGAAGTATGTCACTTTCATGATGCGCGCCAACAACAAGGGCGAGGGCGGCACCATGGCAATCATGGCGCTGGCGTTGCGCAATTCGGAAAACAGTCCGCGCCGGCGTCAGATCGTGATCGTGCTCGGCCTGTTCGGCGCAGCCCTGTTTTTTGGCGATGGGGTCATTACTCCTGCCATTTCGGTACTGTCGGCGGTCGAGGGACTGAAGGTCATTGCGCCATCCTTCGACCAATTCATTATTCCCATCACGCTGACCGTGCTGATTGCGCTGTTTCTGATCCAGCGCCACGGCACGTCCAGTATCGGTTTTCTGTTCGGCCCGGTAATGCTGCTCTGGTTTAGCTGTCTGGCGATCATGGGTGTTTTGAATATTGTCGATCACCCGGCTGTCTTGAAGGCGATCAGCCCTTATTACGGCCTGAATTTTCTGGTTGAGCACCCGCTCATGGGCTATCTTTCGCTCGGCGCCGTGGTGCTGGTACTGACCGGCGCCGAGGCACTGTATGCCGACATGGGCCACTTTGGGCAAAAGCCGATACAAATCGCCTGGATTGGTTTTGTGCTACCCGCGCTGCTGCTCAACTACTTTGGCCAGGGCGCGCTGCTGCTGGCCAATCCCGAGGCTATCGACAATCCTTTCTATCGGCTTGCGCCTGGTTGGGCACTTTATCCGCTGCTGATTTTGGCGACGATGGCTACCGTCATCGCCTCGCAGGCCGTGATCTCCGGCGCCTATTCGGTCACAGTGCAGGCAATACAACTGGGTTATGCGCCGCGCCTCGAAGTGCAGCATACATCGGACAAGCAAATCGGGCAGATCTACTTGCCAACAGTCAATTGGCTGCTTTGGGGGGCCGTAATTGCGCTGGTCATCGGCTTCGGTTCCTCGACCCGGCTGGCTTCGGCATATGGCATTGCGGTTACCGGCACCATGCTGATCGATAATGTACTGGCCTTCGTCGTGACGCGTTGGCTGTGGGCGTGGGGACCGTGGCGGGCTGTGCTTGGAGCGCTGCCGTTCTTTCTCATCGATATCGCTTTTTTTACGTCAAACCTTGGCAAAATAAAAGCTGGCGGCTGGTTTCCGCTGGTATTCGGCATCATGATGTTTACATTGCTGATGACCTGGAAGCGCGGGCGTAGCTTGTTGCACCAACGCCTGGCTCAGGAAGCCATCGAGCTCGAACCCTTCATCACCAGCCTCGGCTATGGGGGCATGACACGGGTCGCCGGCACGGCGGTTTTCCTCAACGCCAACCCGAATGGCGTACCGCACGCCATGCTGCACAGCCTCAAGCACTATAAAACCCTGCATGAACAAGTGGTGCTGGTCTCGGTCAATGTACTCGATGTGCCTTATGTCGGTGATGCCGGGCGCGTTGTCGTTGGAAAAATGACAAGCGGTTTCTGGCGCGTCAAGGTCTTTTACGGCTTCAAGGACGAAATTGATCTGCCGCAGGCGCTGGAATGGTGTGCCGAGCAGGGATTGGTGCTGGATATGATGGACACTTCCTTCTTCCTCGGCCGCGAAACCCTGATCCCGCGCCTCGGCAGCGAGATGCCGTTCTGGCAGGAAAAATTGTTCATCGCCCTGTTCCGTAATGCCGGCAGCGCAGCCAGCTTCTTCAAGTTGCCGCCCAACCGCGTGATCGAATTGGGTACGCAGATCGTTTTGTAATCCACCGCGACGCTACCTGTTGATGTCGGCCATTTTCCCGCGCTGTTTGCTGCTCCTGCTGGCGCTCTGCCTGGCAGCATGCACCACTGTGCCGATCCCTCCGGCAACGGTTGTCCCCATCGTCCAGCCGCCGCGACCCGCGCCAAGGATCGCACTGGCCTTGGGCGGCGGCGCGGCGCGGGGCTTTGCCCACATCGGCGTGATCAAGGCGCTGGAGGCGCAGGGCATCCAGCTCGACATCATCGCCTGCACCAGCGCGGGTGCCGCGGTCGGCGCCTTGTATGCCGCTGGCAATAATGGTTTTGAGTTGCAAATGATCGCCTTGCAGATGCAGGAAAGCGAGGTCAGCGACTGGTCGCTGCCGGATCGCGGCATCTTCAAGGGCGACGCCCTGCAGAATTTCATCAATCGTGCCGTCAACAATCGTTCGCTGGAAAAACTCAAGCGCCAGATCGGGGTTGTCGCGACGGATTTGCACAGCGGCGAGATGATCGTCTTCCGCACTGGCAATACCGGCATGGCGGTGCGGGCATCGAGCAGCGTTCCCGGCGTGTTCCAGCCGGTATCGATCAACGGCCGCGAATATGTCGACGGCGGACTCGTCAGCCCGGTGCCGGTGCGGGTGGCCAGAGCGATGGGCGCGGATTTTGTGATCGCCGTCGATATTTCGGCGAAGCCGCAGTATGGCAAAACCGAGAGCAGCATCGACGTGTGGCTACAAAGTTTCGCCATCATGCAGCAGTCGGTCAGCCGCAACGAACTCGGCGAAGCCAACGTGGTGGTGCGTCCGAGTCTGCCCGATATCAAGCGCACCGACTTTCAGGATCGCAACATCGCCATCCTTGCCGGCGAGCAGGCAGTCGCCGCGATATTGCCGGAACTCAAGGCCAAGCTGCAGGCCCTGCGCGAAGCTCCCTGAGCTATTCCTGGAACGGCGCAAGTTCGCCGGGTTGCCGGAGCATTTTGTTGACTTCGTCTACATGCAATTCTTCCTGGACGATCATTTCCCGGGCGTATTCCTCCAGCAGCACGGAATTGCCTTCGGCGATCTTGAGCAGTTCGTAATAAAGCTCAAGTGCGGATTGCTCGTGCTCCAGGCTCTCGCGGAGTATGTCGCCGATATCGTGTCTCTCGGTTTCCAGCAGCGCGCCAATCTTTAGCGACGGATGGCCACCGAGCAAGGTGACCAGTTCGCCGGCCTTCTGCGCATGTTGCAGCCCTTCTTCCGCGTTGCCCTTGAGCCAGGAGACGATCGGAATGCGGTTGTAGCCAAATACCATCAATGAATAATGGGTATAGCGCACCACGCCCGCCAGTTCGGCCTCCATGATGCGATTGAGCGCATTGATCGCCTGCTTCAGTTTTTTCTTGTCATTCATGTCGATCCTCCTGATGAGTGGGTTGAACCCGTTGAAATGCCGCGTGACATTGCTCTATAAAGTATAGACAGCGCGCTACAGAAAGCCATCGACGCTTGGAAATCAGGATTTGGTATTTTGAGCCGGACGATCGCCCCGATCTTCGTCCGCGATTTGCTCGGCCAGCCGGAGAGCGAGTCCAAGCATTTCTTCATGCTGGTCGAGGCCATCGATGAAACGCCGGGGTATTGCCGCCAGCCCGGCTTGCGCACCCACCAGGGCGCCGGTCAGGATCGCGCGCGCCTGATTCTGCCCGCCGCCGTTGACCGCATGCAGCACCGCGGATTCAAAGTCGTCCGCAAAGCGCGCCGCCAGGTAGTAGGCGGCAGGAAACTGGTGATAGACGGCGCAGGGCATGCCATACACCAGTGACACCTTCCATGCCGGTTCAATATGAATGGCAGGATCGCGCGCCGCCTGCGCGATGAAGCCAGGACCGAGCAGCGCGTCAGGTGACGGGAAATTGCCGGCAGTTGATGCTCCGGCCCGGCCCGGCTGCGGCGCTTGAAGATGGCCGCTGGTGACGGCATGGAACGGCAATTCGCCGCGTTTCACGCGCGCCATGAGTTTGCCGGCCAGTGCGCCGTCCAGGGGATGCCCTTCGACCAACATGCCGAGAATGGCGCCATACGCGACTGTCATCGCCAGCACGGTACCGTCGCTTTGCATCAGCGCCGAGTTGGCGCAGACGGTGCTGGCGAGTTGCGCGGGCCTCAGGGCGTATCTCACGGCGAGAGCGAGGCTGCGTTCCGCCGCTTCGGTGGTGTCGGCGTTGCCGTGAACCTGCCCCCAGGGCAGGCCAAGTACGACGCGCTTGCGCCAGGCTTCGCGAATGGACTGACTGGTATAGCCGCCGGGGCCGTTCATGGGCGTTCCGTCGAGCAGGGGAAACAACTCCGTATCCAGGCGCCGGCAGAAATCGTCTTCGTCGTAGCCGCCGCATTCGACGAGAGAACGCAAGGTAAGCAAAAGCAGCAGCCCGGCCTGCGAGGACTGGCCGGCTTTCAGTCCGGCGTGGTAGCGTCCCGGTCGGGGCGCGGTGTAATCGCTGATCCACTCGCCGTAGTCGGCATGCAGTTCATCGAGGTTGTAGTACCAGTGCGGCCCCAGGGCCAGGGCATCGCCGATGAAAGCTCCCATCAGCGCTCCCGCAGCACGATCTTGCAGCGACGTTACCGACATAAAGGGAAACTCCTTTTCGACACAATAGCACCGGCCAGGTTCAGTGAAATACCACTCTAAAATAATTGATATTTTGACGCTGCAATTGCCCTCACTCTGATCTACGCTGGAAGCAAGTCATCGCGGGAGATGAGTATGGCCTGGTCGACGCATGAAGTATTCAATCAGGTTGCCGTTCTCAAGGACTATAACCTGTACGCAACCGACACCGTTTTGCAGGAAGCGGTGGAGCGCGAAGGCGCTGCATGGCATACCGCTGCCTTGAGTTGCCACGGGGCGTTGCTTGGCGAGGAAGCGACCATTCACCTTGGCGAACTGGCCAATCGCTGCGCGCCGGAATTGACGACTCATGATCGCGCCGGACACCGTATCGACCAGATCGAATTCCATCCGGCATGGTCGAAACTGATGGAGATGCTCTATGCGGCAGGCGTACATTGCCTGCCTTGGGCGATGCCCCGCCCTGGGGCCCATGCCGCGCGGGCGGCGACATTTTTCCTGCATGGACAGATCGAAGCCGGATCGCTGTGTCCCACCACCATGACCTTCGCCGCGATTCCGCTGTTGATGAATGAGTCTGCCCTGTTTGCGCAGTTGCAGGGCAATCTGTTCTCGCGCCGCTACGATGGCCGCGATCTGCCGCTGGCGCAGAAGCACGCCATGACCATCGGTATGGGTATGACCGAAAAGCAGGGCGGTTCGGACCTGCGTGGCAATACCACGCTGGCGCGCCGCAGCGGCAGCGGCGGACGTGGCGAAGCCTATGCGCTGGTGGGCCACAAGTGGTTCTTCTCGGCGCCGACCAGCGACGCCCACCTGGTGCTGGCGCGCGCGGACGAAGGCCTGGCCTGTTTTTATGTGCCGCGCTGGCGGACCGACGGCACGCGCAATGCGGTGCGCATCCAGCGCCTCAAGCAAAAACTCGGCAACCGTTCCAACGCATCGGCGGAAGTCGAGTTCTGCGATGCGGAAGGCATCATGATCGGCGTGCCGGGGCGCGGCATTGCGACCGCGATCGAGATGGCTGCGCATACCCGGCTCGACTGCGTGCTCGGCAGCGCCGCACTGATGCGGCAGGCGTTGGTGCAGGCCATCCATCATGCGCGGCAGCGTGCCGCCTTTGGCCGATCGCTGATCGAGCAGCCGCTGATGCAAGCGGTGCTGATCGATCTTGCTCTGGAGAGTGAAGCGGCCACCAGGCTTGCACTGCGTCTCGCCAGCGCCTGCGAACGGGCAGCGCACGACCCGCTCGAACGCGCCCTGTGGCGCATCGTTACCCCGGCGGCCAAGTTCTGGATCTGCAAACGCACGATTGTAGTTGTTGCCGAGTGCATGGAAGTGCTCGGTGGCAATGGCTACGTTGAGGACGGGCCGCTGGCGCGGCTGTATCGCGAAGCGCCGGTCAATTCGATCTGGGAAGGCTCGGGCAATGTCGTTTGTCTTGACGTATTGCGCGGACTGGCGCGGGAAACCGCGGCAGCGCAAGCGCTGCTCAATTTCCTGACTGCGCGAGCCGGTAGCGATACGCTGCTGGCATCGGCGGTCGGCGAGCTGGTCGCCTGCCTGCAAAAGCGCGATGCGGAGCAAGCCGAGGCACGCTGGATCGCCCGGCAAATGATCCTGCTGTTGCAGGCGACGCTGCTGGCAGAGGCGGCTCCGCAGTATGTGGCGGAGGCGTTCATTTCGAGTCGAATGGGCAGCGGAACGGCAGTTTTTGGCGCAGCGGCTCAGCAGCTTTCCGTGGCGCAAAAGGAAGATCTGCTGGCCAGGGCGTGGCCCTGCGACTGATGGGGAACTCCCCTCCGCCGGCTAATATCTATTTGGGATATTTCTGCCAATCTTGCCTTGGGCGACTGCCGCTTTCAGGCGAAGATAGAGCGCATGACCGGCGGCGGCCGAAGTCTGTGCCCGAAGTGCCGCAAGGCGGGGAGCAAAATTGGGGCGAGCTTGGTTATGATAAATATATATCTAGCCTGGCCCCTATAGTCGGCAAAAGGCCGGTTAGTTCCGAATCAGCATTTCCCGCGCCACGGTTGATGCGTTACTGCGCAAGCTCGAATGCCAGGAAAGCCCGGGTCTTGATATCGGATGTGAGCAACGCAAGATGGATCAATTACCTCCCGCCGTTGGTTTTGCGGCTATACGGCTGGCTTTGAGGACTTGAGAGTAGTTCATGTCACTGGTTATCACATGCCCAAGGGCAAAGCTTAGAATAAACCGCATTACTGACCAGTTAGGGGACAACACTGAACCCCCGAGGGAATCGTCATCGTCGCTGAGGGTTTCGAAGTGTTCGCACATGTCCTGCAATTCTTTGAGCATGCTGCGATGTTCTGCCACATGTTGCTTAAGATCGCCGTAGCCGATCCCGGCGAGGAGTCGTTCCTCGTAGGTAAAATGAGCACGCAGAAGCTTCAATAGCTTGTTTGCGGAGAGTCGCAGTGTTCCAACTGGGACACCATTGCGCCAACTTTCGTAAATCTCCGCCCCAAAATCATATATTTCCTTATGCTGGGCATCGATTTCGGGATCACCAACCGAGAGGTGATCTTCCCACTGAATTAAGGGATTGATGGATTGATCTTGCCTCTGGGTTCGACCGGAAATTTCTTGGTTGGTAATCGACATGATGGGCTCTCCGAGTTTGAATTTGCGATTCCCAATGGCCTTACCATTGGTGCGTGGCCTATGTTATCAGCGATGAACCGCCGCGCGGAGGGTGATGATACAAGTGCCATTTGAGCCAGGCTCGGATATTTCCGCTGTTGCTATTTGGCTGAAGGAAATTCCATCGAAGTCATTTCCCGCAGCGCGGTTTCTTCGCGCAGGAAGGTGTCTACCGCCAGGGGATCGAACCGGATACCGGCCATGCGAACGATTTCCGCCTTGGCAACGTCGAAGGGCAGTGCCTTGCGGTAGGGCCGATTGAAAGTCATGGCATCGAGCGTGTCGATGACGGCAAAGAGCCTTGCCGGCAATGGAATTCCCTCGCCCTTGAGACCCGCCGGATAGCCTGAGCCATCAAAACGTTCCTCATGATAGAGGACGATATTCGCCGCCATGGAAAGAAAGGGCAGCTTCTGCAGGATGTGATGGCCATTGCGGGGATGTTCCCGCATGATGTGCCATTCTTCATCCAATAGCGCTCCTGGCTTCAGGAGTATGGCATCCGGCACCCCTATCTTGCCAATGTCATGAAGCAGGCTGCCCCAATAGATCTGGCGCAGATCTTCCACTTTCTTGTAGTGGTGCAATGCCAGGAGCAATGTGTGCGTGGCCACCCGTTTGGAATGGAGGCCGGTTTCCCGTTCCCTCAGGTCCAGGGCCTCGGCAAGAGATTCAACGAACATCTCATAAGGATCGTTTTCCAGGCTGCCGCGGCGCTTGCGCGAATCGAGGAAACAATGCTCGCAGGTGTGGCGGCCGGGTAAGCGGACATATTGCCGGTTGCTGGAAGCCGAGCCGCACTCGGTACAGGCGGCAATAAAACCGGCAGGCGCTAAGGTGTTGGAAGAATTTTTGTTCATCGTAATCCCATGCCTTTATTGGCCTCAAGTGTTGTCGTTCAGGTTCGCGCCTATCATGCCTTATCGGTCCTCAGACTGCTGCCAATTGCTGGTCCAATTCTTCCACCGCGCTTTGCACCGCATCGAGCCCGCTGTCCAGTTCGGCACGGGTGATGATCAGCGGCGGTGCCAGGCGGACGACCGTGTCGTGAGTGTCTTTCGAAAGCACGCCATGACGCAGCAGAATTTCGCAGAATGTTCTGGCATCCACAAGGTCCGGATTCAAGTCGATGCCGGCCAGCAGGCCGCAGCCACGCACGTCTCGTATGGATGGACTTTTGAGGGCCTTGAGCCGGGTTTGCATGTGGATGCCGAGTTCAGCCGCGTGCGCCACCAGTCCTTCTTCTTCCAGCAGGGTCAGGGCTTCCAGCGCTACTGCCGCGGCCAGCGGATTGCCGCCGAAAGTGCTGCCGTGGTCGCCTGGCGTGAACACCCGCATTACGCGGTCGTCGGCAAGGAACGCGGAGACCGGCAACAAGCCGCCGCCGAGCGCCTTGCCGAGTATCACGCCATCGGGCCGCACCTGTTCGTGTTGGCAGGCAAGCAGACGGCCGGTGCGGCCGAGCCCGGTCTGCACTTCGTCGGCGATCAGCAGTACATCGTGGCGGCGGCAGATTTCCGCGCATGCGGCGAGGTAGCCCCTGGGCGGCACGACGATGCCGCCTTCGCACTGGATCGGCTCGACCAGAAATGCGGCGGTGTGCGGCGTGATGGCCGCCTCCAGCGCCGCGGCATCGCCGTACGGAACCGTCTTCAGTCCGGGAGGGAAAGGGCCGAAGCCGCTGCGGTATTGCGCCTCGGTGGAGAGACCGACAATGGCGATGGAGCGGCCATGAAAATTGCCGGCGCAGGCGATGATCTCGGCCTTGCCATCGGCAATGCCCTTAATCTGGTAGCCCCATTTGCGCGCCGCCTTGAGCGCCGTTTCCACAGCTTCAAGGCCGGTGTTCACCGGCAATGCGCGCTCGTAACCCAGGAGTTCGGCGAGCCGCTTGAGGAACAGGGGGAGACGGTCGTTGTGGTAGGCGCGCGAAGTGACGGCGAGGCGCCTGGACTGGCTGTCGAGCGCCGCGACCAGACGCGGATGGGCATGGCCGAAAGACAGCGCGGAATAGGCGGCCATCATGTCGAGGTAGCGCCGGCCGTCCGCATCCCATACCCAGCAGCCCTCGCCGCGCGCCAGTACCACCGGCAACGGCAGGTAGTTATGGGCACCGTGCTTGCTCTCCCACGCCATCAACTCGTCGGCCTGCGGCAGACACAGTGCTTCGAGCAGATCGACGACCAGGCGGCCGGTGCGATGAGCAATATCGCGGCCGGGATCGTATTCGGCGATTTCCAGCGCGGCGAAATCAGGGTGGCGAACCAGCCCGCGCAGAACCTGGCGCAACTGTTCGGCATCGAGGCCGCCCGGCGCGGGTACCGCCACAGCGGGCGCCTCTCCTGGATCGATGGCATCGATATCGAGGCTGATGCCGAACGCCGCATCGCCGCGTTGTGCGATCTCCAGCGCATCGGCCATCACGGCGGCCAGGCCGCGTACGCGAATCTCGTCCATCGGGAAAATGCGCACGCCTAACGCGTGCAGCAGTTGCAGCTCGCCATCTTCCCAACTGTGTGCGCCGACCAGTGCAACGCGCCGTGCTTCGAGCACCGGGCCGGTAATCGCCTCCAGTCCTGCCACGCCGGCGCCGAGCAGCGCCGCCAGCGGCATACCGTGCGGATTGCCGGTGGGGCTGCTATACGGCGTATGCGCGTCGAGGTGGGCATCGATCCACACCAGGCCGAGAGGTTTTTTCAGCGCCCGGGCAACGCCACGCCAAGTACCCGCTGCCATGGCGTGATCGCCGCCGAGAACGATTGGCAAGAAGCCGTTGGTGGTGACTGCTGCCGTGCTATCGGCCAGCCTGCTGCACAATTCCGCCAATGCAGACCAGCGTCGGCCGACGGCGGGAACGAGCATCGTCTCCCATTGCGCCGACAGGCCCGCACGCCGCGGCGCATCAAGAACGCCCAGCGTTTTTAGCGCCGACGGGCCTTGTTCCGTGCCGGCCCCGGGCGCACCAAGTGCGCTGGCGACGCCGATCAGGCGCAACTCAGGCAGGCGATCCAGGGAGGTCATCATGATTGCGTTCCTTTGCCGGTTTGATTTTCTGGTTTGACAGCCGGTTCCGTTATTCGTTCGGAATGAAGCCGTGACGCATGGTGTTGCGGCTCATGCTACGGCTCCAGAGAAACTGTTTGAGATAGTCCGCTCCGCCGGCCTGCACCCCGGTGCCCGACAGCTTGATGCCGCCGAACGGGTGCACGCCGACGCGGGCGCCGGTGATCTTGCGATTGAGATACAGATTGCCGACATGGAAACTCTCCTGCGCCATCTGCAAGTGGGCAGGCAGGCGTGAATAGACACCGCCGGTCAACGCATAGTCACTGTCCATCGCCATGGTAATGGCGGTCTCGAAATCGGGCGCGCGCATCACCGCCAGCAGCGGGCCGAAAATTTCTTCGCACGCCAGCCGATGCTGCGGCCGGATGCCGGCAAAAATCGTCGGCGGCGCATACCAGCCCTGCACCGGCACTGTTCCCTGCCAAACAAGGCGGCCTTCGTCCTTGCCAATTTCAATATAGTCCAGCGCCTTCTTCTGTGCGGCTTCATTGATCAGGGGGCCATGCGTGAATTCCGCCTGCTCCGGCGGTCCCCAGGGCAGTGTGGCGGCGGCTTCAACGAGCCGCGCCAGTAACCGGTCATGCACCTGGCCAACTGTGATCAGGCGCGAACAGGCCGAACATTTCTGCCCCGAGTAGCCGAAAGCGGACTCCAGAATGCCGGTCACCGCATCGTCGAGATCCGCATCCTCATCCACCACGATGGCGTTCTTGCCGCCCATTTCACATACCACCTGCTTGACGTGGCGTTGCCCCGGCGCCGGCGTGTGGGCGCTCTGGAGAATCTGCAAGCCGACCCGCCGCGAACCGGTGAAGGCGATGACATGCACTCGCGCATCGGCCACCAGCGCCGCGCCGACAGCTTCGTCGCCCGGCAGCAACCGGCACACATCCGCCGGCAGGCCGGCGCGGTGCAACAAGTCGAGGAAAGCATGTGCGATCAGCAGGCCCGGCAGGGCCGGCTTCATCACCACACAGTTGCCGGCGACGAGTGCTGCCGCGGTCATGCCGGCGAGAATGGCGAGCGGGAAATTCCACGGTGCGATCACCACCGCTACGCCGCGCGGCACATAGACGATGCGGTTATCTTCGCCCGGGAAGCGCACGGTCTCGTGCCAGCCGGAGAGTTGTTCCATCTGCGTCGCGTAATAGCGCAGGAAATCCACCGCTTCGGCGACATCGGCATCGGCCTCGCGCCAGGGCTTTGCCGCTTCGAGCACTTCGAGTGCGGCAAGCGCACGGCGTTCCGCCACCATCAGCTCGGCAGCGTGGCGCAGCAGGCGCACGCGTTTGGCCACCGGCGTGTCGCGCCATGAGGGGAAGGCCGCGTTTGCGGCTGCTACCGCGACACTTGCATGTTCGGGTCCGGCCAGATCGACAGTGCCCAACACATCGTCGGGATGGGCGGGATTGCGTGCGCTGTTGCAACCAACGGGTTGTGCCAGCGCATAGCGGCGCGGCAACGTGGCGCGCACTTCCGTCAGAGCAGACTGAAAGGCGGAACGCTCGTTGTCAAGCGAGAAATCGAGCAGAGGCAGATTCGTAAAGACAGCGGTGGCCTCTTTGACAACGCCGGAATTCGTTGCGGGCGGCGGCGCCATCAGTGTTTCGAAGCCGCGGCCTTCTACATAGGTTTGGCGCAGGATCGATGTAGAGGCCGTGTTTTCCAGCAGCCGCCGGATCAGATAGGCGATGCCGGTGATCGGATTGCCTACCGGCACATAGATCCGCAGCGTGGCGCCGCTCGCCGCGATCGCATCGCGCAACGGTTCGGCCATGCCGTAGAGCATTTGCGCTTCCCATTGCGTTGGGGCGAGCTTGAGCCGTCGCGCACAGGCCAATGCCACGGCCTGGCTGCGCAGGTTGTGCGAGGCAATGGCCGGATGCAGGCTGTCGGCATGCTGGAGCAGATAGCGCGTCAGACGTTCGTACTGCGCATCCGTTTCCGCCTTGCCGTGGAATACCGGCAGCGGCCAATGGCGCTGCGCCGCCCAGGCGCATTCCTGATCCCAGTAGGCGCCTTTCACCAGGCGCACGCCGAGCCTGCGGCCGTGACGCTGCGCGCAATCAAGCAGCAGATCGATGTCGGTGGCGGTTTCTGGAAGATAGGCTTGCAACGCGATGGCCGGCTGCCAATGTCCGGGCCATTCGTTCAGCATATCGAGAAAAAGACGCAGGATCAGCGGCTTCAGTTCGTGCTGCTCCATGTTCACCGAGAGTGTGGCGCCGCTCGCCGCGGCGGCGGCGACGATGGGCGCCAGCCGGGCAAAGACGCGGCGGCGCGTGCCCTCCGGATCGAGCGGGTCGAAACGCGGTGTCAGCGCAGTGAGCTTGAGCGACAGATGCGGCGGATTTTGGCCAAGGCGCGGCATCCGCTGCAGCAGGCGCAGATTGCGCTCCCGATAGGTATCGGCCTCGGTTTCGGTCAATACCGCTTCACCCACTGCGTCCATTGTCACTTGTGCCGGCACGCGCGCAAGTTGTGCGATGGCCCTGGCCACGCCGGCATCGGATTCCTCGGCGAGAAAATGATGTGCCAGTCGCTTCGACTGCAGGCGTACCAGCCATGCCAGCGACGGTCGCGCGGCCCATTGCAACAGCCAGCCTGCCGAGCCGGAAACACCGGCTTCGTCGATATAGGCGCGCAGATGCGCTGCTATCCGAGGCGAATCGGCAAGCTGGGGCAGGACATCGATAAGACGGAACAGGGCGGCCAGCAATCGTTCATCGGCCATGGCATAGGCCAGCAGGCTGCCGTTGAATCCGCGATAGAGAGCAGGGCGGCGTGCGGAGGCAAGAGAGAACAACTCCTGCCCGGCGCCACGGACGTCAATCTCAGCATCAAGCGCAGCGTCGAACGGATAGCGTGAACCCATGACACCTCCGAGATCGTCATGTCTGTCAAAGACAACTTCCACTCTGCACCATAGTTGTTCTGATGCAGATGGGGAAGGGCGCCAGCGCTTTGATGTGTTCTACTTGATGCCGCCACCTGTTAAATGCCGAACAAATCAATGCTGTTCGGGCTGGGCTTGCCGAAGACACGAACGGCGCTCGGGACAGGCCTGTCGAGGCCTGTCCCGAGCGGAGCCGAAGGGCTCAATGCGAACGGGGTTAATCGGCGTTTTTAAAACAGCGCGTCTCCCCCTTTTTGCTTTCGCAGCAGCGAAGGACAAGGCCGGCTCAACCGCCTTTCTTATCCTTTACTCGAGGCGGCAAGTTCCGATCTCAATGCGCCCCGGCGCTTTCGTCGTCCATGTGATGCGTATCCCGATACGTCGCGGAAAGCGCTATTCCCACTACAAACAACCCGGCGATAACCGCATCCACGAACGCCACGGTGTTATGGGTAAAGCCCATGACCCACGGTGAAACGATCATCCATGCGCCAAGAACCAGCGTCACCCAATCTTCCCATATGGCATGCATGTACATCGCCAAAACGGCAATAGCGGCGATTGCCACCCCCATCACGAGGAAGTTCATCGTATCCATATCGACCCAGTGAAAGAAGCGGAATACCCACGGCGAGAGGAATAACCATATTCCGACTATCAGGTTTCCGGTTTCCTGCCAGTGTTGGCTTTTCATTGCTATCTCACCTCCTTCTGTCTCATGCCTGCGAACATAAAATTAGATATGTCGATGATCACAATGGTTCAATTGCCATATGCCTGATTTGATTGCTGTCATCCCGTGCGCTGTACCAGGAGTGATGATGTTCTCGTGGCAGGATAAAGATGGTTGGCACGATCGGTGCATGGAATTTATTACAAAAGATTGCATCCAATGTGATGGACATTTGCACCTTTCATAGCTACTAAAGGAAAGAAGGAGATACATCATGACGATCTTTGCTCGCTACCAAAACCGCTACGAGTCCACTTTGGAAGAAGAGATGTCCCTGCAGGAATATCTGGAGGTTTGTCGTCGCGACGCTACGGCGTATGCCAGCGTTTCCGAACGCATGCTGATGGCGATCGGCGAACCGGAACTGGTTGACACACGTCTCAATCAACGCATGTCGCGCATTTTTGCCAACAAGATCATCAAGACCTATCCGGCGTTCCGCGATTTCTACGGCATGGAAGAGGCAATCGAGAGCATCGTCGCCTACATCCGTCACGCCGCCCAGGGCCTGGAAGAGAAGAAACAGATTCTCTATCTGTTGGGTCCGGTCGGCGGCGGCAAGTCCTCCCTGGCAGAGAAGCTCAAGTCGCTGATCGAAAAAGTGCCTTTCTATGCGATCAAAGGCTCGCCGGTGCACGAGTCGCCGCTGGGTCTGTTCAAGGTTGAGGAAGATGGGACGTTGCTGGAGGAGGATTTCGGCATTCCGCGCCGCTACCTCAACACCATCATGTCACCGTGGGCGGTGAAACGCCTGCACGAGTACAACGGCGATATCACCAAGTTTCGTGTGGTCAAGCTCAGGCCCTCGGTGTTGCGGCAGATTGCCGTGTCCAAGACCGAACCGGGCGACGAAAACAACCAGGATATCTCCACGCTGGTCGGAAAGATCGATATTCGCAAGCTGGAGGAATATTCGCAGCATGATCCGGACGCCTACAGCTACGCTGGCGGACTGTGCCTCGCCAACCGCGGCCTGCTCGAATTCGTCGAAATGTTCAAGGCGCCGATCAAGGTATTGCATCCGCTGCTGACTGCAACCCAGGAGAATAACTACAAGGGCACCGAGGGTTTCGGCGCCATTCCCTTCGACGGCATGGTGCTGGCGCACTCAAACGAGGCGGAGTGGGTGGCCTTCAAGAGCAATCGCAACAACGAGGCTTTCCTCGACCGCATCTATATCGTCAAGGTGCCGTATTGCTTGCGCGTTTCGGAAGAAATCAGGATCTACGAGAAGCTGGTCGACAACTCCTCGCTGGCCAAGGCGCCGTGTGCGCCCGATACCCTGCGCATGATGGCGCAATTTTCCGTGTTGTCGCGCCTCAAGGAACCGGAGAATTCCTCGATCTATTCGAAGATGCGAATCTACGACGGCGAGAACCTCAAGGATGTCGACCCGAATGCCAAGTCCTATCAGGAATACCGCGATTTCGCCGGCGTCGATGAAGGCATGACCGGCTTGTCGACCCGCTTTGCCTTCAAGATTCTGTCCAGGGTTTTCAATTTCGACCACCGCGAGGTTGCCGCCAATCCAGTGCATCTGATGTACGTGCTGGAACAGCAGATCGAACAGGAGCAATTCACGCCGGAACTGGAGCAGCGCTATATGGGATATATCAAGGAATTCCTCGCGCCGCGTTACGCCGAGTTCATCGGCAAGGAGATCCAGACCGCCTACCTGGAATCCTATTCCGAGTACGGCCAGAACATCTTCGACCGCTATGTCGTCTATGCCGATTTCTGGATCCAGGATCAGGAATATCGCGATCCGAACACCGGCGAGATTCTCGACCGCGGCACCCTTAACGACGAGTTGGAAAAGATCGAAAAACCTGCCGGCATCAGCAATCCGAAGGACTTCCGCAACGAGGTGGTGAACTTCGTCCTGCGCGCCCGCGCCGGACGCGATGGTCACAATCCGTTATGGACCTCCTACGAAAAACTGCGCGTGGTGATCGAGAAGAAGATGTTCTCCAATACCGAAGAACTGCTTCCCGTCATTTCCTTCAACGCCAAGGCCAGCGCCGACGACCAGCGCAAGCACCAGGACTTCGTCAATCGCATGATGGCCAAGGGCTACACCGAGAAGCAGGTGCGGTTGCTGGCCGAGTGGTACCTGCGGGTGCGCAAGTCGTCTTAACCGCGCATGGTCGCCGCGCCACCCCAAAGGATGAAAATGCGCAAAAGCAAATTGAACGCCCCCCACCCCCATGCCCCGCCCCAAGGCGGGGCTACTGATCAGCTCGCTGCGCTCGGTGTCATAAGGCGCTTCGTCGCTGTTTTTTCACGTTAATGGGAGAGCGTGCCGACGAACGAGACATCTTCCGATGTCATGCGATTAAAGGAGGGAGGGTGAATGATCCGTATCGTTGACCGACGTTACGACAGCAAGAACAAGAGTACGGTGAACCGCGGCCGTTTCGTCCGCCGTTTCAAAGGCCAGATCAAGAAGGCCGTGGGGGAAGCGATCGCCCGCCGCAGCGTTACCGATATTGACAACGGCGAGAAGATCGGCATTCCGGCCAAGGATATTTCCGAGCCTCATTTTAGCCATGGCCGCGGCGGGCGCTGGCATATCGTGCAACCGGGCAACGACCGTTTCAATAGCGGCGACGAAGTGGACCGGCCATTGGGCGGCGCGGGCAGCGGTGGTGGCGGCGAAGCCGGCGCGGACGGGGAAAGCCTCGACGATTTCGTATTTACCCTGTCGCGCGAAGAATTCCTCGACATCTTCTTCGATGACATGGCCCTACCCAATCTGGTCAAGACCCAGCTCTCGCGTATCGACGAGTACAAGCGGGTACGCGCCGGTTACACGCAGACCGGCACTCAGTCCAACATCAACGTGGTGCGGTCGTTGCGCGGCGCTACCGGCCGCCGCATTGCTGTCGGTTCCCCCTATCGCAAGGAACTGCGCGCAGCCGAAGAAGAACTGGCCGACCTGGAGGCGCATGGCCAGGGCGACAACGACAGGGCCGACGAATTGCGCCGCACGATCACCCGTCTGCTGCGCAAAATCGAACGCGTACCTTTCATCGACACCTTCGACTTGCGCTACAACAACCGCATCCGCATTCCGCTTCCGTCGACTCAGGCGGTGATGTTCTGCCTGATGGATGTGTCCGGCTCCATGGACGAGGCAAAGAAGCAAATCGCCAAGCGCTTCTTCATGCTGCTCTACCTGTTTCTGACTCGCACCTACCAGCACATCGAAGTTGTCTTCATCCGCCATCACATCCATGCCATCGAAGTGGATGAAGAGGATTTCTTCACTTCGCGCGAATCGGGCGGTACCGTAGTATCGAGCGCCCTGGAACTGATGCTCGGAATCATCCGCGAACGCTATGGATCGAGCGCATGGAATATCTACGGCGCCCAGGCCTCCGATGGGGAAAACTGGAATAACGATTCGCCCTATTGCCGGGAGCTACTCGATAAAAAGATCATCTCCCTGCTGCAGTACTACGCCTATATCGAAATCACCACCGACAAACCGCAGAACCTGTGGCTGGAGTACGAGAAAGTCCGCGCCGCTCATGCCGGGCGTTTTGCAATGCAGCGCATCGGCGGACTGCCCGACATCTATCCCGTGTTTCATGAGCTGTTCCAGAAAAAGCTCGCCTGACGCCATGGAGATAACCGACACTCTGCCGCTGACCTCCGAATGGAGCTTCGAACTGATCGACCGCTACGAAGAGGAGATCGGCCGCGTCGCCAGGCATTACGGACTCGATTGCTACCGCAACCAGTTCGAACTCATCACCGCCGAGCAGATGATGGATGCCTATGCCTCCATCGGCATGCCGGTGTATTACAACCACTGGTCGTTCGGCAAGCACTTCCTCGCCACCGAGAAGCGCTATCGGCGCGGCCAGATGGGGCTGGCCTACGAAATGGTGATCAACTCCGATCCCTGCATCGTCTACCTGATGGAGGAGAACACGATGACCATGCAGGCGCTGGTCATCGCCCATGCCGGCTATGGCCACAACTCGTTCTTCAAGGGCAACTATCTGTTCCGCACCTGGACCGCCGCGGAAGCCATCGTCGATTACATGGTGTTTGCCCGTAATTTCATCGCCGAGTGCGAGGAGCGTTACGGTGAGGATGAAGTGGAGCATCTGCTCGATGCCTGCCACGCCTTGATGAATGTCGGTGTCGACCGTTACAAGCGGCCGCCCACACTATCCCTGCAAAAGGAAAAGGAACGCCAGCGGGAAAGGGAGTCCTACCTGCAATCGCAGGTGAACGATCTGTGGCGCACCTTGCCGCCACAACTGGAACGGGAAGCGAAAAAGGTGGACAAACGCTATCCCGAGGAGCCCGAGGAAAACCTGCTCTATTTCATCGAAAAAAGCGCGCCGCTGCTGGAACCCTGGCAGCGCGAGGTGGTACGCATCGTGCGCAAGATCGGCCAGTATTTCTACCCGCAGCGCCAGACCAAGTTGATGAACGAGGGCTGGGCCTGCTTCTGGCATTACACCCTGCTCAATCATCTCCATGACGAGGGTTTGCTCTCCGACGGCTTCATGCTGGAATTCCTCCAGTCGCATACCAATGTCGTTTATCAGCCGCCTTACAACAGCAAGCATTTCAGCGGCATCAACCCCTATGCCCTCGGTTTCGCCATGTGGCGCGACCTGCGGCGCATCTGCGAACAACCGACCGGCGAGGATCGCGAGTGGTTTCCCGGCATCGCCGGCAGCGACTGGCACGAAACCCTGGATTTCGCCATGCGCAACTTCAAGGACGAGAGCTTCATTGCCCAGTACCTTTCGCCCAAGCTGATGCGAGATTTCCGGCTGTTCGCGATTCTCGACGATGACGCCCGGGACAAGCTGAAGATCGAGGCCATTCATAACGAGCAGGGCTACCATGACCTGCGCCGGATCGTCGCCGATCAATACAACCTCGGCAGCCAGGAACCGAACATCCAGGTCTGGAACGTAGACCTGCGCGGCGACCGCTCCCTCACCCTGCGCCACATCCGCTATGAAGGGCGTCCCCTGGGAGAGACAAAGGACCAAGTGCTGCGCCATGTGGCATCGCTGTGGGGTTTTCTGGTGCGGCTTGAAGAGCAGGACGAGCAGGGAGGGGTCAGGCTGCTGGCCGAAACCCTGGTAGACAGGCGCAAGCCGAGGAAATGACCGAGGGGGATCCCCGTGGGATAACGGGCATCCGTAATGACCCCGCAAGGATTAGCGTTGATTATGCCGTGCGCCTGGCCTATGGTGGATCACAAAGCAGCAATTGATTAAGGTTTCTCGCCTTCATATCAGGACTCACGCCATTAACAATCAACGAGGATAAGTACGTCAGCGGTATCCGAACAGTAAGGTCCGCCACCTGGTAGCGGATCTGCTCGACCATCCCCGAGATTGGACGTATAAATTCGATGTGGTTTTCGAGCGCAACACGATTCAGGTCTTGCCCGGTGAGTACCGGCTTCGCGCCTTGAAATCAATCGCAGAAACGATGGCCTCTGGCGGTGTGGCCCTGGTTTCCTGCCGAAGCCGGATTCCGGGAGAAGGGCAAGACAAATTTCCACTGCCACTCGACCGGGACGAAATAGACGGATTTGTCCGTGCCGGTTTAAAGGACGAGGGATTTATAGCCTGGGATGACGAACAAGAGCCACCAGTGCCACATTTCTTTGCCTGCTATCGCAGATCAGCGAAGGCCAATTCCTGGTTGTTATATGGCATATCCGGATTTTTATGTGATTGATAATTTACTGTGCAGCGCCCAGTGGCATTGGGTTATGGCTTATGCGGTTTAAATCTGGCTCAAGTCGGCCAATACCCGACTCTCATGCGCTAGAAGGAAAAGTGTCGGGAACGGCTGCTATCAGCATTACGGACAGCCGGGGTTAGGATGTCGCTCCCTTCAACCAATCAGGCCGTCGGTTCTGAGCGCTTATGATTGATGAGAGCGGGGTGCGCCTGATGGCGGTAGGCGCGTGCCTTTTCCAGGTTGTCATGCGTTAAGCCGGTTCTAATCTTGCGTGCAAATTATTTGTCGATATTCGTTGACGGGAATCTGCGAAAGGAGTTAACTGAAACTGTTTCGACGATTCGGTTCGGGTTGGATTCTCAAACTAACAATCGAAATCTGGTTACTGCATTAACGCTTCGCTGTTGTGCACGCCCCGTTTTGCGGGTGTACCTGAAGCGAACGGGCAGCGACCACGCTCTGCTCAATGTTTGAGGATTAACCCGATTCGGGTAGCCGAAGCAAGCTGCGCGAAGTTAATCGCTTAGCGTGAAGACCGCGAATGCGGGATGTATGTGAGGGGAGGCAGACTTATTGCTGATACTTCTAACATTTCAACTCTGAAGCCGGTAACTACAGACCGGCACACATCACGGTGACGTGACGAAATGAAGCCACGGCAAGTGGCTAACCCGTGAAGCCCTGCGAATTGAGCGCGGGGCTTTGCATTTGTGGCAGCTATTTTCGACGAACTAAAACAACGCATGCACCGTCGCGAATCGGCCATTAGGAGACTGCCACCAAAAGGCGACGGATAATTGGTCAATAACAGGCACACTTAAATGACCAATGAAATTTGGAGAATAAATATTGAGCTCTAACACCAAACCGGCCCCGATGATTCGACTCGCTAACGGGATACAGATGCCGCAATTGGGTCTCGGCACTTGGCCCATGGACGACGCCGAGGCCGCTCGTGTCGTACCGCAGGCGATTGAACTCGGATATCGACTCATTGATACTGCAGAGAATTATCAAAATGAGATTGGCGTCGGTGACGGTATTCGCGCCTCCGGCGTTGATCGATCCGAGATTTTTGTTACTACAAAATTCAATCGCCAGTGGCATAGCATTGAGGGAGCTCATACAGCGTGCGGGGCCAGCCTGAAGCGCTTTGGGTTGGATTACATCGATCTGCTGCTTATCCATTGGCCGAATCCGGATCAGGATCGCTACGTCGAAGCCTTCCAGGGACTGATCCGGCTGCAAGAGGCGGGACTAGTCCGGGCGATTGGAACCTCCAATTTCAAGCCCATGCACTTGCAGCGCCTCTTCGACGAGGGGCTGATACCTCAGCTCAACCAGATTCAGTTGGATCCTTATCATCGGCGTGATGATCTGGTAGCTCTCCATCGAGCCAGGGGCATCGTCACTGAATCCTGGCGACCACTGGGGTGTGGCAATGCCATGCTGCAAGATCGTGAGATCCTTGCGATTGCGGAACGCCATAACCGTACGGCGGCTCAGGTACTGTTGCGCTGGCAGGTTCAACAGGGCTTTGTAACCTGCCCAAAGTCATCCGATCCTCAGCGCTTGGTTCAGAACCTCTCCATCTTCGATTTCGACCTGTCAGTTGAGGATATGGCAGTTCTTGATGCGATGGATCGGCCAGACCCGGAGATGTTAGACGCTGATAGCTTTGGGCACTGAGTGGGTGACTTCCCCTGCTTGGGAGCATGTACTACTTGCACCACAGTCGTTCTACCATCGGTGGCAAAGCGGAGCGCGGAAGTTCACTTCCCTCATCTCGCACGAAGAAGTCAGCGCACATACCGCGCAGCAACTGCCGTTCAATATCCACCGCGAGAAATCGCGGGCTGGTGTCAATGTGCTTGTAGCGCGCCATGGGAATACCCGGGGCAAAGTTTCCATGCTGGCAGCTGATATTCCATTTGGTTCACAGCAGAATACGGCTATGAAACTGCTTTTTCCACAGCCTCGTTGAATCCGGGGCACAACTGTGACATGCCACCAGGCAAACGCCAAATCTGATGCGCCCATATCTTTCATGCCGTACTATGCTGATAATGTATAAATCACGGATTACGGATGGCCGAAATAACCGGCGCAACCCGCTAAACAGTCAGGAGGATCCCATGAGCGAATTGGCAAACAAGGAATGCATTCCCTGCAAGGGCGGTGTGCCCGCATTGAAAGGCCGCGAGCTGACTGTCCTGCTGGAGCAATTAGGGCACGATTGGCGCTGCATCGACGAACATCATCTTGAGAAAAAGTACGACTTCCCGAACTTCCGGCAGGCGCTCGACTTCACCAACCGGGTCGGCGAACTGGCGGAACGGCAGGGCCATCACCCCGACATTTATTTGGCGTGGGGAAAGGTCGTGCTGACGATCTGGACTCACAAGATCGACGGTCTGACCGAAAGCGATTTCATTTTTGCGGCCAAAGCCGATCAGCAACTCAATCAACATTAAAGTAGTTGCAGCGGGAAGCTCCGTCTCCCTCTGTGCCGCAAACATCTGGAGCAAGAACGTGCGCCGCGAACATGACCTGATTGGGGAACGCAATGTTCCCAACGATGCCTACTACGGCATTCATACGCTACGAGCGTTGGAGAATTTCGCCATCAGCGGCACCTCCATTTCCATTTACCCCGACCTGGTGGTGGCGCTGGCCTGCGTCAAGCAGGCAGCGGCGCTGAGCAACAATGAACTGGGCTTGCTTGATGGCGCACGCACGCAAGCCATCCTGCTCGCCTGCGAGGAAATCCGCGAGGGCAAATTGCTTGACGAGTTCGTCGTGGATGTCATCCAGGGCGGGGCTGGCACTTCCACCAACATGAACGCCAACGAGGTGATCGCCAACCGCGCGCTCGAACTGCTCGGTCACGCCAGGGGCGAATACCAGTACCTGCACCCGCTCGAACATGTCAACCTGAGCCAGAGCACTAACGACGTGTATCCGAGCGCCGTGAACATCGCGGCACAGTTCGGCATCAAGAAGCTGATCGCGGCGATGGCGGAACTGCGCGAAGCCTTCGCGGCCAAGGCCGAGGAATTCGTCGATGTGCTCAAGATCGGTCGCACCCAACTGCAGGATGCGGTGCCGATGACCCTGGGCCAGGAGTTCTCGACCTATGCGGTCATGCTCGGCGAGGACGAGGAGCGCCTGCGCGAAGCAGCCATGTTGATCGCCGAGATCAACCTCGGCGCCACCGCCATCGGCACCGGCATCAACGCTCCTCCCGGCTATGCGGCGCTAGTGTGTCAGTATCTCTCCGACATCACCGGCCTGCGCCTGATCACTGCGCCGAATCTGGTCGAGGCCACCCAGGATGCCGGCGCCTTCGTGCAGCTTTCCGGCGTGCTGAAGCGCGTTGCGGTCAAGCTGTCCAAGACCTGCAACGACTTGCGCCTGCTTTCCTCCGGCCCCCGCGCCGGCTTCGGCGAGATCAACCTGTCGCCGATGCAGACCGGCTCATCGATCATGCCGGGCAAGGTCAATCCCGTCATCCCGGAGGTTATGAACCAGATCGCCTTCGAGGTGATCGGCAACGATGTCACGGTCAGCTTCGCCGCCGAAGCGGGCCAGTTGCAGTTGAACGCCTTCGAACCCATCATCGCGCACAGCATTTTCAAAAGCATCAACCATCTGACCCACGGCTGTCTCACGCTGGCCGAGCGCTGCGTCAAGGGCATCAGCGCCAACCGTGAGCATCTGCGCCATAACGTCGAACATTCCATCGGCATCGTTACCGCCTTGAATCCCTTCATCGGCTACGCCAGTGCGACCGAGGTGGCGCAGGAGGCGCTGGCGAGCGGCAAAAGCGTCTATGCAGTGGTGCTGGAAAAAGGCCTGCTCAGCAAGGAGCAGCTCGATGCGTTGCTGCAACCCGGCACGCTGGTCCAGACGCGCTGAGGTCAAGCCTGTTTCGGCAGGGGAAGCGGTATGTGCCGGAGATAAAAAGTGGGCATTTCGGAAACGCCGTGTTGTCAAACCACGGTTCACCAACTATGGTGTATAGGCGAACTTTTTAGTTCGTGGGCACGTCTTCGTGAAGTGCAGGGAACGCCGGCTACACGAAAGTCATGGAGGTCAAGATGGTCACACTTGACGTGAATGGCACTCGCCACCGCATGGACATTGATCCCGATACGCCTCTGTTGTGGGTCTTGCGGGATGAGCTGCGGCTGACAGGAACGAAATACGGCTGCGGCATCGCCTCCTGCGGCGCTTGCACCGTGCATGTGGATGGCGTACCCATGCGCGCTTGCGTCACGCCGGTCTCAGCGGTGGCAGGCAAGCGCATCACGACCGTGGAAGGATTGCGCACGAAGGCGGCAAAGGCAGTACAGTCCGCATGGGAAAAGCTCGACGTCGTTCAATGCGGCTACTGTCAGTCGGGGCAGATCATGGCCGCAGTTGCGCTGTTGGCCAGCAACCCGCGCCCGACCGACGCGGAGATCGATTTCGCCATGTCGGGAAACCTGTGCCGCTGCGCAACCTACCTGCGCATCCGTGCCGCGATCCATGAAGCGGCGCGGGCCTTGGTCTGAGGAGCGTGCCATGAACAACCTCAAGATAGAAAACGAGAGCCGGCGGGATTTCCTCAAGGCCGGCGCGGGCCTGACGCTAGCCCTATATTTTCCGGTCGTGAGCGGAACTGCGGAGGCGGCAGACAAGGCCGGCGCCGTCGCGAAATTCGAGCCGAACGCCTTTGTGCGCATCGGCAGCGACAACACCGTTACCGTCATCGCCAAGCACCTTGAAATGGGACAGGGCACCTATACGGGGCTGTCCACCCTGATCGCGGACGAGCTCGATGCCGCCTGGGCGCAGATTCGCGTCGAAGGCGCGCCGGCCGATGCCAGGCGCTACAACAACCTGAACTGGGGACCGATGCAGGGCACCGGCGGCAGCTCGGCGATTGCGAATTCCTTCGAGCAGATGCGCCACGCCGGCGCCACTGCGCGCGCCATGCTCGTCGCCGCCGCGGCCAAGCGCTGGCGCGTAGCGGCGGAGACCATCGGCGTGCGCCAGGGCGTGTTGACCGATGCGCAAGGCCACCGCGCCACCTTCGGCGAACTTGCCGCCGACGCGGCCAAGCTGTCCGTGCCGGACAGCGTCACGCTCAAGTCGCCGCGGGATTTCGTCTATATCGGCAAGCAGGTGCCGCGCAAGGACAGCCGGGCCAAGGTCGACGGCACGGCCATTTATACGCAGGACATCCAGCTGGCGAACATGCTGGTCGCCGTAGTTGCCCACGCGCCGCGCTTTGGCGCAACGCTCAAGTCCTTCGACGCCGCACACGCCCGCAAGGTGAAAGGCGTCGTCGATGTCGTCGCCATACCGACGGGTGTCGCCGTCCTGGCGCGCAATTTCTGGGCGGCGAATAAAGGGCGCGACGCGCTTGATGTCGTATGGGACGAGTCGGCGGCGTTCCGCATGAGCTCGTCCGAAATACTGCAGATGTACCGCGAACTGCTCGACAAGCCGGGCGCCGTCGCCCGTAGCGAAGGCCAGGGGGCAGCCGCGTTGGGCGGTGCGGCGAAGCAGCTCAGCGCCGATTACAGCTTCCCCTATCTCGCCCACGCGGCGATGGAGCCGCTCGACTGCGTCGTCCGCCTCGGCGCGAAGAGCTGCGAAATCTGGAACGGCGAGCAGTCCCAGACCGTCGACCAGAGCAACGTTGCCAAGGTAGTCGGCCTGGCGCCGGAACAGGTCAAAATCACCATGCTTTACGCGGGCGGCAGCTTCGGCCGCCGCGCCAATCCTCATTCCGATTATGTCGTCGAAGCGGCGCAGATCGCGAAGGCCATCCACGGACGGGCACCGATCAAGCTGGTGTGGACGCGCGAGGACGACATGCGTGCCGGCTACTACCGTCCGGCCTACGTGCATCGCCTCGCTGCCGCTCTCGACGCGAGCGGCAATCCGGTAGCCTGGACGCACCGCATCGTCGGGCAATCGATCCTGGTCGGCACGCCGCTGGAAGGCGGCATGGTCAAGAACGGGGTCGACCAGACCTCGGTCGAAGGCGCGACGAACCTGCCGTACGCGATTCCCAACCTTCATGTAGACTTGCACTCGCCTACGCTCGCGGTGCCCGTGCAGTGGTGGCGGGCGGTGGGGTCGACGCACACGGGCTTTTCCACGGAGGCCTTCATCGACGAGCTCGCCCATGCGGCGAACAAGGACCCCGTGCAATTCCGCCGTACCTTGCTGGCGGGGCAGCCCCGGCACCTGGCGGCCCTCAACCTGGCGGCGGACAAGGCCGGCTGGGGCGCCGCCCTGGCGCCCGGCAAGGCAGGCGAGAAACGCGGCCGCGGCATTGCCGTGCATGAGTCCTTCAATACGGTCGTGGCCGAGGTGGCCGAGGTGACGGTAAAACCGGACGGCAGCTACCACGTCGACCGCGTCGTCTGCGCGGTCGACTGCGGCATCGCCGTGAATCCCGACGTCATCTGCGCCCAGATGGAAGGCGGCATCGGCTTCGGACTTGGCGCTGCGCTATATGGCGAGATCACGCTCAAGGATGGCAGGATAGAGCAATCCAATTTCAACGATTATCCGCTGCTGCGGATCAATGAGATGCCGCAGGTGGAAGTGCATATCGTGCCGTCCGCAAGCAAGCCGAGCGGCGTGGGCGAGCCGGGCGTGCCGCCCATTGCACCGGCCGTCGCCAATGCGCTGTTCGCCGCAACCGGCCAGCGCCTGCGCAATCTCCCGCTGCGCCTGGCATGATCGACAGCGCCGACCTGCAAGTGCTGCACACGGCTGTCACGTGGCTGTCTGCGGGGCGGCGCACCGTCCTGGCGACGGTCGCTCGCACATGAGGATCCTCGCCGCGGCCTCCGGGCGCTTGAGCCGCGTTGCGGATTCCGGTATCCGCGCGGTCATTGCTCATGCCAAGGATGACGAGGCGCGGCGGTTCTGTGAGCATTTCGATTTTGATCCAAGCCCGACCGACCCATATCATCTTCACTTGTTGATCAAGATCTGCGAAAAGCAGCGACATGATTGAGACGTCAGCCATTTGAGGCGTTCCAACCTTGATCCTGCCGGTAGCGCGTCAGTCTTTCGCCCACAGCATGCCGTCGCACTATGAGCGCTGCGCGCGGCCCCGGTGCAACAACACGGTCGCCTACCGCCAGATTTCCGGGAGCGGCGCAATCAGCAAAGTCCCTCTACGATCTGCTGCCCATGAACGATGTGCTCAATGCCAATTTCCAGCGGGCCGGTCCAATCTGAATTGCAAGTAAAAAAATCCTGCACCCTGCTGTTGCCTGCTCCTACGGGTTCATTGCCGCTGGAAAAAATGCTTCGTTTCGAACGCTTTCAGTTGCCGATCTCGTTTTCGGCAGGTTAGGCAGTGGGCTGCCTCAATTCAGCGATGGCACCCCTCAGAACTTTCACCGCAGACTCCAAAAACATGAGTGCCAGTGCCAATCCAATCAAAATATCGGGCCAACCGGAATGTGTAAGCCATACGCCGCCGGCTGCCACAAAAACCGAAAGGTTGGAAGCAATGTCATTGCGTGAACACTCCCAAACCGAACTCATGTTGATGTCTTCCTCACGGTGCTTCCAGAGCAGAGTCAGGCAAGTGCCGTTTGCGAGTAGCGCCAGCAGGCTGACCAGGCCCATGGTTTCATATAGCGGGATGACCGGAACAGCGATCCGGTAAGCAACCTGACCGAGCACAAAAAGTCCTGCTGTCAGAATCAGCAGGCCCTTGAACAAGGCAACCTTGGCTTTCGTGCGTGAGTTGCGGGAGACCGCGTAGAGACTCAGTCCATAGGTCATCGCATCACCCAAATTATCGAGAGAATCGGACAACAGCGCTATCGATCCCGCCATCAATCCTGCAACCAGCTCGATTACAAACATCACGGCATTGATGCCAAGAACGATCTTAAGCGTTCCGCTCTGTCGATCTCTCATTGCATCGAGTGCACAGGTTTTGTTTTCGCAACAGTCTGACATGCGGGATTGCATCAATAAGGGTTGTTTGTAATGATGACAGAAATGCGCGACCAATTCGAATGCGCTGCAAATCCGCCCTTAATCTCGCATAATGGGCGAATTCCGCGACCCGGAAAAGTGCTGCGCTTTTGGGAGATCAAGCCATGAATCGCAAGCAACATTGGGAGCAGGTCTATACGGCCAAGCCATCTGACTCGATGAGTTGGTTTCAGGAACACGCCGATCTGTCGCTGCGGCTAATCCACAATACCGGGCTCGGTAAAGATGCGGCCATAATTGACGTGGGCGGGGGGGCATCCAGACTGGTGGATGATCTGGTGGCAGAGGGCTATGCCGACATAACCGTGCTTGATCTGTCAGCGACGGCGCTTGGTGTCGCAAGGCAGCGCTTAGGAAAACATGCAGATGTCGTACACTGGATGGAAGGCGACATTACTCGTGTGGAATTTCCTATCCACCGATTCGACATCTGGCATGACCGCGCCGTGTTCCATTTTTTGACCGATCCGGCTGACCGTCAGACTTATGTCGCACAGGTCATGCGTTCAGTTCGCCGGGGTGGGCATGTCATTGCGGCCACCTTTGCAGAGGATGGCCCGGGAAAATGCAGTGGCCTGCCCGTGATGAGATACCAGCCTGATGCGCTGCATGCGGAATTTGGAGGTGCATTCCTGCTGGTCGCGCATGAAAAGGAAGCGCATCACACTCCTTTCGGTACGGTGCAGCAGTTCGTATATTGCTATTGTCGCAAGGGCAATTGCTGACACGGTCCAATCAATCGTTGTCTGTTATTGGGGAATCTAAATGACGGCTATATCGGATTTCGTAATTCGCGGAATCCATCGAAAGGCATGTAAACATGCACCAGGATGAGCACGACAAGGACGAACCGCTGCGGCAGGACATCCGGCTGCTGGGGCGTATTCTGGGCGATACGCTACGCGACCAGGAAGGGCAGGGCGCCTATGAAATGGTGGAGCGCATCCGTCAATTGGCCATCCGCTTTCATCGCGACGACGATATAACGGCGCGGCAGGAACTCACGGCCTTGCTTGGTGGCCTCGATCATGTACAGACGATCCAGGTCGTGCGTGCCTTCAGCTATTTCTCTCATCTTGCCAATATCGCCGAAGATCAGCATCATCTGCGCCGTTCCCGCACCCACGCCATCGCCGGTTCGCCGCCGCACGAGGGCAGTTTCGATCATGCGCTGGTGCAGGCTTTGAGCGCGGGCGTTGATGGAGAAAGACTGCTGGCATTTTTTCGCAACTGCCAGATCGTTCCGGTGTTGACCGCCCATCCAACCGAGGTCCAGCGCAAGAGCATTCTCGATTGCGAGCGCAAGATTGCTTTCCTGCTTAACGAGCAGAACCAGATGCTGCTTACGCCGGAGGAGCACAGCGAAAACGAGGCGGCCATTCGCCGCGCCGTACTAACCTTGTGGCAGACCCGCATGCTGCGCTACACGCGCCTCGCGGTGATGGACGAGGTCGCCAATGCCTTGAGCTATTACGATGTCACGTTCCTCAGCCAGTTGCCGCGTCTGCACAATGCCATTGACGACAGGATTGCGCGGGCATTGCCCGGCGGCGCGGATGAACTGCCCGCCTTCCTGCGCCCTGGCTCATGGATTGGCGGCGATCGTGACGGCAATCCCTTCGTTACCGCGGACGTGCTAATCAACACCATGCGTATGCACAGCCGGCGCGCCCTGGCCTATTACCTGGAGCAGCTCAATCAACTGAGGGCGGGCCTGTCATCGACTTCCCGCCTGGTGAGTGTTTCGCAGGAACTGGAGCAACTGGCGGCCCGGTCGCCCGACCGCGCTGCGCATCGTGACGACGAACCCTATCGGCGCGCGATTTCCGGCATCCATGCAAGACTGGCGGCGACAGCCAAGGCTCTTGACATTTTGGAAGCGTCACAGCCGGCGATCGGTGCTGCGCCGCCTTACGAGTCGGTGGCGGAGTTCAGCGCCGATCTCGACACGATTCACGGTTCACTGGTCGAGCATCACTCCGTGTTGCTGACACGCGGCCGCCTGCGCCGCCTGCGTCGCGCCGTGGCGGTGTTTGGTTTCTATCTGGCGCCGCTCGATCTGCGCCAGAACTCGGACGTTCACGCCCGGACCGTGGCGGAACTGTTCGCCGCGGTGCGGCCTGACATCGATTACCTCGCGTTGGGCGAAGATGCCCGCATCGCGCTGCTGCTGGAAGAACTCGCCACGCCGCGCCCCCTGGTGTCGCCGTTTGTCGAGTATGGCGAGCAGACTGCCAGCGAACTGGCGATATTCAAGGCAGCACGCAACATCCTCGATATCTATGGCGCGGGTGCCATCGAGAACGTCATCATCGCCAAGACCGATGGTGTTTCCGACATGCTTGAACTGGCCCTGCTGCTGAAAGAGTCGGGGCTGCTGCTGCCGCGCGAACAGCAGCTTGCCGTCAATATCGTGCCCCTGTTCGAAACCATTGGTGATCTCTCCCGCTGCGGCGAAATCATGGAACGTCTGTTTTCCATTCCGCTGTACCGGCAGTGGCTGGCCTCGCGCGACCATGTCCAGGAGGTGATGCTGGGCTACTCGGACAGCAACAAGGATGGCGGTTTTGTTACCTCGGGCTGGAGCCTCTATAGCGCGGAGCGGGCGTTGATCGATATATTCAATCGACATGGCGTCAAGCTGCGCCTGTTCCATGGCCGCGGCGGCTCGGTCGGGCGCGGCGGCGGCCCCAGTTACGAGGCCATCCTGGCCCAACCGGCGGGCGCGGTGCAGGGGCGAATTCGCATCACGGAGCAGGGTGAGGTGATCGCTTCCAAATACGGCAACCCGGAACTCGGCCGTCACAATCTCGAAGTGCTGGTCGCTGCGACCATGACTGCCACGCTGCTGCCGCGTGTGCACGACGACCCCAGACCGGAGTTTGTCCATGCGATGGAGGAACTTTCGGCCACTGCCTACAGTAGCTATCGGTCAATGGTCTATGAGACAGCGGGCTTCGAACAATACTTCTGGGAATCCACTGTCATCTCCGAAATCGCCGAACTCAACATCGGCAGCCGCCCCGCGTCGCGCAAGAAATCGCGGGAGATTGAAGCCCTGCGCGCTATTCCGTGGGTATTCTCCTGGGCGCAGTGCCGCCTGATGCTGCCCGGCTGGTTCGGCTTCGGCACTGCGGTAACGGTCTATCGCGCCGCTCATGGCGCAGCCGGAATGGAACTGCTTGCCGTCATGTACCGCGACTGGGGATTTTTTCGCACCCTGCTTTCCAACATGGACATGGTGCTGGCCAAAAGCGACATCTGCATTGCCGAGCGCTACTCGCAACTGGTCAAGGATGAAACGCTGCGCAACGCGATCTTCCCGCGCCTCAAGGCCGAGCGGCAGGCGTCGGTCGATGCCCTGCTTGAGATCATGGGCCAGACTGAACTACTCGATGGCAACCCCTTGCTCAAGCGTTCCCTGCGCAACCGTTTTCCCTACCTCGACCCGCTCAACCACTTGCAGATCGAATTGCTGCAGCGGCACCGCAGCGGCGAGATTGACGGCCGCGTCCATAGTGCGCTACACCTGACCATCAATGGCGTTGCGGCGGGGCTGCGGAATAGCGGTTAAATATTGCACCTGGAGTTCCACCCCTTCAACTGCGACTTTCAGGTCAAGGTTATGCCTCGGTGATACGTGCTCGCACGCATTTATTTATCTCGCATCGCCGGGTAAATCGGGACACGACAATACAGCGCCTGAAACTGTTGCCATATGGTCCGATATATGGTGAGGCACTGTTCGCTCGCGGCAGCCAACGGATAAAGAATACAACCGAAGCTGGAAACATTTCTGAGGGACCGGAATTAATTATTTCGGAGTTCCTTGCCCAATATCCTGTATACCAGTCATTTCATGGGCATTAAGTTTTTCGAATCACTGGTCATCGACTTCTCCACCCGGGCAATGAGCGGGCGCTCAGAACATATGCTGGCCGCCGTTGATTGAAATATTCGCGCCATGGACAAAAGCCGCTTCGTCAGAGGCAAGATAAGCGACCAGTCCGGCAACCTCTTCCGGATTGCCAAGGCGCGATAGCGGAATCTGCGGCAGGATCTTGCTTTCAAGGATGTTCTGCGGAATCGCCTTAACCATCCTGGTGCCGATGTAGCCCGGCGAAACGGTATTAACGGTGACGCCTTTCGTTGCGACTTCCAGTGCCAGCGCCTTGGTAAAGCCGTGCATGCCCGCCTTCGACGCCGAATAGTTGGTCTGGCCGTAAGCCCCCTTCTGTCCGACAGCCGAAGAGATATTGATGACGCGGCCCCAACCACGCTCCACCATGCCGTCCATCACCTGCTTGGTCATGTTGAACACGGAGTAAAGATTGGTGCGAATGACGAGATCCCAATCCTCTGCTGTCATCTTCTTGAACGTCATGTCACGCGTGATGCCGGCGTTATTGACCAGCACATTCACGGGCCCCAAGTCGTTTTCTATCATGCCCACGCATTCGCGGCAGGAATTTAAATTGGCGACATCGCAGGGGTAAGCATTGAAACTATAACCTTGGTCGCGCATCGACTTCAGCCAGTCTTTGGCTTTCATGTTGCTTGGGCTAAAGGTCGTCACCACCCTGTTGCCAAGCGCCGCCAGCTTGATACATAACGCTTCGCCCAAGCCCCCCCCCATGCCACCAGTCACCAAGGCAATACATTGCATATTTCCTCCTTTGATAGATGAAAAATCCCCCCATATGAGCCACGCCATGGACGTGGCCCCACGTTTTTTGTGCGAGAGATGTTAATTATTGATTTTGGTTGCGGCAATACGTGTGCGCACGTATTCATTTGTGCCGTATCACCAAACAGATTATGAATCCTGACGGTGGAGTCCCTGGTGCGATTGGTTTCGATGCGAATGCTCCCGTTTCGCGGCCATGCAAAATCATGAGCGCCGTGCGCGGAAGCCTGGATAAGCTCGCTTTGACTTCCTTGCCCCTCGTTTTCAATACGGTAGACCAATCAACAATATCCAGCACTCGTGCCGGAATGGGCCTCTCGTAAATCGCTACCTTGCAAAGCCCGCCGGATTGTTAGGCTTTCAGCGCAGCAGCAGCGTCGCGCCTGTTGTGATGCGCGCTTGCGGCGCCTCGTGGGCCGTCCGCGCATCCGCAAGCCTGAAGCGCTGGTTGATGGCGACCTTTACCGCTCCGGAAGCAATAACGGCAAATAATTCGTCCGCGGCCTCCTGCAGCTCCCGGCTGTCGTGCTTGTCGTCAGCAGTCTCTGCCGTCCGTATAGAAACGTAATGGCGCTGGAATATGGATAGTTACTTGGTTCATGGCAGTATTGTCTCCTCTTCAAATTCGCTCTGACGGTTCAGTTGCCAGGCGCGTACATCCTCGATGTTCTGATTGCTGACAGAAATGATGAGGTAAGACCATTTCGGCCATGCCATCATCCGATCCGTTTCGGAAGGCCGTGCCGGGTAATCCGGATGGGAATGCCAGACGCCGATGATCTCCAATCCCGATGCGCAGGCTTCGTTGTTCGCCTTAAAAAAATCCTCCGGATCCAATTCATAACGGTCTGTAGCGCGTTCCTTGTTGAGATTTTTCGCCAATACGGCGCGCGTCGCTACAGCAATCCCATTTTTTTCCTCACCGATCAAAAGGCCACAGCTTTCTTTCGGGTAGCCCGAACGCGCCCACCCCTCCAACGAGGCCCGCACATCCTTGTTCAAGCTTAAGGTCACAAAACATCCCTTCTGCTTAGCGGTTTTCTTATAAAGATTGGACTCCCATTTGATGGGATGGTTCGCCATGCATTGGTCCCGAAATCAAGCTGCAAAAGCGACTAATCCGGTGAATTCAGCAGTCACAGATGAAAAACAAATGCTTGCCCAGCGATGCTGTGTCGACTTCTCCGATCGGCAGAAATCCGTGTTGACGCGGCGTGAATCCAGGCCACAATAAAAAGTCCCGACATGGTGGATATGGGATGGACAACAAGCATGCCCAAATCCTACATATTCATCAAGGTTATAGCGATGAAAGGAGAATTCATCATGTCCTTACGCATTAATGGCATTGCCCCCGACTATACCGCGCAGACGACACAGGGTCGCATCAACTTCCATGAGTGGATTGGCGACAGCTGGGCCATCCTGTTTTCGCATCCCAGGGACGGCGTTTCAGTCGCCAAGGAGATCGAGCTGAAGGACAAGTTCGAGAACATCGGTGCGCAGATGCTGAAGGAGGCCGCTTCGAAGACCTCCGACGTCGCCGGCGACGGCACCACCACGGCGAAGGTGCTGGCTCAGGCCATCGTCATGGAAGGCATGAAGCACGTTACCGCCGGCATGAACCCGATGGATATCAAGCGTGGCATCGACAAGGCCGTCGCCACAGTCGTCGACGAGCTCGGGAAGATGTCGAAGCCTTGTACCACGAGCAAGGAAATCGCCCAGGTTGGCGCCATTTCCGCCAACGCCGACACGGCGATCGGCAAGATCATCGCCGATGCCGTGGACAAGGTCGGCAAGGAAGGGGTTATTACCATCGAGGATGGCAAGAGCCTGGACAACGAGCTTGAACTCGTCGAGGGTATGCGAAGCAAGTCTGAAGGAGGGTGTGCTGTCGGAGTTCAAAACCCGCAAGATCGAAGTCCGAACGGCGTAATCGCCGCGCCGCGTCAGTTTGCCTGAATGGTCCGTTCATGGTGAGCCTTTCGTACCATGAGCGGACCTGACATGGAAGACCCTTTGACCAGCCTGTGCGGCGCAGTTGGATCGCACAGTTGGATCGAAGAGGTGCAGCGGCACCACAGCGGCGAAATCGACGATCGTGTACGCAGCGCGCTGCACCTGACCATCAATGGTGGTGCGGCGGGGCTGTGGAATAGCGGTTGAATATTGAGGGTGGGGTTCGAACAGTTAGTGCCTTGGCTGGCTCGCCAAATCCTGTTGCAGCCAATCTGCTTACCCATCCAGCAAGGGTAGGCATCGCCACGCTTGCTATTACCGCCCAATCCCGATAACTGCCGCTGTCGTCAGAATGACAACGATGGACGAAAGAAGAATGCCCTTGAATCTGCCGAATTGACTCATGGCGTGGGTGCAGACCGGATGGTTTCGATCAGACATCAAACACGGAAACGTCCGACCTTGCTTTTCAACCCTTGGGCTATGAATTCCAGTTGATTGGCTGTTTCCGCTGTGCCACGGATGGTCAAGGAAGTTTCTTCAACCATCTGGGCGATGGTTTCGACACGCTGAGCGATGGACGTACTCGCTACGCTCTGTTCCCGGGTGGCATCGGCCACTTCGCGGACGCGTCCCAGCGTTCGGCCGGCACCGGCTTCAATGGTGCGTAGGGAGTCGGAGACAGAACCAGCCAGCTCGACACCTTGCTCAACCTCTGGTAGCGCAGAGTTCATGGCCGAAACGGCCCCTATGGTGTCTTTTTGAATACCGACAATCATCTGTTCAATCTCAATAGTGGCCGACGACGTCCGTTCGGCGAGTTTGCGGACTTCATCTGCCACCACGGCAAAACCGCGCCCCTGCTCGCCGGCACGGGCAGCCTCGATAGCCGCATTGAGTGCCAGCAAATTGGTCTGTCCGGCAATGTTCTTGATAACGTTGGCGATTGAAGTAACCTGCATGGTCCGATCTTCCAGTTCGTGAATCTGCCGGGAAGCTTCGGCGACGGTCGTTGCGATTTTCTGGATGGCAACGGTCGCCTGTTCGACCCGCTGACTGCCTTCGCCGGCTTCCGTCATGGCGGCGAGTGAGTCCTGTTCGGTTTCGCTGGCGCTTTCGGAAATGTGGTTGGAACTGACCGTCAGCTCTTCGATAGCGGCTGCCATGGCGGATGTCGCATCGGCCTGCTGTTCCGCAGCAAGGCTGACTTCACGGGAGGCTACACTGATCTGTTCGGCATTCGTCACCACGTCGTTGGCGCCGCTATTGATTTCTTTGACCAACTCCCGCAAGGCAGTAACCATGGTGCCCAGGGCGGACATCAGCATCCCTGCTTCATCGTTGCTTCTAGCCTCGATTTCTTCAGTCAAATCGCCGCTGGCTACCCGTTGGGCGGCAACGATCGCCGTTGTTAGCGGTTGTAAGGTGCGTTGCCGCAAGCTGATTATGGTGGCCATCAGAATCGCTGCACTGATCACCGAAAGTATTGAGACAGTGATCTTGATGAAACGTGCTGCGGCCGATGTAAGGGGCGCGAAAAGTTCCGAATTCTCCAGAACGGCATTCATTCCTGGACGTAACTGTACGGCGAGTTCCTTTGGCATTGCTCCCGTCTTGGCTGGAAAGGCTGCGATTATCTTCTCCATTCCGTCGACATCCCTGATGTCTTTTTGCGGGAGATCAACCAATGGGCCAAAACCTAGTGCGCGAAATAGCAGCTGCTCGAATCCAAAAGTCTCGTTGTCGGCATCAACCGCTGTTTGTCGTGTCTGTTTCAATTGATCGGAGATGTTTTCGATACGAGTATTGCCCGCGTTATTAACTTCGTTCTCAACATTAGCGAGGGCCGCATCGATACGTAGCGCAAATTCCATGTGATTGCGCTCATGGAAATGGAAGTTCGCTGCTTTTCCCATGAGACGGACGCCATACAGCGATGTCACAATGACGACCGCGATGGTTCCAAGTGCAATCGAAAACCGTTTCCGCAGCGTCCAGCCACCTGCCGAAATATTTGAAACCATGTTATCCCCCAAAACGGATCGCAAGATCATCGAATGCTGTAGTTTTGGAGACTTGATTTCCGCGATTTGGGCCGTGTCGATGGCACCATCGCTTGTGGACACAGTCTGCACCTGCTCAGACAGGGAACTCAGTTGAACATTGACGCTGTCAACCTGCGGCGTCTTGTTGCCGCCCGCACCAGCCTTGCCGGCAGTACGACTTCCTGCCATGCCGTTGCTGGCAAGCGACTTGATGGAATTATCGATTTTCATGATTTTGCCTTTTACCTGTTTCCGTTGTCAGCACTTTATCGACGATTCTTTAGGCAACTTTAGGTCAGTTCTTTCAGCCCAATCTCGTTTTTCGCCGCTGACAACCTTTCGCCGGCGGTTTCTCGATGAGTTGGCCGGCGTGTTCATGCAAGTGCTCGAGATGGTGCAGGAAATGAAATGGCCGATAAGTAATATTTAACCGGCCGCTGATCTCAGCAGGATTTTCATCGGACGAATGTCCCTTCCTTTGGCTGGTTGCGGAAGTTCGGTGCTTCGATTCCCCGTTGCGGGAATACGAGGAACTCCGGACGCAAAGAATAAATCCGCTTCATATAGAAGGCTACTACGTCGTTGTCGTCATTGACATTGCAAGGTGTACCGCCCGCGACAAGTGCACCGCCCTCGCTCAAGCTCAGACTTTGGCAGCGTGGCCAATGGAATTGGCGGCTTGTAAATCGTTATTTTGCAAAGTCCGCCGGATTATTAGGCTTTCAGGGCAGCAACAGGGTCGCGCCGGTCGTGATGCGCGCTTGCAGCGCCTCATGGGCCGCCCGCGCATCCGCAAGCCTGAAGCGCTGGTTGATGGCCACTTTTACCGCTCCGGAAGCAATAACGGCAAATAATTGGTCCGCGGCCTCCTGCAGTTCCCGGCTGTCGTGCGTGTAATCGGCAAGGTTGGGTCGAGTCAGATAAAGCGAACCCTTCGCACTCAGAAGTGCGGGTTCAAAGGGTGGCACGGCGCCCGATGCATTGCCGAAGCTGACCATCAGGCCGCGCATGGCGAGACAATCCAGCGAGCCGAAAAAGGTGTCTTTGCCGATGCCGTCGTATACGACCGCTACGCCATGACCACCGGTAAGCTCGCGCACGCGTTTCACCCAATCGTCCTGGCGCGTATTCACAACGTGAGTGCAGCCGTACTCTTTCGCCAGCGCGACCTTGTCGTCGGAACCTACCGTGCCGATGACGACGGCACCCAGGTGCCGCGCCCACTGGCTGGCGATCAGTCCGACGCCGCCCGCGGCTGCATGCCACAGAATGGTCTGGCCGCGCTGCACGGCATAGGTGCGCTTCAACAGGTATTGAGCCGTCATGCCCTTGAGCATGGCCGCCGCGGCGATCTCGTCACTCATATGCGCCGGCAGCTTCACCAGGCGGTCGGCGGCGACATTGCTGGCTTCGGCGTAAGCGCCCAGTATCCCGCAATAGCCGACACGATCGCCGGGCTTCAGCGCAGCGACACCAGCGCCAAGCGCTTCCACGACGCCTGCCGCTTCCGTTCCCAGAATTGCAGGCAGCGGAATCTTGTACTGGCCGGAGCGATGATAAGTATCGATGAAATTGACGCCAATGGCTCCATGACGGACACGTACCTGGCCCGCTGTCGGCGGTGGCAGACTGACTTCTGCGTACTCCAGGACTTCGGGGCCGCCGGTCTTCGATATGCGGACGGCTTTCATGCGGCTACCCTCCTGCGACAGCGGGAATGATCGACAGCACGTCGCCGTCCTTGACTGTAGTCAGCAGTCCCTGCAGCATGCGCACATTCTGGCTGCCGAGGTAGAAATTGACGAACTGGCGTGGTTCGCCCCCGGGCGTAAGGATGCGATCCCTGATACCAGGATGGATCGCATTCAGCGCTGCAAGTACTTCGCCCACAGTGCTGCCCTGCACCCGGACTTCATCGCTGCCGTCCGTATAGAAACGTAATGGCGCTGGAATATGGATAATTATCTGGCTCATGGCAGTACTGTCTCCTCTTCAAATTCGCCTTGGCGGTTCCACAATAAAAAACCCTGGCGCATGGTGGATATGGGATGGACAACAAGCATACCCAAATCCAACATATGCATCAAGGTTATAGCGATGAAAGGAGGATTCATCATGTCCTTACGCATAAATGACATAGCACCAAACTTTACCACGCAGGCAACGCAGGACCTGCCCCATGACCACGGGGCGTAATCTCGGCGAGATACTGCGTATGCACGGATTCCATGCAACTCACGGTCAAGCACAAGGTTGCCACACCGGTGAACTGGAAACCGGGCGATGACGTGATCATCGTGCCGGCGGTATCGGACGAGGAGGCGAATCCAGTGACTTTTAAAGATCCTGGATTCCCGCCTTCGCGGGAATGACTGAAAGGAATCCCTGCGGGATGATCGACGGGAGTCGTCGTGGGATGACGTTTCTGAATTAACGTGCCTCAATACTGGCTGTGCAATATCGACGTCATCGCAGCGGAACCTCTCAACTTGAATCGTCCCCGACCTGCACCAGACCCATTTCGATGCGGACCGGGAAGGTGGCCACCGGCTCATAGGCGGGGGGCGTCAGCGCCGCCCCGGTGACGAGGGAGAAGCGCGCGCCGTGAAGGGGGCAGATGATCTCCAGCCCATCAGTCTCGCCATCGGACAGGGTCCCGGCCTGATGCGTGCACTCGTCCGCGATGGCGTAGTAGTTGCCGTCGATGTTGAATACCGCCACCGGCGTTCCTCCGACATCCACGGCGCGGCAAGTACCGGGCAGGAACTCGGCCTGCTCGGCAACAATTATCCATTTGGTCATATCAGAGCATCCCCAATTCAAGGCGCGCCGCCTCGTCCATCATGTCTTGCGACCAGGGCGGTTCCCACACCAGTTCGACCTCAACACTGTGAACGCCTTCCACCTGTCCCACGGTAGTGGCCACAGTGTCGGGAAAGGTCGCCGCCACAGGACAACCGGGCGCGGTCAGGGTCATGTGGATGTTGACGTCGCCGCTGTTCTGATCGATGTCCAGCGCATAAACGAGACCGAGGTCGTAGATGTTGACCGGAATCTCCGGATCGAACACGGTGCGTAGCGCGGCGATGACCCTGGTTTCCAGTAAGTCATCAGATGTCCGCTTACCGCTGCGATTCAGCCAGTCCAGTACTTTCATAAATTGTCCTCCGTGGTCACAATGCCGCTTTGGTCGCGCAACGCGGCGCTCAAGGTGTGCCAGGCCAGCGTGGCGCACTTCACCCGGGACGGGAATTCCCGCACGCCGCCAAGCACTTCGAGTTTGCCCAATGTTGCGGCAGCCGGCGCTGTTTCTCCGGTCACCAGGGCGTGAAAGGCGGCGAACATGGCCTCCGCTTCGGCTTCCGTTTTGCCTTTCAGCGCTTCTGTCATGAGCGAGGCGGCGGCGGTAGAAATGGCGCAGCCTTCGCCTTCGAACCCGAGGTCGCGAATGACGCCGTCGTCCATCTTGAGGTAGACCGTCAGCTTGTCGCCGCATAGGGGATTGTAACCCTCGGCGCGATGGTTGGCCTGATCCAGCCTGCCGAAATTGCGCGGGTGGCGGCTGTGGTCGATGATGACCTCCTGATACAGGTCGCGCAGGTCGCTCATAATTGTTCCTCTGCCGGGCCGCCCGCATTAACGCAAGGGAAATATGAGCATACTCTCCCATCCTCCCGCGCCTTTGGGACGGGGGAATTGGCGAAAAATTGCGAGCGAAGCGAGCCTGATAATCGCCTCCCCCGCGAGGGGGAGGATGGGAGGGGGCGGGCGTTTCTGCTGCCTTTCCGGCCAAGAAACGAAGTCCACCATCGAAGCCACTTCTGTTTGTTTCTGGCTTGGGTCATGTAAACACCTCGCGTACCTTGGCCAGCGCGGCGAACAGCGCATCGACTTCATGCCGCGTGTTGTACAGCGCGAACGAAGCGCGCACCGTGGCCGGCACGCCGAAATGCACCATTACCGGCATGGCGCAATGGTGGCCGCTGCGTACCGCCACGCCTTCGAGGTCGAGGATGGTGCCGACATCGTGCGCATGCACGCCGTCGAGGACGAAGGAGAGAATGCCCGTCTTGTCGGCCGCGGTGCCGATCAGGCGCAGACCGGGTATTGCAGTCGCCAACCCGGTGGCATAGGCGAGCAGGTCGTGCTCGTGGGCCGCGACGTGTTCCAGCCCCAGCGCATCGAGATAGGCCATGGCGGCGCCGAGCGCGATGCCGCCGGCGATATTGGGCGTGCCGGCCTCGAATTTGTAGGGCAGGTCGTTGTAGGTGGTCCTGGCGAAAGTGACCTGCTTGATCATGTCGCCGCCGCCTTGCCAGGGCGGCATGGCGTTGAGCAGTGCCGCCTTGCCATAGAGCACGCCGATGCCGGTGGGGCCGTAGATCTTGTGCCCCGAAAAGGCGTAGAAATCGCAATCGAGATCCTGCACGTCCACCTTGAGATGCGGCACGGCCTGGGCGCCATCGACCAGCACCACGGCGCCGCTGGCATGCGCCTGGGCGATCAGGCGCTTGACCGGGTTGATCGTTCCCAGTGCATTCGATAGATGGGTTATGGCGACCAGCCTGGTGCGCCGGCCGAGCCGGTGCTCGAATGCATCCGGCATCAGCTCGCCGCGGTCGTCGATCGGCACCACGCGCAATGCCGCACCGCTGCGTTCACACAGCAGTTGCCAGGGCACGATATTGGAATGGTGTTCCATCGCCGTGATCAGGATTTCGTCACCCGGTTGCAGGCGCTGGCCGTAGCTCGCCGCTACCAGGTTGATGGCTTCGGTAGTGCCGCGCACGAACACGATTTCTTCGCGCCGTGCGGCATTGAGAAAGCGCTGGATGTAGTCGCGCGCGGCTTCGTAGGCGTCGGTAGCCTCCTGGCTCAGGCGATGCAGGCCGCGATGGATGTTGGCGTTGTACTCCTCGTAGTAGTGCGACTCGCAGTCGATGACGCTGCGCGGTTTCTGGCTGGTGGCGGCGTTGTCGAGATAGACCAGCGGCTTGTCATACACGCGGCGGCCGAGAATGGGGAAATCGCGCCGCACCCGTTCCACGTCAAAGGGCGGCGCAGCCTGCAGCATTGTAGATGGATCATTCATGACAGCATCCCGCTTGATTGCGGCAGCCGCTCGCGCAGCAAGCGCTCGAGTTTGGCACGCAGTGGTGCCAGGGCGACGCGGTTAGTCAACTCGGCGGCGAAGGCATAAGTCAGCAGAGCGCGCGCCGCCGCATCGTCCATACCGCGCGAGCGCAGATAAAAAATCTGATTGTCATCGAGCTGGCCCACTGTGGCACCGTGGCTGCACTTGACGTCGTCGGCCCAGATTTCGAGCTGGGGCTTGGTGTCGACCTCGGCCTGCTCTGACAGCAGCAGGTTGTGGTTGGTCTGCAATGCGTCGCTGTGCTGCGCGCCGGGATGGACGATCACCTTGCCATTGAACACGGCGCGCGCTGCGCCGGAGAGCACGCCCTTGTAGAACTCGCGGCTGGTGCCGCGTGGCCGGTTGTGGTTGATGCTGGTGTGGTGATCGACATGCTGGCGGCCGTCGCCCATGTACAGTCCGGCGAGCGAGCATTCGGCGCCTTCACCGTCGAGCGCGACGCTGATGTCGATGCGCGCCAGCGCGCCGCCGAAGGCATACGAAGCAGAGACGAAATGGCTGTCCTGCGACAGACAGGCGTTGGTCGCGGCAATATGAAAGGCCTTGGCGCTTTCTTCCTGCAGTTTGTGGTGCTCGATGCTGGCGCCGCGTCCGGCTACGATATCGGTCGCGATATTGGTGAAATACCTGGGCGCACCCAGCGCGACGTGATGCTCGACGATGCAGGCGCGGCTGTTCGCCTCGGCTACGACGAAGTTGCGCACATGAGTGGCCAAATTGTCCTGTGTGGCGACAAACAGCAAATGCAGCGGCGCATCGAGCACCGTGTCTTGCGCCAGATACAGATAGCTGCCGTCAATCATGCAGGCGGCATTGAGCGCGGCAAAGCCGGACGAGTAGTCGCGGCTTTGCCGCGCGAGCAGGGTGTGCAGGGTTTCCGGTTCGCGCGCCAGCAGGTCGGCAATGCTGGCAATAGTGATGCCCATGGGCAAGGCATTGATGCGCGAAAGCGTTGGCATGTGGCGGCCATCGACGAAGACCAGCAACTGTGCCTCGGGCAAGGCCAGGGCTTCGATCTGCTGTGTCGTCCCACGGGGATTTCCTTTGGTCATGACCGGCGGCGTGACATCAGACAGCAGCGAAAAACGGCCCTGTTCGATGCGCGCGACGCTGGTGTATTTCCAGTCCTCGTCGCGCAGCGTCGGAAAGCCGCGGGTGTGGAACTCCTCCATGGCTTCCGTGCGGATGCCGGCAAGCCAAGGCAAGCGTGAGCCGGGCAGGGCGGCCTTGGCGCGGCTGAACTCGTCCAGGTAATGGCCGGTTGCAGTGACATTCATGGCGCGGCTCCTATCCGGCTGTCCTTGTCGGCATCAACCCAGCCATAGCCATGCTGTTCCAGTTCCAGTGCGAGGCCAGGTCCGCCCGACAGGGCGATGCGGCCCTGCGACAAGACATGCACCCGATCCGGCACGATGTAGTTGAGCAGGCGCTGGTAATGCGTCACCAGGATGATGGCGCGATCCGGGCTGCGCATGCTCTGTATGCCATCGGCAACCACCTTGAGGGCGTCGATGTCGAGGCCGGAGTCGGTTTCGTCGAGGATCGCGAGCCGCGGTTGCATCACCGCCATTTGCAGGATCTCGTTGCGTTTCTTCTCGCCGCCGGAGAAGCCCTGATTCACCGGGCGATAGAGCAATGCTTCATCCATGCCCATGAATTCGAGCTTGTCCCGGACCAGGGCCAGGAAATCCACGGCATCCAGTTCCGCTTCGCCACGATGCTTGCGCAGCGCATTCAAGGCGGCCTTGAGCAGATAGATGTTGGCCACGCCGGGAATTTCCACCGGATACTGGAAAGCGAGAAAGACGCCTTCGCGGGCGCGCTCTTCGGGCGCCAGAGTGAGCAGGTCGTGGCCCAGATAGCGCACTTCGCCCGCGGTCACGACATAGTTGTCGCGGCCCGCCAGAACCTGGGCCAGGGTGCTTTTGCCGGAGCCGTTGGGTCCCATCACGGCATGCACCTCGCCGGCCTTTACCGTGAGATCGATGCCGCGCAGGATGGGTTTGTTGTCGATGCTGACGTGAAGGTTCCTGATCTCAAGCATGATTTACCTCGTTATCCGATACTGCCTTCCAGGCTGACGCCGAGCAGCTTCTGCGCTTCGACGGCGAATTCCATCGGCAGTTCCTTGAAGACTTCCTTGCAGAAGCCGTTCACGATCATGGTCACCGCGTCCTCGGCGGAGATGCCGCGGCTCTGGCAGTAGAACAACTGGTCCTCTCCGATGCGCGAGGTGGTGGCCTCGTGCTCGACGCGGGCAGTGGGGTTCTTCACCTCGATATAGGGGAAGGTATGCGCCGCGCATTTATTACCCAGCAGCAGCGAGTCGCACTGCGAGTAGTTGCGTGCGCCAGCGGCGCTCTTTGCCACTTTCACCAGTCCGCGATAGGCGTTGTGGCCGTGGCCGGCCGAGATGCCCTTGGAGATGATGGTGCTCTTCGTGTTGCGGCCGAGATGGATCATCTTGGTGCCGGTGTCGGCCTGCTGGTAGTTGTTGGTCAGCGCCACCGAGCGGAACTCGCCCACCGCGTTGTCGCCCTGCAGAATTACGCTGGGATATTTCCAGGTGATCGCCGAGCCGGTTTCCACTTGTGTCCACGAGATTTTCGAATTGGCGCCGCGGCAATCGCCGCGCTTGGTGACGAAGTTGTAGATGCCGCCTTTGCCCTCCTTGTCGCCGGGATACCAGTTCTGCACCGTCGCGTACTTGATCTGCGCACCCTCCAGCGCGATCAGTTCCACCACCGCAGCATGCAACTGGTTTTCATCGCGCATCGGCGCGGTGCAGCCTTCGAGATAGCTCACGTAGCTGCCCTTGTCGGCGATGATCAGCGTGCGCTCGAACTGTCCGGTGTTCTGCGCATTGATGCGGAAATAGGTCGACAGCTCCATCGGGCAGCGCACGCCGGGCGGGATGTAGCAGAATGATCCGTCGGAAAATACTGCCGAGTTGAGCGTGGCGAAATAGTTGTCGGTGTAGGGCACTACCGAACCGAGGTATTGCCGCACCAGTTCCGCATGCTCCTGCACGGCTTCGGAGAAGGAGCAGAAAATGATGCCGAGCGCGCCGAGCTTATCCTTGAAAGTGGTGGCCACCGAAACGCTGTCGAACACCGCATCCACCGCGACGCCGGCGAGCAATTCGCGCTCCTTCAGCGGCACGCCGAGTTTTTCGTAAGTGCGCAACAGTTCGGGATCGACTTCAGCGAGGCTCTTCGGCCCGTCCTTGTTCGACCTGGGAGCGGAGTAGTAGGAAATGTCCTGATAAGCGATCGGCGGATGCCGCACTGTCGACCAGTTCGGCTCGCTCGTGGTGAGCCAGTGGCGATAGGCCTTGAGCCGCCATTCCAGCATGAACTCCGGCTCATTCTTCTTGGCCGAAATCAGGCGCACCGCGTCTTCGCTGAGTCCGCGCGGCATGGTATCGGTTTCCAGCGTGGTGAAGAAGCCCTGCTGGTAATCCTGGCTGATGAATTCGTCGAGATTGAAATTGCCCATTTGCCTTTCCTCGCTTATCGGCGTCCGCCAGGCGACCGGTTCATGTCGGCCAGCGTTACCCCATCCAGAGTTTGGCGAATCACGTTGTTGAGTTGGCGCCAGTTGTTACGTATCGAGCATCCGGCTTCCCGAGCGCACAAATCTTTCCCCACCACGCATTCGGTGACGCCGAGCGGACCTTCCATGGCGTCGATCACTTCGGCGATGGAGATCTGTTCCGGGGGGCGCGCCAGCAGGTAACCGCCATTTGTTCCCCGCCGCGACTGCACCAGCCCACGCCGCGCCAGTATCTTCAGAATCTTGCTGGCGGAAGGTGCCGCTATCCCGAGTGCCGCGGCCATCCGGGCCACGCTGTAAATATCTTCAGGTTTCTTCGCCATGTAGGACAGGATCACGGTGCTGTAGTCGGTCAGTTTGCTCAGTCGCAACATAAGTAATAACTCCTTGGTCTCAATATAGACCTATTTTGGTCCAATATAGTTCCGCTTGATGCTGAAGCGACCTATAGTGGGAAATGTCAATACGCCATGGAAGGCTTCCCATGCGCTGCGGAATAATGCTGTTGCTGACAGGGTTACTGTGGCCCAACTGCGCCTGGGCCAAGGCCGCAACGGTGCTTGTCCTCGTCATCAACGGAGCGATCGGTCCGGCGACGGCGGATTACGTCCATCGCGGCCTGGCGCGCGCCGCTGGGGCGCAAGCGCAACTGGTGGTGCTGGAGATGGATACGCCGGGCGGACTCGATACCTCGATGCGCGACATCATCCAGGACATTATTGCCGCGCCGATTCCGGTGGCGACCTATGTTGCCCAAGTGGGGCGCGTGCCGCCAGCGCCGGCACCTATATCCTCTATGCCAGCCATATCGCCGCCATGGCGCCAGCCACCAACCTGGGCGCGGCGACGCCGATCCAGATCGGCGGCATGCCCGATGTGGTGGGCAAGAGCAAGGATGAAAAAGCGGACAAAAAGAAACCTGACGGAAAATCAGATGCAGATGGCGCGAAGTCCGATGACAATGAACCACTCGACCTGTCCAGCACCCTGGCGCGCAAACAGGTACACGATGCCGCAGCCTATATTCGCAGTTTGGCGCAGATGCGCGGCCGCAATGCCGAATGGGCGGAGCGCGCCGTGCTCGACGCGGCCAGCCTCTCTGCCGCGGAAGCGCTCAAGTTGAACGTGATCAATCTGATCGCCGCTGACGTACCGGATCTGCTGAAGCAGTTGAACGGGCGCAAGATCGTCGCAGCAGGCAGGGAACACAAGCTCGACACCGGCTCGGCGACAGTCGAGACGTTGGCGCAGGACTGGCGCACCAGATTCCTGTCCATCATCACCGAACCCAGCATCGCCTACATACTGCTGCTGGTCGGGCTCTATGCAATCGTGTTTGAACTGACCAACCCGGGCCTGATGTTGCCCGGCGTCGCCGGCACGATCTGCATACTGATTGCGCTATATGCGTTCCACCTGCTACCAGTGAACTACGCCGGGCTGGCATTGATCGTACTGGGTATTGGCTTCATGGTGGCGGAAGTGTTTTTCCCTGTTTATGGGTCGCTCGCCATCGGTGGGGTGATCGCTTTCGTGATCGGATCGGTGATATTGATCGATACCGATGCGGTGGCTCATGGCATCCCTTGGGGGCTGATTGGCGGATTCGCCGCGGCAAGCCTCGGCTTACTGGCGACCATGGTCGGCATGGCGCTCAAGGCGCGGCGACTGCCGGTGGTGAGTGGACGCGAAGAACTGATCGGCAGTATCGGCGAGGTAGTGGAAGATTGCGCCGGCAACGGTTGGGCACGTATTCACGGCGAAGTCTGGCGGATACGCAGTCATGTTCCACTCAAGGCAGACCAGCGGGTACGCGTGGTGCGGATGCTCGACCTGGTGCTTGAGGTGGTTCCGGAATCTGATTGAATGACGCAACGTCAGGGCTTGGGTCTGTCAAGGAAAGGTTTTACCAGATCCATCGGCAGGGGAAAGACGATGGTCGTGTTCTTGTCGGCGCCGATCACCGTCAGGGTTTCCAGATAACGCAACTGGATCGCCTGCGGCTCCTGCGCCAGGATTTTGGCGGCTTCGAACAGTTTTTCCGCAGCCTGCAATTCGCCCTCGGCATGGATCACCTTGGCGCGCCGCTCGCGTTCCGCTTCTGCCTGTCTGGCAATGGCCCGGATCATGGATTCGGTGAGGTCGACCTGCTTGATTTCGACGTTGGCAACCTTGATTCCCCACGAATCGGTTTGCGCATCGAGGGATTCCCGAATGTCCTGATTCAGTTTCTCCCGCTCCGCCAGCATATCGTCCAGACTGTGCTTGCCCAGCACCGAGCGCAGCATGGTCTGCGCCAATTGACTGGTGGCATTGAGGTAATCCTCCACCTGGATGATCGCCTTTTGGGGATCGACGATGCGGAAATACACCACGGCGCTGACTTTCACCGACACGTTGTCGCGCGAGATCACATCCTGGGTCGGCACTTCAAGTACCACGGTGCGAAGGTCCACTCTCACTACTTGCTGCACGGCCGGGATGATGATGACCAGTCCCGGCCCTTTCACCATCCAGAAGCGCCCCAGGGTGAACACGACGCCACGCTCATACTCGCGAAAAATCCGGATTGCGGAAGCCAGGAAGGCGATTACCACAAACACCGCAAAGAGCGCAAACAAATCGAATTCAGAGAACATTTCGGGTCTCCTTTCGTCGGATCGCTTCGGTGCAACTATTTCAAGAACGCGATCCGCCTATGCCTATCAATTATAGATGCCCGCGCAAAATTAACCAGTTAGCCCGCACCGGTCATTGTCTGAGTCGATTTCGGTTCAGGTTTCGCCTAGCAGACGCCATTGGCCCTGCTTCAATACTTCGAGCGGCTGGAAATTGACCTTGTAGGCCATCTTGCGGCTGCCCTTGATCCAGTAGCCCAGATACAGATAGGGCAGATGCAGGTGTTGGCATTGCCCGATCTGCCACAGGATCGAATAGGTGCCCAGGCTCGCGTTCGGCAGATCCGGATCGTAGAAGGTATAGACGGAGGAGAGGCCATCGCTCAGGAGGTCGATGATGCTGACCATGCGCAGTTCGCCGTTTTCGCGGAACTCGATCAGGCGGCTATTGACGTGGCTTTGCAGCAGGAAATGGGCGTACTGATCGCGGTTGTCCTGATCCATGCCGCCGCCCTGATGGCGCACCGCCTGGTAGCGCTGGTAGAGCTGATAGTGTTCTTCGCGAAAGATCATCGAGCGCTCGTCCGCTTTCAGATTGGCGTGGCGCTGCAGCGTGCGGCGCTGGGTGCGGTTGGGACGAAAGCTCTCCACCGGCACGCGCGCCGGCTGGCATTCGTGACAGGCGCCGCAATGCGGCCGGTAGGTGAACACGCCGCTGCGGCGGAAGCCGGCGCGCACCAGTTGGCCGTAGGTGTCCTCGTCGATCAGGTGGGTCGGCGTCGCGACTTGCGACCTTGCGATGCGGCCGGGCAGATAGGAGCAGCCGTAGGGGGCCGTTGCATAAAACTGCAGCAGCGGGAATAGCGGCAGGTCGTTAAGCAATGCCATGCTGTTCCTTGCGAAAGCAGTCGCGTATTCCATCGGTAGGCCACGGTCCCGGCGCAGCGCCGCTGTCGACAAGCGTTGCCAGCACGACAATGAAGTCGCGGCGGGGAATCGGGTGGGCGCCGAGCGAGGTGAGATGGGTGGTTTCCATTTGGCAATCTATTATGCCGAAATCGCGCCGCTGCAGATATATGCAGAGGTGGGCGAGCGCGATTTTTGATGCGTCGTTGACACAACTGAACATCGATTCGCCGAAGAAGGCGCGGCCCAGGGCGACGCCATAGAGGCCGCCCGCCAGGCGGCCATCAATCCAGGTCTCGACGCTGTGCGCGTAGCCGAGTTGATGCAGGCGTAGATACGCTTGCTGCATTTCCGCGGTGATCCAGGTGCCATGCTGGCCCCGGCGCGGCGCCGTGGCACAGGCATGGATGACCTCGCCGCAGGCGCTGTCGAGCCGTACCTCGTAATCGGCATTGCGCAGTGTGCGCGCCAGCGAGCGCGAAATTTTCAGTTCGTTGGGATGCAGCACCATGCGCGGATCGGGGCTCCACCACAGGATCGGATCGCCCGGCGAATACCAGGGAAAGATGCCGTGGTGGTAAGCCGCGAGCAGCCTCTGTGGCGAGAGGTCGCCGCCCGCGGCCAGCAGTCCCGGTGGATCGGCCAATGCCTTGATTACGGGCGGGAAGGCGATTTCAGCGCCAAGCCAGGGGATCATGCTAAACCGGCCAAGCCTGGAACCAAACAGATGTGACTTCCATAAGGGCGTCATTGCCTGGCCGGAAAAGCAGCAGTAACACCCGCCCCCTCCCATCCACCCGGGGCGGGCTTTGCACAGCCGGCCCGCTGCGGCGGCGCAAAGCAGTGCTTTGCGAAACCCCGTTTTCGCCCTCCTCACGGGACAAGCCCGAAGGGCGCAAGACGCCGCGCAGCGGCGGTGCCGAGCGCAGCAAGGGATGGGCCGTAGGCCCACAGAGGTGACTTTCAGGCTCGCTTCGCTCGCAATTTATTACCAAGTTTGACATGACAGTCACAACACAAGATTTTGTGCTGGGTGGGCGATGCGCGGCGTTAACCAATCGAGGCCGAGCCGAGGCAGGGCAGCTTGCAGGTCTTCCGCGTTGGCGCTGGCGAAAAGCAGGAGTCGCGCATCGCCTGCGTTCGGTCGCATGGCAAGTCGTGAGACTTGTTGTGCCACGGCGTCAGCAACATCGACCAGTTCCGCGCGTGACGACAACAGCGGTTTCAGCACGGGCGCCAGAAATGAATAGTGCGTGCAGCCCAGTACCAGTTGGTCGATGCCGCGTTCCAGCAGCGGCAGGATTTTCGCGGCGGCTTCCGCCATGAAAACGGGATCGTCGAGATGCAGCCGCTCCACCCGCGTCGCCCAGCCGGGACAGGGCTCGATATGGACATTGACCGAATCCGCATGATCGCGGATGAGGCGCGCCAGGCGTTCGCTCCTAGCCGTCGATTCGGTGGCGAGAACGGCGATGTGCCGGCTTTTCGAGGCCGCCACGGCAGGCTTGACGCCAGGCTCGACGCCGACGATCGGGATGTCAGCATGCTGACTGCGCAGCGCTGAGACTGCCGCCGCCGTGGCGGTATTGCAGGCCACGACAATGACATCGCAGCGCATTGCCGCCAGATGTCCGCCGATGGCGAGCACGCGACTGCGGATGAACTCGTCGCTCCTGGAGCCGTAGGGAACATGGGCGGTGTCGGCAAAGTAGACGAGATCCGCCTGCGGCAATGCGCGCGCGATGGCGGCCAACACCGAAAGTCCACCGAGACCGGAGTCGAAGATGCCGATCATGGAGAAAAGCTATTTGCCACAGAGGACACAGAGTTCACAGAAGAAAACCATCAAAGTTCTTGCCTTTCTCCGTGTCCTCTGTGAACTCTGTGGCTAAAGGTTTTGAATTCAAGAAAAAGCTATTGGAATATCTTCGGTTTTCGTCTGGTCCTGGTGGTGATGGCCGCCGATGGCCGAGAGCGGAATTTTGCCGATCTTCATCATCCACTCATGCGGTCCGGTCTGGTGCACCGAAGTACCGGAAGAATCGACGGCGACAGTTACCGGCATATCCTTCACATCGAACTCGTAAACAGCTTCCATGCCAAGATCGGCGAAGCAGACCACTTTTGCCGACTTGATGGCCTTGGCCACCAGATAGGCGGCGCCGCCGACAGCCATCAGATAGGCCGACTTGTTGTCCTTGATCGCTTCGATGGCGACCGGGCCGCGTTCCGACTTGCCGACCATTGAAATGAGGCCGGTCTGTTCCAGCATTATGCGCGTGAACTTGTCCATGCGCGTCGCAGTGGTGGGGCCGGCGGGGCCGACCACTTCGTCGCGTACCGGGTCGACCGGGCCGACGTAATAGATTACGCGGTTGGTGAAGTCGACCGGCAGCTTTTCTCCTTTCGCCAGCATGTCGGCGATGCGCTTGTGCGCGGCATCGCGGCCAGTCAGCATCTTGCCGTTCAGGAGCAGTTTCTGGCCTGGCTTCCATGCCGCCACTTGTTCGCGGGTGAGCGTATCGAGGTTGACCGAGGTGGCGGATTTCGTGTCCGCGGTCCAGGTGACCTGCGGCCAGTCGGCGAGCTTCGGTGGCGCCAGCTTCGCCGGGCCGGAACCGTTGAGATGAAAATGGATATGGCGTGTCGCGGCACAGTTCGGGATCAGCGCCACCGGCAGGTTGGCGGCATGGCAGGGATAGTCGAGCACTTTCACGTCGAGCACCGTGGTGAGGCCGCCCAACCCCTGCGCGCCGATGCCAAGTGAATTGATTTTGCTGTAGAGTTCGAGGCGCAGTTCTTCTGTGCGCACGAGTATTTCTCCGCGCGCCGCTTTTTCCTTGAGTTCATGGATATTGACCGGCGCCATGATCGCTTCCTTCGCCAGCAGCAGGGCCTTTTCCGGCGTACCGCCGATGCCGATGCCGAGGATGCCCGGCGGGCACCAGCCGGCACCCATGGCCGGCAGCATCTTCAATACCCAGTCGACCAGATTGTCGGAGGGGTTGAGTACGGCGAACTTCGATTTTGCTTCCGAGCCACCGCCCTTGGCCGCACAGATGACTTCGACATGATCGCCGGGAACGATTTCGTAATGCACCACGGCCGGCGTGTTGTCCCTGGTGTTCTTGCGCGCGCCGGCAGGGTCGGACAATACGGATGCCCGCAGGGGATTGTCCGGGTTGGTGTAAGCGCGGCGCACGCCCTCGTCAATCATTTGCTGGATGCCCATTTTGGCATCCCAGCGCACGTTCATGCCGATTTTGAGAAACACCAGGGCGATGCCGGTGTCCTGGCAGAGGGGGCGATGCCCTTCGGCGCACATGCGCGAGTTGGTGATGATCTGCGCGATGGCGTCCTTTGCGGCGGGAGACTCCTCGCGTTCGTAGGCCTCGCCCAGCGCCTTGATGTAGTCGACGGGATGGTAATAGCTGATGTATTGGAAAGCGTCGGCGATGGACTGGATCAGGTCTTCCTGCTTGATGGTAGTCATGATAATAGGAGGATTAATGTTCGATTTTGGTTATCAACAACGTATTGGTCATGATCCGGTCGGTGATTGCGATGGCAATGGCAGAGATCAGAAACATTGCATGTATACCCGATTGGGCGATGATGACCCGATCGGGGAGTTGTTCGGCGTTGATGAAGGTCTTGAGCAGGTGGATCGACGAGATGCCGATCAGGGCGGTGGCCAGCTTGACCTTGAGCACCCCGGCGTTGACATGCGACAGCCATTCCGGCTGGTCCGGGTGATTTTCGAGATCGAGGCGCGAGACGAAGGTTTCATAACCGCCGATGATTACCATCACCAGCAGGTTGGCGACCATCACCACGTCGATCAGACCGAGCACGATGAGCATGATCTCGTGTTCTTTTAGGTTGCCTGTGCCGCCGACAAGCAGCACCAGTTCGTGCATGAACTGGTAGACATAGACCCCCTGGGCGACAATCAGGCCGAGATAGAGCGGAGCCTGTAGCCAGCGGCTCCAGAAAATGAAGCTTTCGATGCGATTGACGATACTGTTCACCGGGGACTTCCTTTGCGGCCAGGAATGTTGAATTTTACACTGGGTGTGTAATCGCTGGATGCGGGTGAAAAGTTCGTCAGCGGTCTGGCACGATAATACGAATCAACGAGGTAATATCTGTTCGTGGTGAATGGCCGGGGATCTCCGGCGCATCGCGTTGACAACAAGAAGGAGGCAATGAGCATGTCCAATTCGATCGAGTCGGTGTCGCGTGAACATCGTCTGTTTCCACCATCCGAGCAATTTATCCATCACGCCACGATTTCCGGCATGGCGGCATACGAGGCTTTGTGCGAAGAAGCCGCGCTCAACTATGAGGGCTTCTGGGGCCGGCTGGCACGCCAGCATGTGCTGTGGCGCGAACCCTTTACCCAGGTGCTCGACGAATCCAATGCCCCCTTTTATAAATGGTTCGCCGATGGAAAGCTGAATGTTTCGTGGAACTGTCTGGACCGCAATGTCGATGCCGGGCGTGGCGACAAGACCGCCTTTATCTTCGAGGGCGACGACGGTGCCGTTACCCAGATCAATTATCGCGACCTGCTGGCGCGGGTCTGCAAGTTCGCCAATGCGCTCCGCGATCAGGGCATCAAGAAGGGCGATCGCGTCATCATTTATCTGCCATTGTCGATCGAGGGCGTCGTCGCGATGCAGGCCTGCGCACGCATCGGCGCGATTCATTCGGTCGTGTTTGGCGGGTTCTCGGCGAAATCGCTGGAAGAGCGCATCATCGACGCCGGTGCGGTCGCCGTGGTGACGGCGGATGGCCAGTTCCGCGGCGGCAAAATACTGCCCTTGAAGGCCACGGTAGACGAAGGTATTGCCCTGGCGGGAAAGAAGTCGACCATTCGCACGGTCATCGTGATCCAGCGCACCGGTGCCGAAATCCACATGGAGCACGGCCGCGATCAATGGTGGCATCACCTCGAAGTCGGACAATCCGAGACCTGTGAGCCGGAGTGGGTCGATGCAGAACATCCCCTGTTCATCCTCTATACCTCGGGTTCGACCGGCAAACCCAAAGGCGTGCAACACAGTTCAGGCGGCTATCTGCTCTTTGCCCGGCTGACGATGCTATGGACTTTCGACGTCAAGCCTGACGATGTGTTCTGGTGCACGGCCGACATCGGCTGGATCACGGGCCATACCTATGTCGCCTACGGGCCGCTGGTTTGCGGCGCGACGACGCTGATCTTCGAAGGCGTCCCGACCTGGCCGAATGCGGGCCGTTTCTGGGAAATGATTGATCGGCACAAGGTCAACACCTTCTACACCGCGCCGACGGCGATCCGCGCGTTGATCAAGGCATCCGAGACCGATCCCGAGACCCACCCGCGCAACTACAATCTCGACAGCCTGCGCCTGCTCGGTACTGTCGGCGAACCGATCAATCCCGAAGCCTGGATCTGGTACTACACCGAGGTTGGCCGCAGCCGCTGCCCGGTTGTCGATACCTTCTGGCAGACCGAGACCGGCGGCCATGTGATCACGCCGTTGCCCGGAGTAACGCCACTGGTACCTGGATCATGCACCCTGCCTTTCCCCGGCGTTCAGGTAGCGGTCGTCGATGAGGCCGGACATGAACTTGAGTGGGGCAAGGGTGGGTCCCTCGTCATCACCCGGCCCTGGCCAGCAATGATCCGCACCATCTGGGGCGATCCTGAACGCTTCCGAAAATCCTATTTCCCCGATGAACTCGGCCGCAATCTGTATCTCGCTGGCGATGGCGCGGTACGCGACTCGAAGACGGGTTACTTCACCATCATGGGCCGCATCGACGATGTCTTGAACGTATCCGGTCACCGCCTCGGCACCATGGAAATCGAATCGGCGCTGGTCTCCAATCCTCTGGTGGCGGAAGCGGCAGTGGTTGGCCGCCCCGACGACGTGACAGGCGAGGCGATTTGCGCCTTCGTCGTGCTCAAGCGCTCGCGTCCGGAGGGAGAGGATGCCTTGAGCATGGCCAATGAACTGCGCAACTGGGTCGCCAAGGAAATTGGCGCACTGGCCAAGCCCAAGGACATACGCTTTGGCGACAACCTGCCGAAAACGCGTTCCGGCAAGATCATGCGCCGTTTGTTGCGTTCGCTGGCCAAGGGCGACGAAATTGCGCAGGATGTATCGACGCTGGAAAACCCTGCCATTCTTGAGCAGCTTAAGCAAACGGCTTAAGCTGCTCGGCAGGGTTTCGGCGAAGGCTAACCCGACATCGTCGGGTTAAGTCGCATAGCGACGGCCGTAGCCACAATCCGGCAATTCTGGAACAACTCAAGCAAACGGCATAGATTATCCTGAAAACCTCATTTGAACCACGGCGACACAGCGGGTACGGCGAAAACACAAGGCATGGCAGGCATGCGGCGCCTCACCCAGCGGATGAAGATGAAACGAAGCCAATTGGCAAACTTTTGATTTTCCCGCGGTGCCCGCCGTGTCACCGTGGTGAACTGCTTTTTTAGGATTATTCGGCAGGGTTTCAGTAAAGCATGACCCTATGCAGGCAATTTATAGTCTTTCTCGCGGCACAGCTTGAGACACGCATCGGCGACCGCCGGATCGTACGATGTTCCGCGCCCGCGCTCGATCTCGGCCAGTGCCTTGTCGATGCCCAGGCCGGGCCGGTAGGGCCGGTGCGAGGACATCGCCTCGACCACGTCCGCTACCGCCATGATGCGCGCTTCAAAAAGGATAGCCTCACCTTTGAGTCCCTGCGGATAGCCGCTGCCGTCGACGCGCTCATGGTGCTGTAGCGCGACCTGCGCCACCGGCCACGGAAACTCCACATCCTTCAGTACATCGTAACCAGCCTGGGGATGTCCCTGAATCATCTGATACTCAAGCGCACTAAGTTTCCCGGGCTTGGAAAGGATTTCCGATGGAATGGTGATCTTGCCGATGTCGTGCAGGGAACCCGCGACGCGCAATCCTTCCAGCCGCTGCGCGTCAAAACCGAGTTCGGCGCCGATCGCAACCGCGATCTCAGCCACGCGCCGCTCATGCCCGGCGGTATAAGGATCGCGCATCTCGCTCATGGTCATTGCTATCTGCACCGTGCTCATGAACGCGGTCTTGAGTTGCTCGATGTAATGCTGGATTGCTTCCTCGGCGTGCTTTTTCTCGGAGATATCCTGCAGCATGCCGATGATCGCGGGTCGGCCGCGGTAGTTTGCCAAAGTGCTGTGTATGCCGACTTCGACGTTTGAACCATCCTTGCGCAGCGCCGTGAAGCTGTAGTCGATGTCACGCTTTTCGCCCGCGAACAGACGGCGATTATTCTCCTCGACGGAACTGCGATCCTTCTCCGCGATCAATGTCATCGGGTCCTGGCCGATCAATTCTTCCGCCGCATTGAAGCCACGTATCGCGGCGAAGCGCGGATTGACATAGGCGAACCTGTCATCCTGGATGATGTAAATGCCGGCGATCGATTGCTCGACCAAACCGCGGAACCGCTCTTCCGATGCACGCAATTCATCTTCCGCCCGCTTGCGCTCGGTGATGTCGTATGCGGAAACAATTCGGGCGCTCTGTCCGCCGAAATCGAGGAGATGGGTTGCTATCTCGACATCGATGAGCGTGCCGTCCTTCTTGCGGTGCCTCAAACTATCGACAGTACTGAAATGATTCTCCCTGTCGGCGGCGAGGTGCTCAAGCAGCGAGGGGATATCCTCGGGGGGGCGAATGTCCGCGATGGTCATGGCCTGAAACTCCTCGCGCGACCATCCGTAGTGCGTCACCGCCGCATCATTTACTGCGAGGAAGGCCAGGGTTGTCGTGTCATAAACCCACATCGGGTGCGGATTCGCCTCGAACAGCCGGCGGTAATGTTCCTCGCCTTCGCGCAGCGCCTCCTCCGCCTTTCTGCGTGCAGCCTCGCGTGCGTAGTTGTCGAGCGCGAAGGAAACATCGACCGCCATCTCGTCGAGCGTCGCAACCAGTTCTCCAGTGAAAAACCCTACATCGTCGGCGTAAAGATTGATGGCGCCGATCACGGCATTGCCCTGGCGGATCGGGAACTTGGCCGTGGCGCATACTCCCGCGTCCTGTGCAGCCTCGTGCCACGGTGCCATTGACGAATCATTGAGGAAGTCATTGCTGATCACGTGGGCGCCGGAAAGAATTGTCTGCCCGGTGAGTCCCTTTCTCTGCAGGCTCGCGCTGTCCTGGATAAAGTTGAGTCGATCGATATAGCCATTGTCCGCGCCGTATCTCGCAACCGGCTTCAGCCGCGGATCGTCCTGCTCGATCAACCCGATCCAGGCGAAACGGAAGCGGCCGTGTTCTACTGCGATGCGGCACACGGCCGGGAACAGCTCCTCGCGGTTCGTGATGCGCACAATCGTCTGGTTGGTCTGGGACAACATGTCATAGAGGTCTTTCTGCCGCACCAGTGCCAGTTCCGCCCGATTGCGCTGCACTTCGCGGTCGAAATTGTCGAGCGCAAAACTGATATCCGTGGCCATTTCAATCAGCAGTTGCCGCGCCTCTTCGTCGAAGGCGCTCGCCTCACTCGAACACAGGACGAAAGCACCGATGACGACACCGCTCCTGTGCAACGGCAGCGAGGCGGAGGCAGCCAGCTTATGTCGCGCGATGTACTCACGCCATGGCATAGCTACCGGATTATTGAGTAAATCCTGGCACCAGTACGGCCGGCCTTCGCGAAAGGTGGTGCCGATCGGAGCAAGCCCAAAGGGGCTATCGTCATCCATCGAGCTAACGACATTGCTCAGGAAGCCAGCGTCATCACCAAAACTGGCAGCCGGCCGCACCTTGAGGATATCGCTATCGACAATGCCGATCCATGCCATATTCATGCCGCCGAACTGCACCGCAATGCGGCAGATTCGCGAGAACAATTCTTCCTCGCTGGTACAGCGCACAATGGCTTCGTTGCACTGGCTCAGCGCGGCATAGAGATGTGTTTGCCGCAAGATTTTCGCCTCGGCTGCCTTGCGCTCGGTAATGTCGCGGATGTTGCCGGTGAAAAACCGGCCCTCTCCCACAGTCCACTCCGCCAGCGCCAGTTCCAGCGGAAATTCGCTGGCGTCCTTGCGCCGTCCCGTTAACTCAACGGTCTTCCCAATGACGTGCCACTCGCCGCCGGATTGCACCCGCCTCATGCCAGCGAGATGCCGCTCCTGGAACCGTTCCGGCATCAACAGGGTCAGCGGCTGCCCCGTGACTTCGGTTTCCGCGTAGCCGAACATGCGCTCGGCCCCGGTGTTCCAATTGACGATTATTCCCGAACTGTCCGCGGTCACGATGGCATCTGCGGCGGTCTGGATGACTGCCTGATAGCGTGCTGCGCTGGAGGCCAGCGCCTCGGCAACACGGGTTCGTTCCGCGTAATGGCGCATGCGTTGCTGCCGCCCAATAAATCCCAACGCCATGCCGGCGGAAAGTAACGTTAACGCAATCAGGCTCGCAGTCTGCCACAGGGTTCTCTGGATCGATGCCAGAAATTCATTCTTATCCATGCGAACGATCAGGAACCATGGCGTGCCGGGTACTTTGCGTGTCACCGCAATGATCGGCGTGCCGCGAAAATCCGTTCCTTCGACTATTCCTTCCTGTCCCAGCACGGCTTTCACCGCGGGTTTTTCGGTTCTGGTCAGTGGGTAGCGCAGCGAGAGGGTGGTGTTCTTGCGGTAGCGAAGTTCATTCAGATACAGCACATCGTCGCCGTCGCGACGTACCAGCAGCGTTTCGGCGGAGGGACTCTGCGTGGGCCAGCGCTCGATCAAGGGATAGAGGTCTCTGCCGGGGTCGATCTCCAGCATCACGATGCCCAGGGGCCGGCCGCCGGCCGCAGCGTCGAGAAGGGGCACCAGCAGCGTCAGGCGGGGAGCCTTTCCCGGTGCATCTTCATCCCAGCGAAAATCATCCAGGCTGACCTTGACCGACAGCAGGGCATTACGAGCAGTTTCGAGTTCGTAGGCAGTGGGCGGAATATCGGGAATCGAGAACTGCGCAACACCCTGCGCGTCGATCAGGTGGATATCCGTGTACCCGAAGGCTTGCTGGATTTGGCGCAGCCAGATGAGCAGTTGGTCTCGCGCCTGCGCGTTGCGCGGGCCGCCGATGGCGCGCCGCACCAGATCGGCGAAAACGGGGTTCCCATACAACAGCGCCGCATCGCCCAGCCGCTCCCCGTGCCACTTCACGATTTCGCTTACCTTCAGATCGGCGACGGCGGACAACTCGCGCTCGATAGCGGCGCGTTGCAGCTTCGCATCCTGTTCATAATAGATACTGCCGACCTTGACCAGGCCAAGCGCCATGAGTAAAAAAACGAGCATGAAGGAACGCGATGCACGCCGGGTTTCTGCGTTGATTTGCCTGTCGGCTGTCCATGCCTGGGGTTGGACTATAGCCAGCAGGGCTGCGCTGAGCGCCGCCAAAGCGATGATCGACGTCAACGCAGGTGGTATGAACTTACCGCCATAGAGCAGCGGCGTCCCAATCAGATAGGCAAGCAGGAAGATAATGCAGACCAGCGCCAAAAGGGCGGCAAGCCAAAAACCTGTCATGGCCCATCGGGCGCGATCAGGAAACGACCTGAGCACAGCCACCAGCGATGACCCCGCGAGCAGGAAGCACAGCGCCGTGATCGGCGACATATGTCCGAGCGGCGCTCTGTCTACCGTTCCGGTGATGGCAAAGCCAAGGTGTTCGGCATCCAGATACATGCCCTGGTACGACAGGACGAACAACAGCAAGGCGATCAGGGTAGCGGATGACCCGATCAGGGTGCAAATCAAATGTGCCGTGTGATTCGGTGATGTGCGTGCAGTAGAGAATACTGCGGCGCCAAGCAGGATGAGCAACAGCGCAGAACTTGGCGCCATCGGAATCCATTCTGGTCCGAGGCTGGCTAGCACAGGAAGATCAAAAATCCACCCGGCAAGGGCAATAAATCCCAGTATCGCGGCAAACGCGCCCGACGTTCTGGCGATTGCGTTTGAAATGCGGTTTCCTGCTTGCAACTCCGTATCCGGCATTACTGTGCTACTCCCGGCAAAATACAAAATAGGATATGGAGAATCTCATGAATATATCAGTTCAGTTGCAGAAAGACATAAACACATTGGAAATTCGCACCCGGAAAGGCTACTTTATTTGCATGCTATTGACAATTGCCCATGAGCTGTTTGGCGTTTTACTGACATGCGTCAATGTACGGCACAATGACGGCCTTGTCATGCTGCCGATGAACTTATGGAAATTCTGATGGTGTTTCTTGCCGGCGTTGCCTGTGGCGCCGCTGTCATCTGGCTGGCGCTGCGGGCGCGAGTGGAGACGCTGCAGCAGGCCGAGGCTTCGCTGTCGACAGCGTTCCAGGCGCTCTCGGCCGAGGCCTTGCGCCACAACAACCAGTCCTTCCTCGCCTTGGCCGAAACCCACCTCAAATCGTTTCAGGAAAGCGCCAGGAATGATCTGGAAAAGCGTCAGCAGGCCATCGTCGATCTGGTGACGCCGGTCAAACAAAGCCTCGACAAGTTCGAGCAGCGCGTCGGCGAGGTGGAAAAGGCCCGTGTCGGCGCCTATGAATCGCTGACAATGCAAGTCAAATCCATGCTGGAGACACAGGGCGAACTGCGTCACGAAACGGCCAATCTGGTGAAGGCACTGCGTGCGCCGCAGACGCGCGGGCGCTGGGGCGAACTGCAATTGAAGCGCGTGGTCGAGATGGCGGGCATGCTTGACCACTGTGATTTTCATGAGCAGGCGAACACCGACACCGAGGAGGGGCGTTTGCGCCCGGACATGGTGGTGCGCCTGCCGGGCGGGCGCAATATTGTGGTCGATGCCAAGGCGCCGCTCGCGGCGTATCTTGAATCGCTGGAGACGGACGACCCGGCCCAGCAAAAACGCAAGCTGCAGGACCATGCGCGGCAGGTGCGCGAGCACCTGACCAAGCTCGGACGTAAATCGTATTGGGAACAGTTCGCGCCAGCGCCAGAATTCGTCGTGCTTTTCCTGCCTGGCGAAACATTTTATTCTGCGGCGCTCGAAGCCGATCCATCGCTAATCGAGTCCGGCGTCGAACAAAAAGTCATTCTCGCCACGCCAACCACGCTGATTGCCCTGCTGCGCGCCGTGGCCTACGGCTGGAAGCAGGAAGCCCTGGCCGAGAATGCCAAGGAAATATCCGCGCTGGGCAAGGATTTGTATACCCGCCTTGCCGTGCTCGCCGATCATTGGGGCGATGTCGGCAAGCATATCGGTAATGCGGTCGGCGCCTATAACAAGGCGGTTGCATCGCTGGAGACGCGCGTGCTGGTCGCGGCGCGCAGATTCCGTGATTTCAAGGTGGTGTCCGAGGATCAGGAGATACGCGAGCAGAAGCAGATCGAGTCGGTGCCGCGTGCATTGCAGGAGCTGGAAGAAAAATAAGATGCTGTTTCGAGATAATAAGCTAATCCATGAATAATCTGCTCCCGTTTCGCACGCTTCGCGGACGGCTCACACTGCTGGCCTGCCTTGCGACGCTGCCAGCTTTTCTTTTCGTGGTTTACGTAGCATCTGAAGAAAGAAGTGCGGCTTTGCATAGGGCCGAAACGGAATCGATCTACGTTGCCAATCTTGCTTCGCACGAGCATGCATTGCAAGTCATTGGCGCCCAGCGCCTGCTTGACCGGCTTGCGTCCTCTTCCGACAAAAGCAGATTGGAGGACCTGCCTAAGCTGCTGCCGGCGATTCTCTCCGGATTTCCGCAGTTCGCCAATCTTGGCGTGCTCGGGCTCGACGGGAAGATTTTGTACAGCGTGGTCACTCCTCCACGAGAGGTCAACATGGCCAGGATTTCCGCCTTTCAGCGGGCGCTCGAATCGCAGGAAGTGGCTGTCGGTACCTATCTCGTCGGCCTGATCGTCGAACGGCCGATTCTGATCATGGCAAAAGCATTACGCAGCGCGCGCGGCCAGCCGTCTCTCGTGTTATTCGTTGCCCTCGATCTTGCCTGGTTTGACCGGCTGACAGGTCAGGTGGACCTGCCGCCCGGCAGCGCACTGCTGATCGTCGACCGCGATGGCACTATTTTGGCAAGCTCCCTTGGTCGGGAACTGGAACCTGGTGCGAACAGGCAACTCAAGGGATTCCAGCAACTGATCCGGCACCCGCATACATTGACTCGATGTGTCGCGCCCGATGGTATTCCGCGGCTTGCGGTCGCCACTTCCCTGGGAGGAATAAAGGACGTCTGGGTCGTTGCCGGACCGCCGGAGGCCAGTGTCCATGCCCTGGCCAACCACGTTTTTTATCGTGATCTTGCGGTGCTATCGTTGCTCGCGATATTCGCCATAGTTTCCTCGCTGGTGGCCACCGATCTGTCGGTTCTGCGCGACATTCGCATGCTCGCCGCGGCCACTCGCCGTTTTGGCAAGGGCGAGCTTAACGCCCGCGCGCCTGTTCCACTCCCCCATGGAGAAATCCGCGACCTGACGATGGCCTTCAATTCCATGGCCGACACGCTGGAATTGCGCGACAGACAAGCGGCTCGGGCGCAGCAGCGCTTGCGCGCCTTGTCGCACCGGTTGCAGACAGCGCGCGAGAAAGAGGCAGCACGCATCGCGCAAGAGCTCCATGATGAACTTGGACAGGAACTGAGTGTGCTTCGACTGGAACTGGAGCGCCTGCATCGCAAGGTCGCCAGCGGTGTTGATCTGACCGTGCCGGAGGATACTCTGGCCATGATTGAAGAATTCGGTGAACGCATCGATGCGGCGGTGCGCTCGGTGCGCCGCATCTCTTCCGAATTGCGCCCCGGCGTGCTGGATCGATTGGGGCTGGCGGCGGGACTCGAATGGCTGCTGAGCGAGTTCGAGCGTCGCTCTGGAATTCATACCTCGCTCGTAGCCGAAGGCGTAGAGGAAAAGGTCGATGCAGACATCTCCACAGCCCTGTTTCGCATTACCCAGGAGGCGCTGACCAACGTCGTGCGCCATTCAGGCGCGACATCCATTGCGACCCGGCTGGTGGGCACCGAACATGACTTCATGCTCTGGGTCAAGGACAATGGTCGCGGCTTCGATCCCGATATCGAACCCCTTACGCCGTCCCTTGGGCTGCTTGGCATGAGAGAACGGGCAAGCCGCCTCGGTGGTACCGTCAAGATCACCAGTGCTTGCGGAAAGGGGACGGAACTGCAAGTTAACATTCCCCGAAATGCGCTACGAGCATGAGGAAAAAGGTGAGCAAATGAAGATCCTGTTGATCGATGATCATGCGATTTTGAGAGCGGGTCTGAAACGAATACTCATAGAAGATATCGGGGCACAAGTCGGCGAGGCTGCCGATGCCGAAGAGGCCATGCGGCAATTACAGCGTGAGACCTGGGATGTGGTTCTGCTAGACATTTCGCTGCCCGGGCGTAGCGGGCTCGATATTCTCCCCGAGATCCGCTCCAGTTACCCCCTCGTCAGGGTTATCGTGCTCAGCAGCTTCGATGACCAGCAATTTGCGGTTCGGGCGTTGCGTGATGGCGCCGCCGCGTTTCTGACCAAGGAGCGGGCGCCCCGAGAGTTGCTGGACGCTATCAAGACGGTGATGAGTGGACGGCGTTTTATCACGGCAGACCTCGCCGACAGGCTGGCATCGCTCATCGCCTGCGATAGTCCAAAGGTCCCGCATGAAACACTGTCCAGCCGAGAGTTCGAAGTTTTTCGCCTGATCGCCGCGGCCAAGACACCCACGGAAATTTCCGCGCTGCTTAACATCAGCACCAAGACCGTGAGCACCTATCGCGCGCGCATTCTGGAAAAGATGAACATGACTTCCAGCGCCGAGTTGATGCAGTACGCCATTCGCCACGCTTTGGTGAACTGATTCCCTTGTCAGCCATTTCCCTACAAGCGGTAGGGATCTGTTGTCAGGCGCGTCAGCCGCCGCCCGATATACACTTTTTACCAGTTACCGCATAGTGGTCTTCAGTTGCAGTTGATCAAACTCAAGATCCAGGGGCTAGCGGTAATGTCAATTGTCGGAAAAATACGGCCAGAAAGTGAAACGGGCGGGGTAGAGGTCTCCACCCTGACTCTAACGCCATTTCATAAGGTCCTTGCCAGACTGTCGCCCGCCTATTTCGCCATGGTGATGGCGACCGGCATTCTTTCGCTCGCCTGCAGACTGGAAAACATTCCAGCACTGCCGGAGATCCTGCTTGCGATCAACCTGGCCGCTTATGTGATCCTGTGGGGGTTGACGCTCTTGCGCATTCGCCATCACCCGCAGCGTTTCCTCGACGATTTTGGCAGCCATCCACGCGGCCCCGGTTTTTTTAGCACCGTCGCGGCGACTTCCGTGCTGGGGACGCAGATCGCGGTGCAGTTGCACATGGCGGCCGTCGCCCAACTGATGTGGTGGCTCGCCTTCACCCTATGGCTGGTGCTGACCTACGCCATATTCACCGCGCTAACGGTGCGCAGAAACAAGCCGACCTTCGAAGAAGGCATCAATGGCGGCTGGCTGACGGCGGTGGTCGCCACCCAATCTCTCGTCGTGTTCGCCTGCATGATCATGCCGGAACAGGGGAACTCCGAAGCCGCCATGCTCGGCCTGACACTGCTCTGGCTGGCCGGGGGAATGCTTTACATCTGGATGATCTCACTCATTTTCTACCGCTATACCTTCTTCCGCTTTCATCCGCAGGATCTGACGCCGCCGTATTGGATCAACATGGGCGCGATGGCGATCTCCACCCTTGCCGGGGCGCTACTGATCAGTGTTGCCGATCGATCACCATTGCTGGTTTCTCTGCTGCCTTTTCTCAAGGGCATGACCCTGCTTTTCTGGGCGACCGCCACCTGGTGGATTCCAATGCTGGTCATCCTCGGCCTGTGGCGTTACATCTTTCACAAGGTCCCGTTGACCTACGATCCGCTCTATTGGGGCGCGGTCTTCCCGCTGGGGATGTACGCAGTCGCTACCCATCGGCTTGCGGAAGCTTTCGGCTTGCCGTTCCTGCTCATCATCCCGCGTCTGTTCGTCGGCGTGGCGCTGACGACCTGGTTGCTCACCTTTCTCGGCCTGCTTTTGGCAGTTGCGACAGGCCTGAAACCCGCGGACCGCAAACGTGCGGATCCCGCGATTCCTTGCGTAGCCGTCAAGTCGCAAATCACTTAAGGAGATACGTCATGAATTCCGCACAAATATCCGGATTGAGCCGGAACTCCAGCGCTCCAATCTCTCTTGACTCAAGCGATGCCGAGCAGGAAGTATCACGAGCAGGTGTGGAACGGAGCCGCAAGACGATACTTGGTGGCTGGATTATTTCAATGATTGGCATCGTTTTCTTCTGCCTGGTAATGTCAAACAGCAATCAGCAACCTGATCTGTACAGCATACTCGCCACGCTTGTGGTCATCTCCATCGGCGTGGGAGTGTGGTTTGTCGGTTGCGTCAGGTTCATGCATGAGGCTGCCAATTCCACCGCTACCGAAACCATTAATTGGTAACGACTGGCGCACGACTGCGGCGTACCCGCGTTCGGCAATGACTAAACCGATTGAAAGGACAGTAGGCCGATGAACCACCGTTTTGAACCGATCGCCGTTTCGGTGGGGGATAATCTGCCCGCCGGAAACCCGGCTGCGCTATCGGCCGCTTTCGCTGACTTTACGACCATTGATTCAGTATCTCCCGCGCAGATAGGCAGGGAAATTGCCGAGGACGCCGTCAAGAAAGACAAGATTTCCGTTTATCACTTGTTGATCCGTGGCTTCCTGTGCACCCCCTTCCTGGCGTATGCGACGGCACTTTCAGCCCTGCTGGTCACGCAGGGCTGGCCCACTGCAGCCGCTGGTTTGATATTCCCCGTCGGCTATATCATGCTGGCGACACTGGGCCTTGAAATGGCCACCGGCAGTTTTTCTGTCATGCCTATCGGGATGTATGCAGGACGAATCAAGCCCTGGCGCGTATTCCGCAACTGGACGTGGACCCTGCTGGGCAATCTGGCGGGAGGGATTTTCTTTGCCTGGCTATTATGGTTCTCCCTCACCAAGGGCGGGACGACTGCCCCCTCGGGCGTACTGATTACGCTGGCCCACCTCGCCGAAAAGAAGGCCGCCTATGTTGACTTCGGTTATCTCGGCTGGCTGGCCGCCGTCGGGATGGGGATTCTGTGCAACTGGCTGGTCAGCCTGGCCCCAATCATGGCCAAAGCCTCTCGCAGCGTATCGGGGAAGGTAATGCTGATATGGCTGCCGCTTGCGACTTTTTTTGCCCTCGGATTCGAGCATACCGTTGTCAATATGTTTGTTTTTCCCGTAGGCATACTATCCGGGGCGAATGTTTCCATTCATGACTGGTGGATATGGAATCAAATTCCGGTGACCATCGGGAATATCATTGGCGCATTGGTTTTTAACGCCACCTTGTGGTATTGCACTCACCGCGAAGCGTGACGGAACGTCAATGATGATGGGCGCCGCCGATGGGCGAACCGATAATGTGCAGTTGCTCGCAAAGAAAGGCATATGAGCCAACATTTCGTCATCCCCGCTGGGGTAGGGATGACGTGTGCTTTTTCTAAATCAAAAGGTGCGCAGCTTTTTACGCTACGACTAATGTTGTGACAGGAGCGGTTTTTGTGCTGCGTGAAAGCCGACCATTCCGCCCCATATGCTTTTTTTGCAGCTCACATTCGAAAACCCGATGAGTTGCAGGACGCTTGTCAATTCTTCCGGAGTATAGAAATGGTGAATTGCATCGCTGAAGTATCCGCAACACTCCCGTGATGCCGGGGTTGACCCGAAGATCAGCGAAGTCATGAAAACGGAAATGCGCAAGAAGCGCAGGTAGAGCCATTCGACCAGAGGACTGGTCGGCTTGAGCATGTCGCAGTGATAGAAAACCCCGCCCGGCTTCAATACGCGCAGGATCTCGGGCAGCACCTTGTCCAGTTGCAGATGGCGGGAAGCGGCCTGGAGCGTGATCACGTCGAACGAGTTGTCCGGAAAGGGCAGATCGTGAACGTCGTGAATGACGCTGGATATACCCAGCCCGGCTCGTTTCGCCCTGCGTTGCCCCTCTTCCTGCATTTCCTTGCTGCGATCAATCGCCGTGACGGAAATGGCCGGCTCTTTTTTGAGGAGTCTGATGCCCACATCGTTGGTTCCCGCGCAGACGTCGAGCGTCTGGTAATGCGGACGCAGTTTTATCGTTCTGAGGAATTGCCAAACCCACAATTCCCATAAACCCAAACTTGCGATGATGTTGCCCGAACGGTAATAGCGCGGAACATCCTTGAAAACTTCAGGCACCATCCGTGCCCACACATTTGAAAAAAGAGAGCGGCGTTTGCTCTCTTTTTGTCCGAATATTTCCTGGGTTAGCGCCAACGTTGCCTCGTGTTGTTGTTCCATTTTTATGACTTCCCATTTGACGAAAACGATTCAGTCTAAGGCGGCTTGCTGGTATGGGTCAACACTCGTATGGCCCTGCTAAATATGGGGTTTAGGCGGGAATACCAGGTTAAAAACAAAGGCTTTGTCAGCGGCCCTGACGGTTCATGGCCGGAGCCGTTCTGGCAACGCCATATGCATATTATGCAAGGCTCACGCCTTGAGCCACTACCCCCCGCATCATGACGACACTTTATCCAGGAGCGTGGTCATGAAAATTATCCATCCCGATGTCGACACCGCGGTCTTTTATGCCGTTACCGTTTTTTGTGCCGTGCTGATGCTGGCCATGTAACATCGGCGCCTATGCCGCAAATACTCGAGCGCCTGATTCTCTGCGCTACCAGCCGTCTCGCCCAGTCGCTGCGCTGGCAGGATGACCGCGCGCGCCTGGCGGCAGGCGAAACGCGCTGGCCAACCCTGAACACGAGCACCGTCGCGCAGTGGCTTGCGCAGTTGGGCGAAGCCGCATTGCTGCGCGGCGAGGACGATGCGCTGCTGTCGCGCCGCGTGCTCGACGGGTTTCAGGAAGCCATGTTATGGGAAGCGGTGATTGCGGAGTCGATTCCCGATTACGCCAGCAGTTTTTTCGATGTGCCCGGCATGGCCGCGACGGCGCTGGAAGCGAATGCCCTGATGGTGGTATGGGGTGTGGTCCCATTCGGCGGCGAGAATGAGGATGAAACGCAGGCCTTCCTGCGCTGGCGGCGCAGATTTTACGAGCGCTGCAACGAACAGGGCCTGATCGAGGCCGTGCGCTGGCACGAGGCGCTGCTGGCCTTGATCGAACGTGGTGCGGCGCGGCTGCCGCGCGAGGTGTATTTCGCCGGTTTCGACAACATCACGCCGCAGGAGCGGCGACTCAAACAAATATTGGCGGGGCAGGGCGTTCATGTCGACGAATGGCAGTTCGCCGCTAATGCGCCGGTGACGCTTAGCATCAGGAAGTTGGCCGATACGGACAGCGAACGTCGCGCCGTGGCCCAGTGGGCCGCCGAGCAACTGGCGCGTAATCCCGCTACCCGTCTTGGCATTGTGGTTCCCAATCTCGGCAGCGCGCGCGACGGACTGGAGACCGTGCTTGACGCCATGTTGCATCCGGCATTGCTGCGCCCGGCACGCGCCGAAGTGCCGCGCTGCTACAACTTCAGCCTGGGCAAGCCGCTTACGCATCAACCGCTGGTTGCCGTGGCGTTCGATGTCATCGAATTCGCGACCGGTTCCGGGGAAGTGGAGCAAAGCCGCATCGGTGAACTGCTGCGCCATCCCTGTTGGTCGGCCAGCGTGAGTGAAGCCGATGCGCGTGCCCGGCTCGAGGCCGTGATGCGCGAACGCCTCAATGCGACCACGACATTGGCGCGAGTGCTGTCGTTCGCGCAGTGGTTTGCTCGCGGCATGGATGAAGCCCCCCTCTCCCTTGAGGGGGCGAGCGGAGAATTTCAGGAGCATGGCTCCCGGCCCGCGCAGCCGGCTGACTGTGCGAAGCCAGCCGTGTGGCACGAAGTGGGGGCAGAAGGGGAGGGTGGAAGAAAGTCATGCTTGCGAATACTGCTCGCGCATCTCGTTGTCATCGAATCGACCCGGCACGAATGGAAAAAGAAAACGCTGCCTTCGCAATGGGCCGAACGCTTTCGCCACTTGCTGCGCCATGCCGGCTGGCCCGGCGAACGCAGTTTGTCGAGTTACGAGTTCCAGGCGCGTGAAGCGTTTGCCGGGGAACTCGACAAACTCGCCGCGCTCGACGGCATCCTCGGCGCCATTCCCGCGCGCGAGGCACAGCGGCGGCTGGTCCAGCTTTGCAATACGCATATCTTTCAGGCCGAGATCGTGGGCGATCCACAGATTCAAGTGGTCGGCATGCTCGAAGCGGGCGGCATGCATTTCGATGCGCTGTGGGTGATGGGCATGACCGACGACGTCTGGCCGCCCCCGCCGCGTCCCAATCCCCTCTTGCCGGCGGAACAGCAGCGCAAGGTTAATGCACCCAACGCATCGGCGCAGGTACAACTGGCGTTTGCCCGCTCCATTCATGGCCGCCTGTTGCAAAGCGCACCCGGGATCAACTTTTCGTTCGCGCATGTTGATGGTGTAACGGAGTTACGCCCAAGCCCTCTGCTCGTGGGGCTCGCATCGGGCCAAGCCCCTAATGACACCTCCTCCCAACCTCCCCCGCCAAGCGGAGGAGGCGACTATTCGGCCCTGTGGGCCAAAGATGTTGACGACAGCATCGCGCCGCCCGTGGCCGAGGGCGAGCATGTGCGCGGCGGCACCGGTCTGCTGCGTGCGCAGGCCATTTGTCCGGCCTGGGCTTTTTATCAATACCGCCTCGGCGCGAAGGCGTTGCGACAGCCGGTGGACGGGATCGATGCGGCGGCGCGCGGCAGCATCGTGCATGACGCCCTGCGTGTTTTCTGGCAGGCGACAGGCGCTTCGTCGCGGCTGCGGGCCATGTCCGATGCCGAACGCAATGCCGCCATCGACAAGGCGGCCTGTGCCGCACTCGACGGCTACGACCATGTGCATCGCGCCAACCCCTTGCCGCCGGTGTTTCGCAAGCTGGAGCGCGAGCGTTTGCAGCGCCTGCTGGGGAACTGGCTGGCGGTGGAGTTGCAGCGCGAACAGCCGTTCAGTGTCATCTCGTGCGAGGAGCGCGTCGAAGTCGACATCGACGGCATCGTATGCAATATGCAAATAGACCGCATCGACCGGCTGGACGATGGCCGCAGGATCGTTATCGATTACAAGACTGGCGCTGTCGCGGGCGCCGCGGCCTGGGCTGCAGCGCGCATCACCGATCCGCAGCTGCCAACCTATGCCGCCATCGCCAGGCACGATCAGCCACCGGCGGCAGTGGCCTTCGGCCGCGTGCTGCTCGAAGATGCGCGCTTTCTCGGCATCGGCGAAGCAGATGGCCTGCTGCCGCGCGTCTCCGGTATTGACAGCGGCGACGCGCGACGCGTTTTCAGCACGGAAGAATTTGCCGACTGGCAGGCCGTGCTGCTGCATTGGCGCAGCAGCATTGAAGCGATTGCGCACGAAGTGAAAGCGGGCGTGGCCCCCGTGCGGGTCGAGAACGAAACCGACCTGCGCTACTGCGACGTGCTGCCGCTGCTGCGCCTGGCCGAGCGCAGAACGCAGTGGGAAGCGGAACTGAAAGAGTGAAAGTCAAAAGCATGAGCCACAGAGGGCACAGAGACCACAGAGAAAAACCAAACCCAGGCCCGAGGGTGTTTTTGACTTTGCCTTTCTCTGTGTTCTCTGTGACCTCTGTGGCTAAAAAGCCTTTGACGTTATGACTGTCGATCTGCTCGCCATCGACGAATCCTCGCGTGTCCGCGCACTCGATGTCGAGTCCTTTATCGTCGAAGCTCCCGCCGGTGCGGGCAAGACCGAGCTGCTGACGCAGCGCTATCTGCGCCTGCTGGCGCTGGTGCAGGAGCCGGAAGAAATCATCGCCATCACCTTTACCAACAAGGCGGCGGCGGAAATGCGCACGCGCATCCTGCTTAGTTTGTCGTCCGCCATGCAACCCGCAACCATGGCAGCGGAGCCGCACAAGCAGATCACGCGCAGGCTCGCGCTCGACGCGCTGACCCGCGACGCCGAATGCGGCTGGCAGCTGTTGCAAACCCCGGCTCGCTTGCGCATTACGACCATTGATGCATTGAGCGCCAGCCTCGCGCGGCAAATGCCCTTCCTCTCCCGTTTCGGCGCGCAGCCCGCCATCAGCGACGACAGCGCCGCGCACTACGATGCCGCCGCGTTGCGCACGCTGGCATTGCTCGAAAACGACGCCGACGCCGGGTGCACGATGGAAGAGGCCTTGCGCTACTTCCACAACGATAGCGCGCGCCTGCAAAAGCTGCTGGTGTCCATGCTCGAACGGCGCGACCAGTGGCTGGTCCATCTCGATAGCGCCGAACAACACGAAGGCGGCGCCATCGCCGCGCTGGTCGCCAGCGATCTTGTCCGCGCCGGCCTGGTCATCGATGCAACGATGCAATCGCAACTCATGCCCATCGCGCGCTATGCCGCCGGCAACCTCCTTGCTGCCAACAGCGATTCGCCAATCACGCTGTTGGCGGATTGGACCAAATCGTTGGGAGTAGGTGAAAATAGTAAAAATACCGTCATCCCCGCGCAGGCGGGGATCCAGAGGTCTTCAAAACCCATGGATTTCCGCCTGCGCGGGGATGACGAGGAGGGATGCGGGAATGACGAAGAGGGATGCGGAGATGACGACAAATGCCTTGCCGACATCGACCTCTGGCGCGGCCTCGTCGCCTTGCTGCTCACCAACAGCGGCACCTTGCGCAAACGCTTCGACAAAAACATGGGCCTGCCCGCCGAGAAGGATGCCAAGCCCTTCAAGGAGACGCTTGCCGATGTCATCGATACCCTCGCGCAAACGCCGGGCGCTGAAGCCGCCCTGGCGCGCATCCAGTTGCTGCCAGAGCCGAAACTGGATACGGAAGAGGCGCGCATCGTCGGCATCTTCGCGCGCCTGCTCAAGCTCGCCGCCGCGCAACTGTGGACCGTGTTCCAGCAGCAGCGCGAAGTCGATTTCATCGAGATCGCGCAACGTGCCCTGTCCGCACTCGGCGACGAGGCGACGCCGACCAATCTCCAGCTCAAGCTCGATTACCGCATCAGCCATTTGCTGGTCGACGAGTTCCAGGACACCAGTCCAGCGCAGGTTACGCTGCTGGAGCGGCTCACCGCCGGCTGGCAACCGGGCGACGGGCGCACGCTGTTTGTCGTCGGCGACCCCATGCAATCCATCTACCGCTTCCGCAAGGCCGACGTCGGCCTCTTCCTGCAAGCGCGCCAAAGTGGTATCGGCGGCATCGGCCTGGAATCGCTGCGCCTCAACCGCAACAACCGCTCGCATCCCGAAGTGGTGAACTGGATCAACGCCACCTTCCCCGCAGTCTTCCCGCCCGCCGACAATCCACAAACCGGCGCGGTGAAGTTCGCCGTGTCGGTCGCCACCAAATCATCCGCCGCTACCGCGGGCGTATTCATGCATCCGGTATTGGTCGCCAAGGATTCCGAAAATGCTGGGGGCGACGAAGCGCGACAGGTCATTGCCATCCTCCGCGCCGAGCGCGCCGCGCACCCGGCCGGCAGCATTGCCATCCTCGTCCGCGCCCGCAGTCATCTCGATGCGCTGGTCACCGAATTGCAGCGCAGCGCGCCGGAGCTGCGCTATCAGGCGGTGGAAATTGAGGCCCTGGTTGAGCGCCAGGTGGTGCAGGATCTGCTGGCCCTCACGCGCGCCCTGCATCATCGTGGCGACCGCGTTAACTGGCTGGCGGTATTGCGTGCGCCCTGGTGCGGCCTCACCTTGCCCGACCTGCATGCGCTCGCTGCCGACGATCACGGCAGCACGGTCTGGCAATTGGTGAATGATGCCGCGCGCATTGAACGCATGTCCGCCGACGGCCAGCAGCGCCTGCTACACCTGCGTGCCGTATTTACCGAAGCTCTGGCACAGCAGGGCCGCCTGCGCACACGGCGCTGGGTCGAAGCCGTGTGGCGCATGCTCGGCGGCGAAGCCTGCCTGCACGATGCCGCCGAACGTGTCAATGCCGAGGCCTACTTCCACCTCATCGACCAACTCGATGCCGGCGGTGGCTTCACGCTCGACCGGCTGGATCGCGAGATCGCCTCGCTCTATGCCGAACCCGATAAGAATGCTGATGGCATTGACAGTCCGGCCATCCAGATCATGACCGTGCACAAATCCAAGGGGCTGGAATTCGACGCTGTCATCCTGCCCGGCCTGCACCGCGCGCCGCGCAACGGCGACAACAGCCTGCTGCTGTGGGAAGAGTTCGTCGATGGTCACGGCCACGAGCATCTGGTCATCGCCCCGGTCAAGCCGCGCCGCGGCGGCAACGACAAACGTCCGAGCGCCTACGATTATCTGCGCACCCTCGATGCCGAACGCGAGAGCAACGAGAGCAACCGCGTTCTCTACGTCGCCGCCACCCGCGCCATCCGCGCCCTGCACCTCGTCGCTGCCGCGACAGTGCAAACGAAAGAGGAGGGCGACGTACTCAAGCCGCCAGTGAAAGGCTCGTCCCTCGCTGCACTGTGGCCCGCAGTCGAAGCCGAGTTCGAAGCAGCCCGTCATTCCCGCAAAAGCGGGAATCCAGCGACTTTAGATTTGGAGGCCAACTCGCTCGCTGGCTTCATCCCTAAACTCACGCGCATCGCTTCGCCCGCAATCCCCGCTTATCTGCAAGGCGATGCCACCGAGGCTGCCACCGTTCGTGCAGAGCCTGTCGAAGCACAAGACGACACGATCGAGATCAGCCGTTCCCTCCTCGCCGACATCGGCACGCTCGCCCACCGCACCCTCGAACTCATTGCGCAGGACGGCCTCGATCAATGGAACGTCGAGCGCGTCAAGGCATCGCAACCGGCGTTCAGGCGCTGGCTGCAGGGCAGGGGGCATGCAGCGTCGGTGCTCGACGATGCAGCAACTCAGGTGCAGGAGGCAGTCAGCAATGCCATCAGCAGCGAAGCGGGACGCTGGATACTCTCGAAGCGAGACGAAGCGGGCAACGAACTCGCGCTCACCAGCAGCCAAGATGGAAGAACCCTATCGAATGTAATCGACCGCACCTTTGTCGAAAATGGCGCGCGCTGGATCATCGACTACAAGACAGCCCGCTTTGAACCAGATGCTCCAGAGTCAGACCTGAAAGCCCGCGCCGAAATCTACCGCCCGCAACTGGAGCGCTACGCTACGCTATTTGCTGAAGAAGGCTTGTCAATCCGTTTGGGAATATTTTTTCTGAGTCAGGGAAGGTTGTCAGAACTGGCATTGAAAAGGTCTGGACAAGACTTGTAGGTATGTCAATTCTGACATATGCCAAAACGCATGAGTAAGCGCGAAAACCGTTGCTGTGGCTGCACGGTCAAGTCAAAACGCCACCTTTCTCGGCAGTTGCACGAATTGAAGCGGGCATGCTACTGCGGCGCCTGCAAGAGGGTGGCAATATTTCGTTGCCACACTCACGGCCCATGCCGAGTATTGGTCGAGGTTGTCCATTGGGAATCCCCGACGAAAACCGTACATGGAGGGTTGAGTATTACGTGGATGCGCTGGCCGTCGTCATACTTGAGGTATTTGCCAAGACAACCAGTCAAACGCCACAAACGGTTATTGATGTCTGCAAATCGAGATTGAAGTGTTACAAATCACTCGCGTGAGGATAGAAGCCATGAAGACCACCAAATTGGAACGCCTCAAAGCCGCCGGCTGGAAAGTCGGCAATGCGGAAGACTTTCTGCAATTGAGTGACGAAGAAGCACAGTTCGTTGCGCTCAGGCTCTCGCTGATCAATGCAGTAAAGAAATCGCGCATCAAGCGCAACCTTTCGCAAATCGAACTGGCGCAACGCATAAAATCGAGCCAGTCGCGCATCGCCAAAATCGAGGCGGGCGATTCCTCGGTGTCGCTGGATTTGATCGTTTGTGCGCTTATTGCGAGCGGCGCCAAAGCGAAAGATATTCAGGAAGCGTTTCTGTCGCCGAAATGAAGCTCGTAAATCACCGAAAAAGAGGACTATGTAGTTGAATAAGCAATCAACGAGAGAGCCTGTATGGCAACCATGAGTTTCAGCATCCCTGATGACGTGAAAGATCGCTTTAACAAAGCGTTTGCGGATGCGAACAAGAGCGCTGTCGTGACCAAACTGATGCTGGACGCGCTGGATCAGATCGATCACAAGCGTCGTAGCGACAAAGCTGTCCGCCGTATTTTGAATCGGCACGCAAAGAATAAAGGGCCGTATATCTCGACAGAGGAGATTTTAAGAACGCGTGACCAGATTCGGGCCGAATCCGATTCCGCGCATGGAATACGGCGCAAGTGAGACCGAATGGAATGGAGTTGAAAAATATTCGACCCCGTTGCCCACTTCTCATGGCATCCCGTTTTGATGGAGATGCTGGCGTGACAAGGAAAGCAATTCAAAGCCGGAGCAATTGGCCTCGATCCAGTTGATCTTTTTCTAGGAGCAAGTCTTGTTCAAGTTCATCGGCGTTATTGTTGGCTATTACCTGCTCGGTATATTCGGGGCCATCCTCGGCTTCTTGATCGGATCTACCATCGACCGTGTCCGCGCCTATGGTACGGGCGGGTTCAACCCGGTTGGCAACGCCCAGCGCCAGGCCGTGTTTCTCGAAACCATGTTTGTCTCGCTGGGCAAGCTGGCCAAGGCCGATGGACGGGTATCCGAAGAAGAGATCGCTCACACCGAAGCGCTGATGCAAAAGCTCGGCATGACGACCGAGCACCGGCAGCAGGCGATCGGGCTCTTCAAGCGCGGCACCGAACCGTCCTGCGATCTCGAATCGTTATACGCCCGCTTCATGGCAGCTTGCGGCCATACCCGTCACCTGAAACAGGTGTTGCTGGTGTACCTGATCGCGATGGCGCTGACTGATGGTCATGTCCATGCCGCCGAAGAAACCCTGCTTGCCGACATCGCCGGCCGCCTTGGCTACAGCCCGGCCGAGTTCCGGCAGCTGATGGAGATGGTCACGAACCAGGCCCATTTCGCCTCCGGCCAGCCGAGTAGCGAAAAGGCGCTGGAGGATGCCTACAAGGCCCTGGGCGTTACCCCGGACAATAGCGACCAGGAAATCAAGCGCGCCTATCGCAAGCTGATGAGCCAGTACCATCCAGACAAGCTGATCGGCCAAGGCATGCCGGATGACATGGTGGCAATGGCGACGGAGAAGGCGAAGGAAATCCAGCTCGCCTACGACCTGATCGAGAAGAGTCGGCGTGCGGACGGGGGTTAAAAGGACGGCGAAATGCATGGTTGGTATTGGCGCGGAACCATTTGCTTATTCAGCGTTTCCCTAATCAGGCTTTGCATGATCGAATAGTCGTGAAGATTTGGATTTCGATTTAATTCGCCGGGGTAGTGGAACGCTGATTCGGACTTCGAAACCATACAACTCATGATGATCGATAACCAGATCGAATCTCCAGAGTCATTCATGGCCATGTATGTCACGCCCGGCCGTGACCGACCCAACGCGCCGCAGGATGTCGTGCTCGCTCGCTATGAGGGGTGCGAAGGCATGGCCTGCATGCTCATCGAGTATGCGCAGAAGCTGGCGTTCGACGAAGGCATGGAGCGGAAGGTGCTGCACCAGTTCCATCAAGGGCTGCTGGCCGAGCCTTCGAATCTGAGCGCGCAGGAGTCGGTGTGGGTCATGCACCGGCTGGCGGAGCTGCTGGATTGGGGCCGCTGGTTTTCGAAGAATGATTTACTGGCGGTACAGCAGCACGCTTTCGCGCTCTTCACTCCAACTGGATTCGTCGGCTTGCAGCAACTGGTCGAGATCGGCCGGCGCAGCGGCGGGGTTGTCCACCCATTCGCGCAGCAGCGGGCTGCCGTTGATGACGTCGATGGCGAGCTTGTCCAGCTCGTATTCGTAGGCAAAGTCGCGCCACAGCGCGTAGTCCGGATAGAGGCGGCGGATGGCCTTGAAGGCCAGCGCATATAGGCGCCAGGGGCGGAAGGCGGCGTGGTCGTAGCCGGCGTTTTCGACATGCACCTGGAATGCTGAACACAGCTTGCCGGCATGCTTGTGAAAAGTGGGTTCGAACCAGCACGGGCGCACGATGCAGCCTTGCAGCCAGTGCGGCGCCAGCGCCTGCATTTCGCGCAGCACTTGCACGGCATCGATGTCGGGCGCGCCGAGCACTTCAAGCGGGCGTGTGGTGCCGCGGCCTTCGGAGAGCGTGGTGCCTTCGAGCAGCACCGAGCCGGGATAGCAGCGCGCCATCCACAGGGTGGGCGCATTCGGACTCGGGTTGACCCAGGTGCGCGATTCGAGCGGCCAGCCGTAGCCCGGCGCGCGTTCGGGTTCCCAGCCGTGCATGGTCACCACTTGATAGTCGAGATCGAGGCGCAGCGTATTGACGAACCAGTGGCCGAGTTCTCCCAGTGTGAGGCCGTGTCGCATCGGCAGCGTGCCGGCGCCGACGAAGCTCTCCCATCCTGCCTGCAGGCGCAGCCCTTCGACGGGACGGCCGATGGGGTTGGGGCGGTCGAGCACCCACACGGCTTTGCCAAGGCGCGCCGCCTCTTCGAGCACGTAGCGCAGCGTGGTCTCGAAAGTGTAGATGCGGCAACCGAGGTCGAGCAGATCGACCAGCAGCACGTCGAAGCTGTCCATCATCGCCGCCGTGGGACGCCGCACTTCGCCGTAGAGGCTGAACACCGGGATGCCGAGCACGGGATCGACAAAGTCGGGCGACTCGATCATGTTGTCCTGCTTGTCGCCGCGCAGGCCATGCTGCGGGCCGAAGGCCGCGCTGAGCGTGATGCCGTCGAGCGCGCCGAGCACGTCGAGCGAATGGCGCAGCTCGCGCGTGACCGAGGCGGAATGCGCGAGCAGGGCGACACGACGGCCGGCCAGCGGACGGTGCAGCGCGGGTTCTTCGATCAAACGGTCGATGCCGAACTTCAAGGTTCATTCTCCTTGGTGCGTGCGTAGTAGCGAGACGCGTTGATGACGAATCATCTACAAACATTCGTCATTCCGCGAAGACGGGAATCCAGCGACTTGCTGGTAAAAAGACCCTGGATCCCCGCCTGCGCGGGAATGGCATAAAAATACGAATGTTTCGATTTCAATGCGTCGCTCCACTAGATGTGTACCGACGGTGCGGCGAGGCGCAGTATAAAGCCGCCGCGATGATGGAAATCCGGTTTGCTGCGCGGATGGCGCAAGGCCCAGTACGAGAGGCCGCCTGCCTTGTCTTCGACGACGGCCGTGAGGCCGATGCGCAAGGCGCGGCCGGCGAATTCGCCGAGGTGAAGCTGCGCTTCGAGTACCAGGCCATCGGGCTGCGTTTGCAGCGTAATGCACGGCGGCGCGACGGGAACCAGCGCCGCCATTCCGGTACGATAACGGGCGAAGCGGTAGGTGGCCCATGCGCGGGATGGCGCGAAATTGCATTCGACATAAGCCGGGCGGTCTTCCGTCGTGATGAACGCTTCAAAGCAGGTATGGCGCCACAGCTCGTCCCTGTGCCGTACCGCGATGTGTGCTGGCAGGGCGATGCGCTCGACAGCGCCTCGAATGACGTAGCGCAAGCGAAACCAGCCGTCCGCGCCGCGTTTGGCGCTGGCGGTGAAGCGCTCGATCGTGTCCGTTGCCTGGCTGTGATGGCATGTCAGCGGCAGGTCATTCATGGTGTGCACAAATTACTCATCCCTCCGCCTTGGCGGGTACCTCAGTGGCAATTGATTTCCGAATGATAGTGGAGTCGAGGCCCGCACTTGCAATTTGTAACTGCAGACCCCGCTATCCATTGATTTACACTGCCTGGCGTTCTCCTGAGCCGGAGTTGAAATTTGAACAAAGATTACAATCCGAAATTGTGAATAATCGGATTGGTAATCATGAACAAGCGCAAACTGATATACACAATGCAATTGCCCATTCGCTGGGCGGATATGGACGCGCTGGGACACGTTAATAATGCCTTCTATTTTCGCTACATGGAGCAGGCGCGTGTTGAATGGCTGGAAACAATCGGCTGCGCCTCACCGCAATTCAAGGTTGCCGGGCGGCCGGTCATCGTCAATACCAGTTGTTCCTTCCTGATTGCTTTGGTCTATCCGGGCGATGTCGAGGTACGCGTTTATGCCGGCCGTGCCGGGCGCAGCAGCCTGCCAACCTATTACGAATTGCGCCACGTTGGTGACGACAGGCTCTATGCCGAAGGTGCCGCAAAGATTGTCTGGATCGAGCTGGACACGGGGAAATCAATCCCGCTGCCGGAACAGATTCGCAAGCAGGTTGAGGGAATCTAGTGCCATAAGGGTCAGCGGGTCTGGTTTTTGTGCTTTCAGAAAGACAGATGTCTCTGATCACTTTGGTTCTGCGGCTGCCCATTTGGGCCAAATGGATCAACACGGGTTTGGAGTTCGAGTAATACTTTTTTCTTCGTCAAGAAACGAAACAAACCGGCCCGAAACCGACGATGCGGCGCGTGATTGACCCGCTAATGAAGGAGCACAAAATGAAACGCTTCGCTCTGGCATCAAGTTTGTTTTTCCTGGTATCGGGGGCTGCACTTGCAGGCGCCTCGGGAACCATGGTTGAAGAATCCGGCAAGCAATTTCCCGCACAGCTATTGTTTTCGCATGCCGGCAAGGATTACGCCATGACTTTGACTGGCACGGCCACCCGTAAAAAGATGTTTATCAAAGTGTACGCAGTGGCCCACTACATGCAGGATGCGCAACAAGGGAGCAAGGACGCCTTGTTGAAAGAGGCAATGACGGATGGCAAGGCCAAGCAGATCACCATGACCTTTTTGCGGGATGTGGATGCCGGGAAGATTATTGATGCCTATCGGGAAGGCTTCAAGAAGAATGCGACGCAGGCCGAGATACAGGCAATTCAGCCGCACATCGACACCTTCTGCGGGTATTTTGCCAAAGCCGATGTGAAGGAAGGTCAACAGTTCATCTTGCGTTGGCTGCCTGGCGGCGTGGTGTTAACCAATGTTCTGGGCCAGGATAAAGTTGCTATCACCGATGAAATTTTTGCCCGGGTATTGTGGAGCATCTGGCTGGGCAAGGATTCCATCGTCAATACCGAAGATCTGGTCAGGGCCATGATATCAACGTAGCATCGGGAATGATGGGGGCAGAGACGAATGGCACTTACTTAAGCGCTTATTCCTTGCGTTAATGACAAAAGTCGTTCATTTTTGGCACGAACCTTTACACTCGTCATTCCCGCGCAGGCGGGAATCCAGAGGTCTTAACGCGCAAAACCCATGGATTCCCGCCTGCGCGGGGATGACGTGGCTTAAATAAGTGCCATTCGGGGCAGAGACATTCCACCCTTCGGCTCAGGGTGGCTTCGAGAAGCGAAATGTCACTCCCCCTCTTGTGACGCAAGCGTCAACTCGGCCCGGGACCTGAACAGAACCACAGTTTGTTGCCCTCGCTGTCGAGGAAGCTGCCGACCTTTGCCTCACCGTAACTCTGGACTGGATCGGCAATGACCACCCCGCGTTCGCGCAGGTTGGCCTGCGCAGCAACGGCGTCTGCGGTCTCGATGGTGATGCGCGGGTTTAGGTTTGCCGATGGCTGAGTACCGGTATCCGTCTTGAATAGCAGTACGGTGTGGCCGAGGTGACTGCCAACTTGCTTGCCATCTTCAAATGCAGGCCGCAGCGACAAGGTTTCGGTATAAAACTTAATTGCGCGATCGAAGTTGGTTACCGACAGGGCGACGGCTTTGACGTTTTGGAGATTCAGGGCGGGTTGTGTCATTTCAGGTTCTCCTTGCCAATGAGGGGTACAAGAAACAAAAACACTTCAATCCGGATGGTTGATCGCCTTGGGTCCTGTTGCCTTTGGTCGATCTATCGGATTCGTGCTGCCACTTCATTCTTGTGTCGAGTGTTTGAGCCGCCTTTATCAGTCGGCGGCGAATCTCATCTGGTTCATAAATCAGTATAGTAAGGAAAGCAGTTTCGATAAGCTGCGTTTGATTTAGCGGCTTTGTGCGATTCGATAGTCCATCGGCGCGTGCCGATTCTGACGAATCTTGAGGAGGATTGTTCATGGCTGGTCTGGAAGCTCACTATTCGGCGCCCGACATCGAGGCGCGAATTTTGGCGGCGCTGCGCGCGGCGGGATTGAATCCCGAGCAGCGCGTGCCGCTCAAGGCGCTAGGGGCGCTGGACCATTTCCACACGGGTGGATTCCTTGCGTCGCGCGAGTTGCTGGAGCGGGCGCAGATTCGGGCCGAAGATCGCGTGCTCGATATTGGCGCCGGTCTGGCCGGCCCGGCCCGGTTGCTCGCTTCCACGCACGGCTGCCGCGTCGACTGCCTCGAAATGTCGCTCGATTTCTGCGCCGGGGCGGTATTGCTCAATCGGTTGACCGGCCTTGACGACCGCATCAAGGTGCACCGGGGCAGCGCGCTCGACATGACTTTTGCCGACGATTCATTTGATGTCGTGTGGATGCAAAACGTCGGCATGAACATCGCGGACAAGCGCAAGCTCTACGGCGAGATCTACCGCGTGCTCAAGCCCGGCGGCCGCTTCGCCTTCCAGGAAATGGCCGCCGGGGAAGGCGCTGTGTCCTGGTTTCCGTTGCCGTGGGCCACCGACCCCGCCGACAGCTTTCTTGCTTCTGTCGATGAGATGCGCTCGATTCTGGGCGAGAGCGGATTTGTTGTGGAACTGTTGGAAGACACCAGCGACGAGCATTTGCGCAGGACTGCCAATAACGCCACGCCCGTTGCGCCTGAACAGTTGGGCTTGGCGGTGTTCGTCGACAATCTCGCGCAAAAGTCCGCGAACGCGCGGCGCAGTCTTGAGGAAGGCCGGATCCGGCTTGTCAGAGGTGTATTCCGGGCGAAATGAGCAACAAGCTGGCTGCCATGTTCGCGGTTGTGATGCAAAGGCACAAGGTCTGGCAGAGTGCGGGTACAACGCCTGTCGTCACAGGCAATGTCACAGGAAAACGATGGGGATCCGCAAACCCGCCATGGCCGGTTGGAGCGCTGCATGCAGGTGATGGCGATAGACCTGCCCAAGGCGCCGCTATGGCAACGGGTTCGCGCGCTGCGGCGGGTGTTGCCTTAAGGCAGACGGGGATGACGGTGCTTAACAAAGTGCCATTCGGGGCAGAGTCGGATAATATGTTGTTGGTATGGTGAAAAGGCCGCGCTGGATGAAACCCGAGGATCTGGAATTGCTGGTGATGCGTGAGATGCCCTTTGGCAAGCACAAGGGGCGGTTGATTGCCGATCTGCCGGGCAACTATCTCAACTGGTTTGCCCGCAAAGGCTTTCCGCCGGGCGAGATCGGCCGGCTGCTGGCGCTGATGCAGGAGATCGATCACAATGGGCTGAAGAACATTCTGCAGCCGCTCCGGCGCAAATAAAAACGATGTTGTCTGATGACGATCGATAACCAGATCGAAATTCCGCAGTCCTTCATGGACATGTACGTCACGCCTGGACACGACCGCCCCAACGCGCCGCAGGAGGTCGTGGTGGCGCGCTACGAATTGTGTGAAGACATGGCCTGCCTGCTGGCCGGGCAGGCGCAGACGCTGATGGACAAGGACAACCTCAGCGAACGGGAAGTGCTGCTGCGTTGCCATCAAGGGTTGTTGGCCGACGCGTTGGCGCTGACCGAAAAGGAAGCGCTGTGGGTCATGTACCGGCTGGCGGAACTGCTGGAGTGGACGCCGCTGGTCCTCGACGCGAGTTGAGCATGGCGAACCGTGCGCCTGATTCCTGCCCCTGCGGCAACCCGGCACTTTACGAGCTGTGTTGTGGTCGCTATATCGATGGCGGCCTGCGTGCGCCGACGGCGGAAGCGCTGATGCGATCCCGCTACACTGCGTATGCACTCGGGCGCGAGGCCTATGTGCGCGAAACCTGGCATCCGGCAACGCGACCGGGCGCTCTGGACTTGGACGATGGGGGCGCGACCAAATGGATCGGCCTCGACGTCAAGCGCCACGAGTTGCAGGACCAGAGCCATGCTACCGTTGAATTCATAGCGCGTTATAAGATCAATGGCCGGGCACATCGCCTGCATGAACTCAGTCGTTTCATTTGCGTAGACGACCAGTGGTTCTATGTCGATGGCGACATCAGGCCATAGCGAATAATGTTCATATCAATTTGACATGCTTTGGCACTTTTAATGAGAGGTATTCATGCACATTCAAGGCTCAATCGACTTTGCCATTAGCGAGCGCTCGCCTGAACGCGTTGTTGCGGAAATGCCAATTACGGCTGGCATCAGGAATCCCTTTGGTGTTGTGCATGCCGGAGCAATATTGTGGTTTGCTGACGTTGCCGCATCGGTCCTTGTGCTGGGACCGGTAGCTCCAACGGAAGGCATGAAGGGTTTTCCTCTGGCGATTAATCTGAATGCCCATTTCCTTGGAAACCAGACGGAAGGATTGTTCAAGGCTGTTTCATCGTTCGTAAAACGAGGCCGCACGGTCAGTGTCGTTCGCACCATAGTTTATGGGGCGACCGACAAGGTCATCGCGGATATAACTACAAGTCATGTTCTCTCAAAGTAACTACGCTGCAGGCATAGCCGGATCAGTGTCCAGCAATTCGTTGCAGGTTGGCCGCCATGCGTCCGATGTTTCAAGCCACAAGCAGATTTAACACACTGAGTCCTGTAAGGTACTCCAGTGACTGACCGCTCAGGCTGAAGTCAAGCGTTGAATGTCTGCTGTCCGGAAATCCATATGGCCGCTGTGGAGCACGCCCCGTTCGTGAGCTATCATTCGTCATTAGGCAGCAAACAGTCTGCCGATATATCCCTTCCACCTGATTTGCTTATCTTTATCCAATGGTACCGAACTCCCTCAAACGTTACGCCTGGTTGTCTATTTTTACGGCACTCGCCACGATTCTCCTGAAGGGTGCGGCATGGAGGCTCACTGGCTCGGTGGGTTTGCTCTCGGACGCCATCGAATCGTTTGTCAATCTGGCAGGAGCGCTGATGGCGCTGGCCATGCTCTCGCTGGCGGCGACTCCGGCCGACGACGATCATGCCCATGGACACAGCAAGGCGGAATACTTTTCAAGCGCGTTCGAGGGTTTCCTGATCCTGTTGGCGGCCATCAGTATTGCTTACACGGCTATTGGCCGTTTCATGGATCCGCAACCGCTGGAAGATGTAGACGTTGGTTTGATCGTTTCCGTCGTCGCCTCAATCCTCAATCTTTGGACGGCCCGGGTTCTTTTGGGCGTTGGACGCAGTCATAACTCGATTACCCTTGAGGCGGATGCGCATCACTTGCTGACCGACGTGTGGACATCGGTTGGCGTCATTCTCGGCGTTGGATTGGTTTGGTTTACCGGCTGGTTGTGGCTCGACCCGGCGATTGCCTTGTTGGTGGCCGTCAATATCGTGTGGACGGGATGGCAGTTGATGAGCCGTTCCGCTTCCGGTTTGATGGATGTTTCCGTGCCGGTTGAAACGCTTGATGCAATCAATGCGGTACTGGATACTTACCGGGCCAAAGGCATCGATTTCCATGCGCTGCGCACGCGCCAGGCTGGCGCGCGAGCCTTTGCTACTGTTCATGTGTTGGTTCCGGGGGCCTGGACGGTGCAGCAGGGGCACGACTGTCTCGAAAAGATTGAAACCGATTTACGTAGTGCAGTACCTTACATGCATGTGACGACACACCTGGAACCCAGGGAAGATCCGGCCTCGCTGCTGGACGAGAGCCTGGATCGGTCATGACCTCGCACTCTGCAACCGAGACTAATCGCCGATCGATCCCCGTCCTGCCTTCACCGTCGCGCGCCGCGCCTTGTTTTCCAGGCGCTTCGCGACGGCGCTCCGGGTTGGTTTGGTCGGGCGGCGTTTTTTCGGCAGCACGGCGACGCTGGCAATCAGTTCCTGCAAGCGACGCAGCGCTTCGCCGCGGTTTTTCTCGAGGCTGCGGTATTCCTGCGCCTTGATGATGACCACGCCTTCCTTGCTGATGCGCTGGTCGCCGAGTTTCAACAGCCGCGCGCGAATCGTTTCCGGCAGCGACGAGGCGGCGATGTCGAAACGCAGATGAACTGCGTTGGCGACCTTGTTGACGTTCTGCCCGCCGGCGCCTTGCGCACGGATTGCGGTGATGTCGACTTCTTCTGGCGGGATGGCGAAGCGGGGGCGCATACAGGCAGCCGATAATGCATTGAAGTACTATTGTAATGTTTCATAACTGCCGGGCACCGTTGCCGGCGCCTATCCAGAAACGGCCGTCAAGGCTTCCACAGCCGCAACACCGATTGCCAAAGAACCGCTTGCTGCACTGCATTCGGTGTAGTCTTGCTGGACTTATCCGACCCAGAGATAAAACATCGATGACTGACACTCGTTACTGTTACCACTGCGGGACGAATCACCCCAAGGAACAAATGCGTCAAATTGAAACCAAGGGGGGCCCGCGCTGGCGCTGCATCAAGAGTATTGAAGCGACCAAGCGCGGCAGGGCAGCCCGCGAGGAGTTTGGACGGCAGACTTCGGCCATCAACAAAGCGGAATCCCAGAGCAAGGTAAGGGCGCTGCTGAATCCGGAGCGAGCCTTTGACCGATCCGGCAAATAGCAACTGTCTTTCAGCGGAGAATGACGAATCCAGGCCTTGACAGCGGTACAGGCATTGCCTAGGCTTGAATTGCGTTCGACGTGAGTGCAGTCGGGGAAGGAGCCAGGCACTGAGAAAGAGGAACGAGAAGTAATAAAAACTCTGTCTGATAAATGAAGGAACCATTCGGGTTCCCTGCCGTCAAGGCAGCGCCGATTTGAAAATCAGCTTGCGGGCGCGACAAGTTCAGCTAAAGCGAAAAGGAAGGCCCGTCAGGACTTTGGTTCGAGCGGGTCTTCCTCTTTGCGGCTATCCGGATTTCGTTGCGGGGACGAAATCATCAATGACTCCAACGTGTCCAGAACAGCGTGATGACATTAGCAAGAGTTTTGGCCGCTTAAGGATCATAAAGCGGCCGGTCAGTAATTCAGGCTGACTGTCTCTGAGTCAGCCAAAGTAGTCAGCCGTAGCTAGAAACAAGTTCGTCAATTAGTTGATTAATGCGAAGTAAGTCTGTTATTGCTTGTTGCACTTCAAAGTTGAATCCGCCAAGCTTCCGGCTTGGCGCTACTGCATCGAGCTTGGCGTTTGCGGCCAGGGCAAAGCAAGAACGTCTATTCAGCCAGCACGAGTTTTGCGATGCTGTTGTTTACGGCGACGAAGCTCTATCCGGGACTGGCTCGCTAACCAGCAACATCGAGTTGCTCAGCAGTATTGGCCAATTGCGGACACTGATCGTTGGATTTCAATTCATGCAAGGCGCGTCGGGAGCGCTTCCCAATAGGAAACTTGTCGATACTTTTGGGTTTTGACAAATATAGTATTGATTCTATACAATGAGCAACACTTATTAAATCAGGAAGAGCTGTGGGACGGCAAGAAGAGGGTCTTGGTTTTCTGCTGGCGGACGTTTCACGCTTGATGCGACGGGCGTTTCAACAACGGCTAAATGGCAGTTCGTTAACGCTGGCCCAGGCTCGAGCACTTGTCTACGTGTCTCGACATGAGGGTGTCCGGCAAGTAGAGATTGCCGAGTTCTTGGAAGTCCAGCCGATCACGCTCGCCCGCCTGATTGATCAGTTGGCGGATGCCGGCTTTGTCGAACGTCGCCCCGATCCTTCGGATCGAAGGGCATATCAAATCTATTTGACGCCTGACGCTTCTCCCCAATTGGCCGCAATAAAGAAAGTTGCGGCAGCAATCCGCGCGGATGCCCTTCGCGGGCTGGGCAAACAGGAGGCTGCTTCATTGTTATCTGCTTTGACCAAGATGCAGAACAATCTGGCCCCGCGGCAATAAGAACCCTTTAAAGGCGGATTCTGGAAACCAACGTGCTATGAGCGACATTCCAAGCGGCGACGACGAGCCTCCCTTCTACACGGCGAGCCTTTCCCAACGGCAGACGAAACGGCTGGTACTTCTGGTCGTGATACCTTTGATCGCGGCGCTTGTCATTGCAGTCTTGTATTTGCATGGCGGGCGCTATGTTGAAACCGATAATGCCTACGTCAAGGCGGACATGGTGCCTGTGAGTGCAGACGTGTCGGGCACCATCAAGGAGGTGCTGGTTCAGGAGAACCAATCCGTCGTGGCCGGCCAGCCGTTATTCCGGATCGATCCGGCGTCGTTTCAGGTTGCGGTTGCCAAGGCGGAGGCCAAGCTCGCGCAGGTGCGTACCGATCTCGCGGCGCTCCAGGCAAGCTACCGCGAAAAGCAAGCCGAGATCGCCTTGGCAAAGACCAGGCACGCGTTTGCCCAAAGAGAGCAGCGACGGCAGGCTGATCTGGTCGACAGACATTTCATTTCCGCCTCCCGCTTCGACGACGCAACGCAAAGCGCCGACATCGCCCGACAGCAGATCGCTGCCTTGAATCAGGATCTGAAGCGCATCGCCGAAACCCTGGGCGGCAACATCGATACGCCGATCGAACATCACCCCGGCTACCGCGCCGCCAGCGCCGAGTTGGATCAAGCCAGGCTCGATCTGGCGCGAACCGAAGTACGCGCTTCACTGCCCGGAACTGTCAGCAACCGCCCCAAGCCGGGGCAGTACCTCGCGGCAGGTAGTGCCGCGATGGCACTGGTGGTCAGTGGCAGCGTTTGGGTCGAAGCCAATTTCACCGAGACGGACCTTACCTACGTCCGCCCGGGCGAGTCGGTGGTCATCCATGTGGACACCTATCCCGACACCGTGTGGAAAGGTGTCGTCGACAGCCTGAGTCCAGCCACGGGAGCAGAGTTCTCGGTCATTCCGGCGCAGAATGCCACCGGCAACTGGGTCAAGATCACCCAGCGGGTGCCGGTACGCATCAAACTCGATGCCGCACCGGGACAACCGGCATTGCGCGCGGGCCTCAGTACGATCGTCAATATCGATACGGGTCATCGCCGCCGTTTCATGGGGCTGTCTCTGTGAAAACCGGTTCATGGCAGCCGTGATGACAGTGGCGGCCCCGGAGCGTACGCACCGGGGATTCGTCACCCTCTCGGTCATGCTGGCCACCATCATGCAGGCGCTGGACACGACCATCGCCAACGTGGCGTTGCCGCACATGCAGGGAACGATGGGGGCAACCCAGGACCAGATCGCCTGGGTGCTGACCTCCTACATCGTAGCTGCGGCCATCGTGATGCCTCTCACGGGCTTCCTCGCGGCCCGTCTCGGACGCAAGCGCCTCTTCATGTGGGCGGTGGCTGGCTTCACTGTTGCATCGATGCTCTGCGGGGCGGCGCAGAACCTCTCCCAGATCGTAGTGTTTCGGCTCCTGCAGGGCGTGTTCGGTGCCAGCCTGGTACCACTGTCTCAGTCGGTATTGCTCGATGCCTATCCACGCGAACAGCATGGCTCCGCCATGGCCCTGTGGGGGGTCGGCGTGATGGTCGGCCCGATCCTGGGACCGTCGCTGGGCGGATGGCTTACCGAGTATTACAACTGGCGCTGGGTCTTTTACATTAACTTGCCGTTTGGACTTCTGGCATGGTTTGGTCTTGCGGCCTACGTGCATGAAACGCCGATTGATCACTCACGCCGCTTCGATCTCCTTGGTTTTGCCTTCCTCGCCATTAGCATTGGCGCACTGCAAATGATGCTGGATCGCGGCGAGTCTCTTGATTGGTTCGCCAGTCGTGAAATCACGATGGAGGCAATGCTCGCCGGTCTGTGCCTCTACCTCTTCATCGTCCATATCTTCACGCACCGGCACCCGTTTATCGAACCTGGCCTGTTCAAGGACCGGAACTTCAGCATCGGCCTGGTGTTCATATTCAACGTTGGTGTCGTCCTCTTGGCAACGATGGCCCTGCTGCCGCCCTTCATGCAAAACCTGATGGGCTATCCAGTGATCGATATCGGCTTTCTTCTTGTCCCGCGTGGGGTCGGCACTTTGATCGCATTGATCACTGTAGGCAAGCTGTCGCGCCGGGTCGATGCGCGTTACATGATCTTTCTGGGATTTGTCCTCACGACGCTTTCCCTGTGGGACATGACGCAGTTCACACTGGACATCAGTGGCTGGGACATTGTTCGTACTGGCATGACGCAGGGACTTGGCCTCGGCCTTATCTACGTGCCGGTGACCACCATCAGCTTTTCCACACTGGCCACGCACTACCGAAACGAGGGAACGGCGTTATTCAACCTCATGCGCAACCTCGGCAGCAGTATCGGAATTTCTGTGGTGATGACCTATCTTGCGCAACGGACGCAGGCCAACCACGCGGCGTTCGCCACTTACATCACTCCTTTCAGGCCAGTTATCGAAACCGCGGCTGGCGCCTACCATCTCACGTCGCCGCAGGGATTAGCGATAATCAACGCCGAAGTCACGCGCCAAGCGGCTATGCTCGCCTATCTGCAGGACTTTCGGTTGATGATGTTTCTGGCCTTGACAGCAATCCCGATGATCATTCTGCTGCGGGCGCCCGCCAAGACACCAACTGAGGTCGAAGTGCCAGCATCGATGGAGTGACGCTGGACGTTGGGCTGCATTCTGGCAGCCATTAACTTCATTTTGGGCACGTAGTGCGAGTAGAGGACCACTTGCAGTGGGTTGCTAGCTGTGGCTAACGACCGTTTCGGAGCGGCGGAATTTGAAAGCTGTTGTGGCACAAGGTCCCATGAACGTATGGCATCAAACTAGCCTATAACAGTCGCCTGAAAACCCGAGATTATCGAGTCAAGAATGTCCTCTCCTGACCGATCTGAGACTGATTCTATCCGCATAAGCCACAATCCAATGCCATTGGGCGCTGCACAGCCGATTATCAATCACAAAATCCGGATACCTTTTTTACACCATCAAACAAATGCGCCGCCAGGCAATCATGCAAATATACGAGGGCAGCGGCGAAATGCCGCACGGCGTTATTTTGCGCGAAATGCTGAAGGAATGACGGCCGCCAGCGTCAGGGCGCTGAAGACGACGCCGGCGAGGAAGGTGTATGTCGCCCCGAACTGGTCCCACAACAGGCCGGCGATGGCGCTGGCAAGCAGCATGGCCAGCCCGCTCACGAGATTGAAGAAACCATAGGCCGTGCCGCGCAAATCCGCCGGCGCGGTAGCGGCCACCATCGTGGCCAGAAGACCCTGGGTGATGCCCATGTGCAGGCCCCAGAGGGAGATGCCGGCCCATACCCATAGCCACTGGTTGCTGAAGGCCAGCATGCCGTCGGCGGCGATCAGCAACACCATTCCGCCAGCCAGCAGCCGCGAATGGCTCATCGCATCCGAGAGTTTGCCGAAGGGATAGGCGCTCACGGCGTAGATCGCATTCATGCCGATGAACACCAGCGGCGTGTAAGCGATAGGCAGGCCGCCTTGTTGGGCGCGCAGCACCAGGAAGGCTTCGGAAAAACGCGCCAGCGTGAAGACCGCACCGATCCCCACTACTCGCCAGTAAGCGGCCGGGAGGCGGCGCAAATTCCCGCGCTGGATCGGATTGGTGCGCTTGCCGTCCTGATGCCGTTCGGGTTCCTGTACGCCGAAGAACAGCAGCGCGACGGCGAGAAAAGCCGGGATGACCGCCACCCAGAATACGGCGCGAAAATCGTTCGCCCACAGCAGCATGAGGACCAGCGCGAGCAGCGGGCCGAGGAAGGCGCCGACGGTATCGAGCGACTGGCGCAGGCCAAAGGCCGCGCCACGGATTGCGGGTGGCGCGATATCCGCCACCAGGGCATCGCGCGGTGCGCCGCGGATGCCCTTGCCGACACGATCGATCAGGCGCGCCGCCAGCACCGGTGCGGCACTGGACGCCAGCGCGAACAGCGGCTTGGAGATGGCACCCAGCCCATAACCGAAGATGGCCAGGGGCTTGCGTTTGCCCCAGTAATCGCTCAATGCCCCGGAGAACACTTTCACGATCAGTGCCGTGGCCTCCGCCGCGCCTTCGATCAGTCCGATGTTGAAAGCGCTGACACCGAGCGCGGTAAACAGGAACACCGGCAGCAGGCTATGGATCAGTTCGGAGGAAACGTCCATCAGCAGGCTGACAAAACCCAGCGCCCAGATGCTGCCTGGAATTTTCATGGTGATCTTTGCGTTGGCGGCGTCGTTCATAAACCAGGTTATGCGATTTGCTTGACGGTTCCGGTTGTTGCCGTGCCTGTCGGATTCGCGGCCAGCGCCAGCTTGTACTGCGCCACTGCCTGCCACAGGTACCACGCCGCGGTGGAACGGTAGGGCGCCCACGGCTGGCCGATGGCGGCGAGTTCCTTCGGCGCCGGTTGCCTGGGCAGTCCCTTGATCAGGCGCCAGCCTTCGCGTATGCCAAAGTCATCGACCGGCAATACGTCCGGCCGCCCCAGGGTAAAGATCAGCAGCATCTCCACGGTCCAGCGGCCGATGCCGTGCAACGACGTGAGCCGCGCGATCAGTTCCTGGTCGCGCATCACATCCGCCATGCGCCGCGACGGCACGACGCCTTGTAGCGTTTTTTCGGCGATGCCGCGGATGGTGGCGATCTTGGCCAGCGAAAAGCCGCAGCCACGCAGCATATTGTCATCGGTGGCGAGAATCATTTCCGGTGATGGAAACGGTTCATCAGGATAGAGCGCGAGAAAACGTTTGAATATGGCCTGTGCGGCGCGTCCGTTAAGTTGCTGATGGGTGACGGCATGCACCAGCGCCTGAAATGGCTCGCGACCCCTGTCCAGCGCAAGTTGGCAGGGTCCGACCAGATCGATCAGGATGGCCCAGTCCGGATCGCAGCATGCAAGATGCGCGGTGGCTTTGTCGAGTCGCTGTCGCGAAGCTTTGTTCATGGGGCGGGTTGCGCTATGCCGATGCCTGATGAAGCTTCGCACTATAACGGCATCGGTGATCTTTGTACCACTGCGCTATAGTGAAATACCATTCTGGGCAAAGGAAATGGCAAGCGAAGAAAGGCAGATGGCGCGATGGAACATTTCGCCTGGTCGGCTTCTTCGTCAACCTTGCCGCGGTAGCGGTGATGTTTTACGCAACCTGATTTGACGCAAGCGAAGGAGATCATCCATGAGCGGCATCCATGACATCGAAGTCAAGACCATCGACGGGCAAACACAAAAGCTTTCCGTCTATGCCGGCAAACACCTGCTGATCGTGAACGTCGCCAGCAAGTGCGGCTTCACGCCGCAGTACCAGGGGCTGGAAAAGCTCTATCGCGATTTCAAGGACAAGGGACTTGTGGTGCTCGGTTTTCCCTGCGACCAGTTCGGTCATCAGGAACCGGGCGACGAAAACGAGATCAAGACCTTTTGTACGCTCAACTATGAGGTGAGTTTTCCGCTGTTCGCCAAGATCGAGGTGAATGGCCCCAACTCCCATCCGCTTTATCAGCGCTTGAAGCAGGATGCCAAGGGGCTGCTGGGCAGCGAAGGCATCAAGTGGAACTTTACCAAGTTCCTGGTCGATCCGCAGGGCAATGTGGTGGAGCGCTATGCGTCGATGACTACGCCGGCCCAGATTGAGAAAGACATCGCTCTGCGACTTGGCTGATTGCAATCTTTACGTTAGTACAAAGCTAAAGACGGCAAAGGCAAATCACAGAAAGGACACAGAGCGCACAGAGGAAAAACAGAGGGTTGTTGCCATTGCATCACTCATCGAACGTGTGAGCGTGGGGAGGTTGGCTTTGAAGGCTTTTCTCTGTGATCTCTTTGTCCTCTGTGGCTAACTGCTTTTCCCAGATTTACGGCAGCAAAACAGCCGCACCACTGAAACGCCCGTGACGCAGATCGTCGAGCGCCCGATTCGCTTCGCCAAGCGGGTAGTTCTTCGTGGTGACATCGAGTTTCGTTTTGCCCGCGATTTTCATGAAGGCATCGCCATCGGCGCGTGTCAGGTTCGCCACCGAGACCAGCTTGCGTTCGCGCCACAGCAGCGAGTAAGGGAAAGAGGGGATGTCGCTCATGTGGATGCCGGCGCAGACCACGACCCCCGCCGCTCTCACGGCCTGGAGCGCCAACGGCACCAAGGCGCCAACCGGAGCGAAGATCAGCGCGGCATCGAGGGGTTGCGGCGCCGCTTCATCCGAGCCGCCGGCCCATGCCGCGCCAAGACCTCGCGCCAGTTCCTGGGCGGCCAGGTCGCCGGGTCGCGTGAAGGCGTAGACCTCGCTACCCTGATGGCGCGCGACCTGTGCCACCAGATGCGCCGCCGCGCCAAAGCCGCAGAGGCCGATGCGCCTGACCGAAGCCTGCAATTCGCGCTGCGCCATGGCGTAGGCGCGATAGCCGATCAGGCCGGCGCAGAGCAGCGGCGCAGCTTCGACGTCGGTGTAGGCGGGTGGAATGGCGAATACATAGCGTGCATCGGCTATCGCATATTCGGCGTAGCCGCCCGCGATTTGATAGCCGGTGAAGCGTGCCTGCTGGCAGAGATTTTCGTGGCCGGAAAGGCAGGCCTCACAGCTGCCGCAGGTCCATCCCAGCCATGGTACGCCGACACGGTCGCCAATCTTGACGAATGCGACGCCCGCACCAACCTCAACCACGGTGCCGATGACCTCGTGCCCTGGCACGACAGGATGTGCCGGAAAAGGCAGATCGCCATCGACGATGTGCAGGTCGGTGCGGCACACGCCACAGGCTTTGACGCGAATAACGACCTGGCCTGCGCCCGCAACTGGCAGCGCGTCATGTTCGACTCGTTGCAGCGGTTGACCAATGGCAGGAAGTTGCATCGAAAACCAATGGCTCATGACCAACTCCTTGGTATCAAGGCGTTAAGTATCATACGGCTTTCAACTCGATCACGGCGCGTTTCTGCTTCTTGCCGGACAGGCCGGAAAAGAAATCGAGCAGTGCCATTTGCCAGCCGTACTTCGTGCGCAGTACGGCATAGGCACGTTCGATTATCTCGGGCTCCGCGACGATGCGGGCATGCACATCAATCCAGGGGCCTTTCACTTTTCCACGCGCATCGCAGGGGGCCATCTTCGCCTGCGGGTTGGCGCGAATGCGCTTCACCTTGCCGGACGTACCCGCACTGAACAGATAGAAATGTTCCCCCGCTCCTGCCAGCCAGACCGGGGTGAGCACCTCGGTGCCATTGCGTCGACAGGTGGCGAGACTGATGTAGCGCTCTATGGCGGGGTTGAAGGGAAGGGAGTTCATCACAGGGAGTACCAAGAGCAGGCAGCAGGAATGGCGAATGACATAGATAGCTTAGCTGCTTTTGCGATCTGATGTTTGGTATCCTGCCACCCATTCAAAACGCAGGCATCTCAAGTTGAATAAAACTGATTTTCGAGAGATATTCCCATGCAGAATGACGCTGCAAGGCCCTGGCCATACGTTAATGCTGGCCTTTCTGGCGATTTGTGCGTTGACGCGCGCCGCGCTGTTGTGGAAGACCGGCGCCACACAAGTGCCGCCTGCGCTGTGGCCTGGTATTTTCGCCATCGGTCTGTGGTTCGACTTGGCCGTGCTGGCATGGCTGGCCTCTCCCCTTTTGTTGTGGCAGGCTTTGCGGCGCAAGGGAATGGTGCTTACGCCGTTGCGCAAGATGTTGCGCATCGCACTGTGCTGGCTGGCGATCAGCCTATTGTTGTTTGGCGCGCTGGCGGAGTGGACCTTCTGGGACGAGTTTTCCACGCGCTTCAACTTCATTGCCGTCGATTACCTGATCTACACGCATGAGGTGATCGGCAATATCCTCGAGTCTTATCCGGTGGGCGCCTTGTTGGCTGGGATAGGATTGGCAGGCGCGGCCTTGGTGTGGACATTGAGCGCGCGAATTTTGGCTGTATCCGTGACACAACCGCGTCGGCTGGTGCTGGTAGGCATTGCCATCGCGCTGCCGCTGGCCAGTTGGTATTTGGCAGACAGCGACCAGATGCTGTTCTCGGCGAATGTGTATGCCAACGAGCTGGCCGGCAATGGACTGATGACTTTCTTCGCCGCGCTACGTCGCAATGATCTCGATTACGATCGCTTCTACCGTACTGTACCGGATGCCAAAGCGCATCACATTCTGGCCACGCTCGGCGTCGAGCGCGAAGAGCTTAGCGAGGCGCTCAAGGTGGATGACGAGGAGGACGAGACCTTCGACCCGCGCCGCATTCCCTTTAGCCGTCCGCCGCGCAATGTGGTACTGATTACGGTGGAAAGTCTGTCTGCCGAGTTTCTCGGCAGCTTTGGCAACAAGCAGGGGCTGACACCGCGACTCGACCGGTTGGCAAACGAAGGACTGCTGTTTACTCAGCTCTATGCGACCGGGACGCGCACTGTACGCGGGCTTGATGCGCTCACCATCGGTCTGCCGCCGATCCCCGGTCAGGCCATTGCGCGCCGCCCCGGTAACGATCACCTCGCCACCGTCGGCGAAGTGCTGCGACGCCAAGGTATTGAGACACTTTTCATCTATGGCGGCTACGGCTATTTCGACAACATGAACGCCTACTTCTCCGGCAACGACTATCAGGTCATTGATCGCACCGATTTTCCCAAGAGTTCAGTCGGCTTCGCCAACATCTGGGGAGTAGCTGACGAATACCTGTTCGACAACACCCTGACCCAGCTCGACCGGGTCCATGCATCGGGCAAGCCGTTTCTGGCGCAGATCATGACCACATCGAACCACCGGCCCTATACCTATCCCGACGGCCGCATCGACATTCCATCGCCGGGCCGACGCGAGGGTGGGGTGAAATACACTGATTACGCCATCGGCCATTTCATTGAGCAGGCGCGCGCCAAACCCTGGTTCGCCGACACCCTGTTCGTGATTGTGGCCGACCATTGCGCCTCTGCCGCAGGTAAAACCAGGCTGCCGGTACCTGGATATCATATTCCGCTCATCATGTACGCCCCGAAAATGCTTAAGCCTGGCCGCTACGATCGCATGGTGAGTCAGATCGATATTCCGCCGACGTTGATTGATGTGATGGGCCTGCGCGGCGACGAGCACTTCTTCGGTACCTCGGTGTTCGAGCAAGGCAAACACCTCCCGCGCGCCTTCATTTCCAATTACCAGGAACTGGGTTACCTCAAGGGTGATCGCCTGGTCGTACTCGGCCCCAGACAGCGCGTCGAGATGTTCAGTATTCGCGCCGGCGGCAGCGCCGTACCCGTTGTTGATGATCCGGTGCTGGAGGACGAAGCGGTTGCCTGGTACCAGACCGCATTCCGCGAGTTCAAGCGCGGCGAGTTAACCCTGCCCTGAGCGACCAGTCGCCGCCATGGCTGCTTGGGCCCGGGCAAACATTTGAGAATCGTGAATGATGCTCGGGTGACAGCCTATCAGGCGCGAACCGGGCTTGAGACCAGCCGCCCATTGTGGCCATCCTCGATCAATTCTCCTGCTGCGGCATGGTCATAGGCGACGACGCCAAGACTGCTGGCGAGCGCTTCGCCGCGCTGCATGCCGACGAACAGGTGCTGCGGGTAGCGTCGTTCATCTTTATGCGCGCAATAGTGTGTGGGCGACAAGACAGCTTGATGAACGACGCGTAACGCTCGGGTGACATCGCGCAATCCTTGCTGACACTGACGCAACAAACAACCAGGGAGGCATAGTTGTAATAAAGCTCCCTTACAATATCGGGCAGTCAATTTTGTGGCGCGGATCGCTGTTCCCGTCATTATGTGGAGCGCCAAAAACTGAACTTTGTCACCAATATCCGCGCTGCTTTTCGCCTGGCCCGCATCGGGCTGCATCTGCTGTGGGGTGTGGCAACAGTGGCGCTCGCGTTTCCGCTGCTGCCACGCGGTGCCCGACTGTGGTTGAAGGTTCGCTGGTCGCGGCAACTGCTGAATACTCTGGGGGTGCGACTGTTGTCGAGCGGAACGCCTCCTGGCGGCGCACTTCTCGTCGCGAATCACATTTCGTGGCTTGATGTATATGCCATCAATGCCCTGCTGCCAACGACTTTTGTGTCCAAAGACGATGTACGCGGCTGGCCGGTGATCGGCTGGCTCAGCGCACAAACCGGGACCGTTTTCATGGAACGCGGCAGCCGCAATGCCGCAATGCGGACCAAGGAGCGGCTGACGGATGAATTGCAGATGCATAACTGTGTCAGCATATTCCCGGAGGGAACCACCGGCTATGGCGATTCCGTAATGCCTTTTCATGGCGCGCTGTTTCAATCGGCCATCGATGCCGGGGCGCATGTGGCGCCCGCTGTATTGCAATACAGCGGACCCAACGGAGAACCTTCACGGGTGGCGGCCTATGTCGGCGATATCAGCCTGTGGCAATCCCTACGCGCCATTGTCACCGCGAGCGATCTTGCAGTGCATGTCTGCTTCCTGCCGACTATCGATTCCGATGGGCAGAATCGGCGACATCTCGCGCATCAGGCGCAGCATCGTATTCACAGCTACCTGGATAAAGCAAGGGCCGGAATGCGTTTGCAAAGGTGTGGCGTTCATCCACAGGATGTTGGCGACGGCCGTACTCAGCTGACCTGATCCGCGTGCTGCCTGATGTCTTGACTTGCTTTTGTCGAACATTTCGACAATACTCTAATAATGAAAATGTTAACCGCCGCTGAAAGTCTGGCCGCCTTGGGCCACGAATCCCGCTTGGGCATATTCCGGCTGCTGGTCGAAGCCGGCCCTGAGGGCATGGTCGCCAGTGCCATCGGCGATAAATTGGATTTGCCGCCAGCCACGCTGTCTTTCCATCTGGCGCACTTGACTCGGGTGGGTCTCATCAAGGGCAAGCGGGAAAGCCGTTTTATTCGCTACTCCGCCGATTATGCCGCAATGGATGCTCTTCTTGCTTTCCTGACCCGTAATTGCTGCCAGGGCGAGGCTTGCCTGCCCAAGACCAGTGCCTGCAATACCACCGCCAAACGCAGGGTAGCGGTCAGGAAAACCAAATCTTCTTAGGATGCGACATGGCTAAACGTATCTATAAAGTCCTGGTACTTTGCACCGGAAACTCCTGCCGCTCCCAAATGGCCGAGGTGATTTTGAATCACGACCTCAAGGGCCAAGTGCGTGGCCTCTCTGCGGGTACCAAGCCGCAACGCATGGTGGCGGAAGGTGCGATTGAAGCTTTGAAACTGCTGGGACTGCCCACGGAAGGCCTGTACCCGAAAGATATCGACGCAGTCATTAACGAATCGATTGACCTGGTGGTTACTGTCTGCGACAACGCCAAAGAAACCTGTCCAGTATTTCCGCGTCCGGTGCCGCGCATTCACCTGCCGTTCCACGACCCGCATGGCGAGCCACTGGAAAGTTTTATCGCTGTTCGCGATGACATCCGCGCCCGTCTTATTCCAGCAGTCCGCCAGGCCCTCAGCCTGTAAGCAAATATTCTGCTCGACAACAAGTTAGGAAAATGTGATGAGCGAAGTAACCAGGAAACTATCTTTTTTGGACAGGTACCTCACTGTCTGGATTTTTGCGGCAATGGGACTGGGCGTTGGCTTAGGCTACTTTGTGCCCAGGATTGAGGACTTCATCAATTCATTCCAGGTCGGAACGACCAATATTCCCATTGCGTTCGGTCTGATACTGATGATGTATCCGCCTTTCGCAAAAGTACGCTATGAAGAGTTGCCTGATGTATTCAGCGACAAGAAGGTGCTCGGCCTTTCGCTGATTCAGAACTGGATTGTCGGTCCCATCTTGATGTTTGCCCTGGCCATCATCTTCCTTCCCGACAAGCCGGAATACATGGTTGGTCTCATCATGATCGGCTTGGCCCGATGCATTGCCATGGTGATTGTCTGGAACGAGATTGCCAAAGGTTCGACCGAGTACGCTGCCGGTTTGGTCGCTTTCAATTCAATCTTCCAAGTGCTGTTTTTCAGCGTTTACGCTTGGCTGTTCGTCACGGTATTGCCTCCAATATTTGGACTATCCGGTTCGGTGGTGGACATCTCGATAAATCAGATTGCGAAGAGCGTCTTCATCTACCTCGGCATTCCCTGCGTGGCTGGCGTGCTGACCCGTGTCATCATGCTGCGTTTCGTATCGAAGGATTGGTATCACGAACGCTTTGTCCCGAGAATAGGCCCCATCACCTTGGTGGCGTTGCTTTTCACCATCGTTGTTATGTTTAGCCTCAAGGGCAAGCTGATTATTACCATCCCGATGGATGTGGTACGCATCGCCATCCCGCTGTTGATTTACTTTGTGGTGATGTTCCTGATTTCGTTCTTCATAAGCCGCAAAATCGGAGCCGGCTACAAGAAGTGCGCAACACTGTCATTTACTGCTGCGAGCAATAATTTTGAGTTGGCCATCGCAGTAGCTGTTGCGGTATATGGCATTAATTCAGGCGCCGCCTTTGCAGCAGTCATCGGCCCTCTCGTCGAAGTTCCAGTGATGATTGGACTGGTGACTGTGTCCCTATGGTTTAAGAAACGGTTTTTTGTCGGAGAAGCGACTGCATAGTCGCCTGGTGGTTCGCATTCATTCGACTAGTCGGTTTTTGCATCAAGGCACGCCTACTCAGGCTGCGGCCATTCAAGTGTGCCATCTAAGGAGATAAGCATGAAAAAGCTCGAAGTGTATGACCCTGCCATGTGTTGTTCCACTGGCGTTTGCGGCGTGGAAGTTGACCCCGTGCTGGCCCAGTTCGCCGCCGACCTGAAATGGGTCGAAGAGCACGGTATCACCGTCGTTCGCCATAACCTCGGCCAGGAGCCGCAAGCGTTCGCTGCCAACCCTGAGATAGTGAAGGAAATGGAAGCCGGTATGGACCGCCTGCCTATCCTGGCGATAAACGGCCATATCGTTACCACCGGGATGTATCCCTCCCGCCAGCAATTGGCCCAGAAGCTGGGCATTGCTTTGACCGGGGCCGAAAAACCCCATATCAAAGTCGGCGGCGCGTGCTGTATGCCCAAGTCCGACTGTTGCTAAGAGCAGAAAGATACTATGGCACTCCCCAACGTTGAGACACGCTACTTGTTCTTTACCGGAAAAGGCGGCGTCGGCAAGACGTCACTCTCCTGCGCCACCGGACTTGTACTCGCTGATGCGGGCAAGCAGGTGCTGATTGTCAGTACCGACCCAGCGTCCAACCTTGATGAGGTGCTGGGTGTCACGCTTGGACAAACACCAACAGCGATTCCGGGTGCGACTGGTCTCTACGCGCTGAATATCGACCCTGAGGCCGCTGCTCAAGCCTATCGGGAACGCATGGTGGCTCCGTACCGCGGGGTGCTGCCGCCGGCAGCCATACAGAGCATGGAAGAACAGTTCTCGGGCGCTTGCACTGTCGAAATCGCGGCGTTTGACGAGTTCTCCAAACTGCTGGGCGACCCCGCTGCGACGGCACAATTCGACCATGTGATTTTTGATACGGCACCCACTGGGCATACGCTGAGATTGCTTACGCTGCCATCGGCTTGGGATGAATTCATCTCCACTTCCACCGGTGGCGCTTCATGTCTTGGTCCCCTTGCCGGTCTCGAAAAACAGAAAGCCCTGTACGCAGCAACCGTGGCGCGATTGTCCAGTCCGATGGAAACCACGGTCATCCTGGTGACTCGTCCCGAGGCAGCATCCCTCAAAGAGGCGAACCGTACCCGAAACGAATTGGCGGACCTGGGTGTCCGGAATATGCATCTGGTCATCAACGGATTGTTCTTTACTCCGAACCATGAAGATGCAATTGCCGACGCCATGTCATCCCGCGCCGCACAGGCCTTGGCTCAAATGCCGGAAGCGCTCGCTGAGTTGCCAGGTACGACAATTCCATTTCTTCCTCGCGGAACAGTCGGTCTCGAATCATTACGCTTGATGACTCATGCGGAAATTCCAGCAGTTCCAGAAAATGCAAATGGAATTCCCCACACGGAATTGCCGTCGGAACTAAAGCCATTAATCGAAGAAATCGCCAAAGTTGGCCATGGAGTCATCATGACCATGGGCAAGGGTGGCGTTGGCAAAACCACCGTCGCCGCTTCGATTGCGCTGGCACTGGCGAAGCGGGGCAGCAGGGTCATCCTGTCGACGACTGACCCGGCGGCGCATGTGGCATCGGCGATAAATGGCGCAGTTCCCGGCCTGACCGTCACCCGCATTGATCCGGAAGTCGAAGTGGCCAAGTACACCCGGGAGGTGGTGGAGAAAGCCGGGAAGAGTCTCGATGCCTCCGGGTTGGCCATGCTCGAAGAGGATCTGCGTTCGCCCTGCACGGAGGAAATTGCAGTCTTCCGCGCCTTTGCTCGAACAGTACACAGCGGCAAGGAAGGATTCGTCGTTCTGGATACTGCACCGACAGGGCACACCATCCTGCTACTCGACGCCGCCGAGGCATATCACCGCGAGGTGATGCGTACTCAAGGCGACATGCCGGAGTCAGTGCGAGAGCTGTTGCCCCGGTTGCGCGACAAGGACTACACCCATGTCCTGATTGTGACGTTGCCGGAAGCTACTCCCGTCCATGAAGCGGAGCGTTTGCAGGGCGACTTGACGCGGGCTGGTATCAAGCCTTTTGCCTGGGTGATCAATCAATCGTTATTGGCGAGCGGCACCAAGGATCCGCTACTTGCTCAGCGAGGCGCTTATGAGGTGCCTTTTATCAGGCGCGTGGTCGATGGACTTGCCACACGTAGCGCATTAATTCTGTGGTTCGCTGAGGCACCTGTTGGCTTGGCAGGACTTTCTCAACTGTTTAGTTAATGAACTTGTGGTTGTCCAACTCCTTTGATCAAGTAGCAGCAACTATCTTGGTTGCCAAGGCATGTTGCTTTTGCGGCGGACGTATGTCTTTAGAAGAACAGCACCAGTCCCCAGATCACGACGACATTCAGCAGCGACACCATGACGGCGGCGCTGCCGATGTCCTTGGCCCGCGCAGCGAGGTGATGGTTCTCCAGTGAGACGCGATCGACAGCGGCCTCAATGGCTGAGTTGAGCAGTTCGACAATCAGCACGAGAAGCACACTGCCGATCATCAGTGCCTTGCCGATGCTGCTCGCTGCGCTACCAACGTGTAGAAACAGCGCGAGCGGAATCAACACCAGCGCCAGCCATGCCTCCTGGCGAAATGCATCTTCATGGCGATAGGCCGCAGAGAAGCCGGCCAGCGAATAGCCGAAGGCGTTCCAGACACGGCGCAGGCCGGTCTTGCCCTTGAAGGGACTTTCAGTAGCGTTGTCCATAAGTTGTTTCCATCTAAAAGCAATTAACCACGCCGACACGGCGACACGGCGACACGGCGGGCACGGCGAAAGGCAAAAGCAATAACCATGGAAAGCATGGAGCACACGGAGAAAAGCAAAACCAGAAAACATTTCGACTTTGTCTTTCCCCATATCCTTGTAAATGCCTTGTCTTTGTTTCTCGAAGTGCCCGCCGTGTCGCCGTGGTGAAATGTTTCTGATTCTAATTCGTCAATGATCGATACAGCACCGCCAGTGCCGCGCGCGTTCGGGCGCCGACCAGGATGTCGCGAATTCCCTGGCCTGTTGCAACATTCGTGCGAGCAGTGTAGGGCCGTCCAGCAGCATGTGTGCGATCTCCGGTTTGAACAGGCAGGCGGCATGGTGGCGCCCTGCGATTGCGGCGATTTTCCCGCGCCTTCATCTTCTAATGGCAAGTCGGTCCGCTGTAATATTTCTGCCGTGTGTCACATTCATGTCACACAGCCTCCCTAGACTGCGCAATGTCTTCATCGAGTTTCAACTCCTTTTGGGAAGGATTTGGCAATGCGCAATTTCAGATTGATTTCCCTGGCGGCGACCGCTGGTCTGGTGTTTGGCTCGGCCCAGGCCGTGGAAGTGACGGGCGCCGGGGCAACTTTTCCCGCCCCGATTTATGCAAAATGGGCCGATGCCTATCAAAAGGCCACCGGCAACAAGATCAACTACCAGTCGATCGGCTCCGGCGGCGGCATCAAGCAGATCACCGCCAAGACCGTCGATTTCGGCGCCTCCGACATGCCGCTCAAGCCGGAAGATCTCGACAAGGGTGGCCTGATGCAGTTCCCGGCCGTGATCGGCGGCGAAGTGCTGGTGTACAACCTGCCTGGCGTTCCGTCCGGCAAAATCAAGCTGACCGGCCCAGTGCTGGCCGACATTTATCTGGGCAAGATCGTCAAGTGGAACGACAAGGCGCTGGCCGACCTCAATCCAGGCGTGGCTCTTCCCGACCAGGCCATCGCTGTCGTGCGCCGTGCCGATGGTTCCGGCACGACTTTCATTTTTACCAACTACCTGTCCAAGGTCAGCAAAGAATGGAAAACCAAGGTTGGTGAAGGCACGGCCGTGCAATGGCCGGTGGGTCTCGGCGGCAAGGGCAACGAGGGCGTGTCGGCCTTCGTGCAGCGCATCCCGGGCTCGCTCGGTTATGTCGAGTACGCCTATGCCAAGCAGAACAAGATGACTTATACGCTGCTGCAAAATGCGGCCGGCAATTACCCGCTGCCCGACGATAAAACTTTCAAGTCGGCCGCGGCTGCCGCGGACTGGACCAAGTCTGCGTTCTACGCGATCCTGACCAACCAGCCGGAAAAGGATGCATGGCCGATTTCCGGCGCCACTTTCATCATTATGAACAAGGTACAGGACAAGCCGGAGCAGGGCGCGGAAGTGCTCAAGTTCTTTGAATGGGCCTACAAGAACGGTGGACAAATGGCGCTGGAACTCGATTATGTTCCTTTGCCCGAGAGCTTGGTCAAGCTGATCCACAAGTCATGGACGGACATCAAGGACGCCTCGGGCAAACCGGTCTGGAGCGGCAAGTAATAAACTGTGCGTATCCCGCACCGCCAGTTGGCGGTGCGGGCTTTCTGTCTAGGGACCACCTTGAACAACGCTGTGGCAACCAGAACAAGTAGCGTGAGCCCAACTCCCCGGCGTCCTTTCGGCGATATCCTGTTTTTCAACCTGACGCGATTTTTCGCGCTGGCGACTTTGCTGATGCTGATTGGCATCATTATTTCCTTGTTCATCGGCGCGATGCCGGCGATCAGGCAATTTGGCTGGACTTTTCTCTGGACCGGCGACTGGAATCCGCCGATGGAGAAATTCGGTGCGTTGATTCCGATCTACGGCACGCTGGCGACATCGCTGGTGGCCCTGGTGATCGCGGTGCCGATCAGTTTCGGCATTGCCTTGTTTCTGACAGAACTTTCCCCCCCCTGGCTGCGTCGGCCGCTCGGTATTGCGATTGAGTTACTCGCCGGCATACCGAGCATTGTTTACGGCATGTGGGGTTTGCTGGTGTTCGCTCCCATCTTCGGCAAGTACGTGCAGCCGGCGTTGGCCAATACGCTGGGCAATGTTCCCCTGCTGGGTAAATTATTCGAAGGGGCGCCGCTGGGGATCGGGATCCTTTGCGCCGGGGTAATTCTTGCCGTAATGACGATTCCATTCATCGCCTCGGTGATGCGCGATGTGTTCGAGGTGACGCCGGCGATGCTCAAGGAGTCGGCCTACGCGCTTGGTGCGACGACCTGGGAAGTGGTGTGGAACATTGTGCTGCCCTATACCAAGGTGGGGGTTGTCGGCGGCATCATGCTCGGCCTCGGTCGTGCGCTGGGCGAGACCATGGCCGTCACTTTCCTGATCGGCAACATGAATTTCTTCAACGGATTTTCCTTGTTCCTGCCCGGCAACAGCATCGCTTCGGCGCTGGCGAACGAGTTTGCCGAAGCCGAATCCGAGATATATACGGCGTCGCTGATCGAACTGGGCCTGATCCTGTTTTTCATCACGCTGGTGGTTCTGGCCTGCTCCAAGCTGATGTTGATGCGCTTGTCGGCCGCAGAGGGAAGCAAGACATGAGCGCCGCCCGCCGGGCCGCCCCAAGGGCGGTGCAGTCAAGCACATGGAGCGGGCACCGCTCGCGAACAATCGTCACCCCCTTCCCTGGGGAGGGGGTTGGGGGGAGGGCACTCCAATGTTGATGAACCTGGGGCGGGTGCGCAAGTTCAAAAATCGCTTGGCGTTGACTGTTTCGTTGTTGGCCATGGCATTTGGCCTGTTCTGGCTGGCATGGATTCTGACCACCACCATCGACCTGGGCCTGGCAAGCTTTTCCCTCAACTTGTTTACGCAAATGACGCCGCCACCCGGTTCTGCCGATGGCGGGCTGGCGAATGCCATTGCCGGCAGCCTGATCCTGATTTTGCTGGCCACGCTGGTAGGCACACCGGTCGGCATGATGGCCGGCATTTATCTGGCCGAGTATGGCAAGCACACTTGGCTGGGCCATACGACCCGCTTCGTCAATGACCTGTTGCTGTCGGCGCCGTCGATCATCATTGGTTTGTTTGTTTACGAAATTTATGTGGCCAGAGTGGGCCATTTCTCGGCCATGGCTGGCGTCATGGCCCTGGCCCTGATCGTAATTCCGGTGGTCCTGAGAACGACGGAAAACATGCTGCAATTGGTGCCCAATACCGTGCGCGAAGCGGCCTTCGCGCTCGGTGCGCCAAAATGGACGGTGATCGGCAAAATCACCGTGCGTGCCTCGCTGACCGGCATCATGACCGGGATCATGCTGGCAGTGGCCCGCATCTCGGGCGAAACGGCGCCGCTGCTGTTTACCTCGCTGTCCAATCAGTTCTGGACATTGGACATGCAAAAACCGATGGCGACGCTGCCGGTGACTATTTTCAAATTCGCCATGAGTCCCTTCAAGGAATGGCAGGGACTTGCCTGGGCGGGGGTATTTTTGATCACCCTTGGCGTTCTGCTATTGAATATTCTGGCCAGGGTCGTGTTCAGGAAAAAGCATTCATGACGCAGGAGATGTACACAGTGAAAATTGAACGCGAACCCGTCATGCAGGAGTCGGCAGCCGATTTGAAGGCGCAGATTGTATTCAGGGACTTCAATTTCTTTTACGGCAAATATCGGGCGTTGCGCAACATCAACCTCGACATTTATCAGCGCAAGGTGACGGCCTTCATCGGTCCGTCCGGCTGCGGCAAATCCACGCTGCTAAGGACCATGAACCGCATGTACGACCTGTATCCCGAGCAGCGCGCCGAGGGACAACTGCTGCTGGACGGCACCAACATCCTGGAACGCGGCACCGATCTCAACGCGCTGCGTGCGCGGGTCGGCATGGTGTTCCAGAAGCCGACGCCGTTTCCAATGTCGATTTATGAAAACATCGCCTTCGGCGTGCGTCTGCATGAACGGCTGTCGCGTGTCGAAATGGACGAGCGCGTCGAATGGTCGCTGAAGAAGGCGGCGCTGTGGGGCGAGGTGCAAGACAAGCTGGGCCAGAGCGGCATGAGCCTGTCGGGCGGCCAGCAGCAGCGCCTGTGCATCGCGCGCGGCATCGCGGTCAAGCCGCAGGTGCTGTTGCTCGACGAGCCGACCTCGGCGCTGGATCCTATCTCGACCATGCGCATCGAAGAACTGGTGAGCGAGCTCAAGGATGAGTTCACGATTGCCATCGTTACCCACAATATGCAGCAGGCGGCGCGCGTTTCCGACTTTACCGCCTACATGTATCTGGGCGAACTGGTCGAGTTCGGCCGCACCGATGACATTTTCATCAAACCGCGCGACAAGCGGACTGAAGACTACATAACCGGCCGTTTCGGCTAGGAGAGCAAACATGGCACTTATGTCCGAACACGTATCGAAAAAATTCGATTCCGAACTGGAAGAGCTGCGCTCGCGCGTGATGCAGATGGGCGGCCTGGTCGAAACCCAGATCAGCCACGCCGTGGAAGCCTTCATGAACGGCGACAAGGATGGCTTTGAGCGGGTCATTGCCGATGACCACCAGGTCAACGCCTTCGAAGTCAGCATCGACGACGACTGCGCCCACCTCATCGCGCGCCGCCAGCCGACCGCCGGCGACCTGCGCATGGTGATGGCGGTGAGCAAGATTGTGACTGATCTGGAGCGCATTGGCGACGAGGCCGACAAGATTGCGCGCATGGGGCGCCAGATCTACCAGCGCGACCATCTGCTGGTGCCGCGTCTCAATGATGTTCGCATCATGGGCGATGCCGGCGTGCGCATGCTGCGCGACGTGCTTGACGCTTTCGTGCGCCTCGATCCGGTCGCAGCAGCGCGCATCGTGCGTGAGGACAAGACGGTGGATGAAAACTTCCGCAGCTTTTTGCGTGTGCTGATCACCTACATGATGGAAGACCCGCGCACCATATCGACTGTGCTCGACATCGTCTTTGTCTCGAAAGCCCTGGAGCGCATCGGCGATCACGTCAAGAACATCGCCGAGAGTGTGATCTACATCGTCAAGGGCAAGAATGTGCGGCATATCGGCATCGATCAGCTTGAGCGCGAAGCGCTGTCAGATGGAACTCAATCATGAGTACGCGTGTGCTGGTCATCGAAGACGATGCCTCGATCCAGGAAGTGCTGCGCTACTCACTGGTGCAGGCGGGGTTTAATGTGCAGATTGTGGGTTCGGCGGAAGAGGCCCAAACGGCGGTTGCCAGCGTGCTGCCCGATGTGGTGCTGGTGGACCTGATGCTGCCCGGCATGTCGGGCAGTGTCTTCGCGCGCCAGTTGCGGCAGAACCCGCGCACGCGCGAGTTGCCAATGATCATGGTGACGGCGCGCGCTGACGAAAGCGACCGTGTTGCGGGACTGGAGATTGGCGCCGATGATTACCTGCCCAAGCCATTCAGTCCGCGCGAACTGGTGGCGCGCATCCGTGCCGTGCTGCGCCGGCGCGCGCCGCAGCATAGCGGCGACCTCATCGAATTGGGCCGGCTCAAGCTCGATCCTTCGGCACATACGGTAATGCTTGACAGCAGCGAGGTCGAAATTGGCCCCACCGAATACAAGCTGCTGCATTACCTGATGTCGCATCCCAATCGCGTTTTCGGCCGCCAGCAACTGCTCAATGCGGTGTGGGGTGACCACCGCTTCATCGAGGAACGCACGGTGGATGTCTACGTACGACGGCTGCGCGCCTGCCTGGGCGACGATGGCGAGGAACTGGTCGAGACCGTGCGCGGTGTTGGATACAAGATGTCGACGCGGGTCAGCCCGGCACAGCAACAGCAATGAACTTCTGGAACTCGCTGTTCCTGCGGCTGCTGCTGGGCGCCTTGCCCTGTATGGTGATCGGCGTCTTCTTCGGCATCACGGCGGCATTGATAATGGCCTGCCTGCTGTTGCTGATTGCCGTGATATTGCATTGGCGTCTGCTCAACCAGTTGCGCAAGTGGCTGCAATCGCCGGCTACCGAGACCGTACCCGATGCCAGTGGCGCCTGGGGTCAGGTGTTCGCCGACCTCTATCGCGCCCAGCGCGATCAGGAACGCAGCCGTGCCAATCTTGCTGCCTCGCTGGAGCGGTTCCGCGAAGCGGCGGGTGCCTTGCCCGATGGCGTGATCATGCTCGACAGCGAGAACCGCATCGACTGGTTCAACCCGGCGGCACAGGCGCAGTTCGGCCTCGATCCCGGGCGCGACGGCGGCACGCTGGTGACGAATCTGCTGCGCCAGCCGGGTTTTGCCGAATATATCGGCGGTAGTAATTTCAGTGAACCGCTGTTGCTGCGTTCGGTGCCATCCGATGCGCGCGTGTTCTCCGTCGTCGTGATCCCGTTTGCGGTGAGCAACCGGCTGCTGCTGTCGCGCGATGTGTCGCAAATCGAGCGCGTCGAAACCATGCGCCGCGACTTTGTCGCCAACGTATCGCATGAATTGCGCACGCCGCTGACCGTGGTGCTCGGCTTTCTTGAACACCTCGTACACGACCCCGGCATGGATCCGGCGACGCGGGCGAATTTCACCAATATGTTGCACGATCAGGCGCAGCGTATGAATCGCCTGGTCGGCGACCTGCTCACGTTGTCGAAACTGGAAAATCGTCAGCAACCCCTGCCCGGGGAAGTGGTCGACATGCCGGCCCTGATTGCGGCGCTGGTCGAGGATGGCCGCGCCCTGAGCAATGGGAAACATGTATTCGAAGTACAGGATGAGGCTGGCAACCTGCTGGGTAGCGTCAATGAACTGCGCAGTGCCTTCGGCAACCTTGTCAGCAACGCCGTGCGCTATACACCGGCGGGAGGCATCATCAAGCTGCGCTGGCACACCGAGAATGGAGCACCGGTGTTCAGTGTCGCCGATAACGGCATCGGTATCGCGGCCGAGCACCTGCCCCGGCTCACGGAACGTTTCTATCGTGTCGACAAAGGGCGCTCGGCGCAGACCGGCGGTACCGGCCTGGGACTGGCGATCGTCAAGCATGCCCTGCTCAACCATCAGGCGCGGTTGGAAATCGATTCGGCTCTCGGTGCGGGCAGTACGTTCAAAGCCGTGTTTCCTGCCGCAAGGCTGATTGTTTCAGCAAGTCTGGCAGCCTGACTTGACCGCTGCGATTTGACCGCATGGGCTGTGGCGGCTAAAATTGCACAGCTTCATCCCTCGCTTTAACCCCTTGATTTCTCCCATGCGCAAATCCTTCGTCGCCGGCAACTGGAAAATGCATGGCAGCCTTGCCAGCAATCTGGGCCTGCTAAATGCAGTGCGCAGCGGCACGGACGCGGGTGGGATCGATGTGGCATTGTGCGTGCCCTATCCCTATCTGGCGCAGGCGCGCTCGGTACTGGGCGGCAGTGCCGTGGCATGGGGTGTGCAGGATGTCTCAGAACATGCGACCGGTGCTTATACCGGCGAGGTTAGCGCAACCATGCTGACAGACTTCGGCTGTATCTACGCTATCGTCGGTCATTCGGAACGGCGCTCGTTTTACGGCGATACCGATACCGTGGTGGCCGCCAAGTTTAGTGCAGCGCTAAAGGCGGGGGTGACCCCCATTTTGTGCGTCGGCGAGACACTGGCCGAGCGCGAGGCCGATATTACCGCCGCCGTGGTGACAAGACAGTTAAACGCGGTGCTCGCTGTTGCTGGTATCGGTGCATTGGCACATGCCGTGGTTGCGTACGAGCCGGTATGGGCGATTGGTACCGGCAGGACGGCAAGTCCGCAGCAGGCGCAGCAAGTACATGCCCTGATCCGGGCTCGCATCGCGCAGGAGGACGCGGGCGTGGCACAAGGGGTGCGGATTCTTTATGGCGGCAGCGTCAAGCCGTCCAACGCGCAGGAATTGTTCGGTCAGCCCGATATCGACGGTGGTTTGATCGGCGGCGCATCGCTGGTGGCGGCGGATTTTCTTGCCATTTGTGCAGCAGCATGATTGATTGAGGGATTAATATGGATTTTACATACAACTTCGTACTCGCCATTCACATTCTGGTTGGCATTTCCGTCATCGGGCTGGTACTGATTCAGCATGGCAAGGGTGCCGACATGGGGGCGGCTTTCGGCAGCGGTGCTTCCGGCAGCCTGTTCGGCTCCAGTGGCTCGGCCAATTTTCTGTCGCGCGCGACGGCGGTGCTGGCGGCGGTTTTTTTCATCACCAGCCTGTCGTTATCCTATATTGCCACCAATCGCCCGCGCGCTGCCGGCAGCGTGATGGACAAGGCCAAGGTGCAAGTACCGGTGCCGCTACCGGCTGCTCCGACGGCACCTGCCGCGGATTCGAAGGCCAAAGAAATTCCAAAATAACAAGCTGGCCATCGTGATGCCGTTCATTAGTTGTTATGACAAAACGTGCTTCTCATGCACGGAAGATGATGGCATCTCCTTTGCATCCCGCCGGCAGATTTGATATAAATCAAATCTGCCGGCCAAGTCGGATGTAACATATATAGCTAATTATTGCTCGACCCTGAGCCTAACAAAAAGACAATAAGCGATAATCCTGCCCATGAGCCCTCCACCCCCACTCGCACTGCGCGAGGAGTTGCGCGAAAAGCGCTTTTCAACCATCTGGAAGCGGGATTTACACGATATCTTTGTCGATGTGGCGCCTTATTATGACCGCGCCAATTTTGTCGCCAGCCTTGGATTATGGAACTGGTTCCGCTCCAGCTTCATGGCGACCATTCCTGTCGCTCCGGATCTGAGGGTGCTGGATGTCTGTGCCGGCACTAATGCTGTCGGTATTGCATTGCTGAAGCGCGAACCCAACCTCAAGGTGCATGCCATTGATCGTAGCGAGGCAATGCAGACGGTGGGTCGGCAGCGAGCGGAGGCCTTGGGTCTGCACATCGACAGCACGATTTGCGATGTGCATACGATTCCCTTTCCTGACAATTATTTCGACCGGGTCACGCTGCAATATGCGACGCGGCACCTTCGCGTTGAAGAGATATTCAAGGAAATTCGCCGCGTACTCAAGCCGGGTGGGAGCTTCCACCATTGCGACATGCTGCGGCCGGGCAGTCCTACCGTCGAGAAACTCTATTATGGATATCTGCGCAGCTGCCTTGCGATTACCGGCCTGTTGTTCAGGAGCGGCACTGCCGCGATGAACGCCAAGAAATATTTTATCGACGCGCTGGAGATGTTCTATTCGGCGGATGAGCTGTCCGAAGTGTTGCGCCGACAGGGTTTCTGCGATGTATCGGCAAAAACCCTGCTGGCCGGCATGATTGGATTTCACCGTGCGGTAAAACCCCAGCCTTGATGAGGGGCTGGTTCATGTCACAACCTGCGAAGGAATCGTGTATGCGCTCGTTTGTGTTTGTATTGATGTTTGAGGAGAGGTAATGGAGACGATCCAGACAGATGTGGCCATCATAGGGGCCGGAGGAGCCGGGTTGCGCGCTGCCATTGCGCTGGCGCAGGAAGCACCGAATTTGCGCATTGCCCTGATCTCAAAGGTCTATCCGATGCGCAGCCATACCTGCGCGGCGGAAGGTGGCGCGGCGGGGGTGATCAAGCCTGACGACAGCTACGACCATCACTTCCATGATACGGTGGGTGGCGGCGATTGGTTGTGCGACCAGGATGCGGTCGAGTACTTCATTCACGAGGCACCAAAGGAACTGATGCAACTGGAACACTGGGGCTGCCCATGGAACCGAGAAGAAGACGGTTCTGTGGCGGTGCGCCCCTTCGGCGGCATGAAGATCCAGCGTACTTGGTTTGCCGCCGACAAGTCAGGCTTTCATATTCTGCACGCCCTGTTCCAGACCTCGCTACAGTTCCCGCAGATCCAACGCTTCGACGAATATTTCGCCACCGACCTGCTGGTCGATGATGGGCGCTGCCAGGGGCTTACCGCGATCGAGATGCGTACCGGCCAGATGCGTCGCTTCAACGCCAAAGCCGTGATTATCGCTGGCGGCGGTGCCGGGCGCATGTTCCCCTTCAACACCAATGGCAACGTCAATACCGGGGATGGCATGGCCATGGCCTACCGTGCCGGCGCACCGCTGAAGGACATGGAATTCGTGCAATACCATCCGACTGGGTTGCCCAATACCGGTACGTTGTTGACAGAAGCTTGTCGCGCCGAAGGCGGCGTGCTGCTGAACAAGGACAACTACCGCTTTCTGCAAGACTACGGCATGGGGCCGGAGACACCCAAGGGCAAGCCGGTGCTGAAGACCATGGAGTTGGGCCCGCGCGACCGCGTCAGTCAAGCCATCTGGGGTGAGATGCAGAAGGGGCGCGCCGTCAAGACTGATTGGGGCGACTGCGTCTGGCTGGACATGCGCCACTTGGGCGAGAAGAAGATGGACGAAAGACTGCCTTTCGTGCGTGACATCTGCATTAGTTACTTGGGCTTGGACCCGGTGCATGAGATGATACCGATCCGTCCGGTGATGCACTACATGATGGGCGGCATTCACACCGATACTAAATCCGCAACTTCGCTGCCCGGTCTGTTCGCAGCCGGCGAGTGTGCCTGCGTCAGCATCAACGGCGCCAATCGCCTCGGCTCCAATTCCCTGGTCGAGATCCTCGTCTTCGGTCACCGTGCTGCACTGTCGGCCGCCTCTTACGCGGCTGGCGTCAGGCCGGGCAATGAAGCGGCGCTGACGGCGCAGGCCGAAGCCAATCAATCCAAGATACGTGAGTTGTTCATGCGCAATTCCGACAAGGAGTCGATCGCCGGCCTGCGCAAGGAAATGACCGATACCATGGAAGAAGGTGCCGGCATCTACCGTACTCAGGAAGGCATGGACAAGAGCTGCAAGAAGCTCTCTGAACTGCGCCACCGCTACCAGGACATCACGCTGCACGACAAGACCAACGTCTACAACACCGATCTGCTTTCGGCGCTGGAGTTGGGCAATATGCTTGACTGCGCCGAAGCTCTGATGACGAGCGGACGCGAGCGCAAGGAGTCGCGCGGCGCCCACCAGCGCCTCGACTACACGGCGCGCGACGATGTCAAGTATCTGAAACACTCAATGGCCTACTTCAAAGGCTTGGAAGCGCCGAGTATTGACTATCGAGATGTGGTGATCACAAAGTCCCAACCGGGTGTACGCGATTACTCGGGAGCCAAGAAATGACTGAAAACAGAATGGGAGCTCGACAGGTTGAGCTCGAAGTGCTGCGCTACAACCCCGAGACGGATCAGGAGCCGAGACTTCAGCGTTATTCGGTCCCCTGCATCAACGAATGGTGCGTGCTCGATGCCCTTAATTATCTCAAGGACAATCTCGACCCGACGCTGGCCTATCGCTGGTCCTGCCACATGCAGGTGTGCGGCAGCTGCGGCATGATGATCAATGGCGAGCCGAAGCTCGCCTGCAAGGCTATGTTGCGTGATTACACCGGTGTGATTCGGATCGAGCCGCTGGCCCACTTCCCGATCGAGCGCGATCTGGTTACCGTTGCGGACGACTTCATGGCCAAGCTGAAACGCGTTAAACCCTATCTGATAGAAGGCGAAAAACGCGCACCGACCGAAGGTGAATACAAGCAGACGCCGGCGCAACTGAAACGTTACCGGCAGTTCGCCATGTGTATCAATTGCATGCTTTGCTATGCAGCCTGCCCTGAGTATGGCCTGCATCCGAAGTTCATCGGACCTGCAGCAATTACTCTGGCTCACCGGTATAACCTGGATTCGCGGGACGGCGGGCGTGATGAACGTCAGGAAGAAGTCGCGACCAATGAAGGCGTCTGGGAGTGTACGTTTGTCGGCGCATGTTCAGAGGTTTGTCCGAAGCATGTTGACCCGGCGGCGGCACTGCAGCAGGTGAAGGTGGCCAGCACCGTCGACTGGTATCTCGAGCACTTTATGACATGGGTGAAAAAATGAGCCGCAGACCCTACGTACGCGAATGTCCGCCGACCACTTGGTACTTCCGGATGCCACGCTATATGCGCTATATGGCGCGCGAGGTGACGTCGATTTTCATCGGCATCTTCACTGCGATTTTGCTTTGCGGTCTTGGCCGTTTATCCCAGGGGCAGACGCAATGGGAAAGTTTTCTGATGCAAATACAGACACCAGGCTATATACTTTTCCTGGCACTGGCTTTGGCCTTCGCGCTTTACAATACTTTCACCTGGTTTAACGTCGCACCCAAGGCTTTGCCGCTGCAGTTCGGCGAGGACATGGCGCCGGACAGTCTGGTGCGCAACGCGCATTATGCAATTTGGGTTGTGCTGTCGTTGATCGTTCTGTGGGGAGTCTACTGATCATGGCCAAGTCGAATAAACCCATCATCTGGGGTACCTTCGCAGCGGGCGGCACGGTCGCCGCGTTCGTTGCGCCGATCCTGATTTTGCTTTTCCTGCTTGCCGCGACTGGTCATGTCCCTCCCGGCCTCGACTATGTGAAGCTGCATAGCGTAGTCGCGCACTGGTTCGGCAAGGTGGTGACCTTCGTCGTGATCTTCCTGCTGCTTTGGAGCCAGGCACACCGGTTGCGCATTACCTGCTTTGACTTTGGCCTGCGTGCCGACACCTTGGTTGCCATCGTGTTCTATGCGCTCGCGGGAGTGGGCAGTATTGCGACAGTGGTTTATCTGGCAGGTATTTGAGCGAAACTTTCTTCGTGGCAAAGTTAATTGCTGCGAAGAAAGTTGATATATAATTTGGGTAGCAGAGTTCCTGCCACTCGGCGGCATAGTTAGTATGCAAAAGCGATAGATGTGGTTGGGCCGACGTGGTGAAATTGGTAGACACGCTATCTTGAGGGGGTAGTGACGAAAGTCGTGTGAGTTCGAGTCTCACCGTCGGCACCAGGTAACAAGGTGTGCCTGCATTTGCAGGCACCGAGTGATGCGGCGAATACCGCAAAGTGGATATGTTGGAAAGTTATTTTTCAATATTGGTATTTATGGTTGTTGGCACTGTTGTTGGGTGTCTGCCAATTATACTGGGCTGGTTTGTTGCTCCGCACCGGCCCGATGCAGAAAAAAATTCCGCATATGAATGCGGTTTTGAACCCTTTGAAGACGCACGTCAGAAATTCGATGTGCGTTATTACCTGATCGCCATCCTCTTTATTTTGTTCGATCTGGAAATTGCCTTCCTCTTCCCCTGGGCGACGATTTTTAAAGAGATCGTCAATACCCCTGAGGTCAAGTTCTTCGGATTCATCGAGATGCTGGTGTTTCTCGCCATCCTGCTTGTCGGCTATATCTATGCCTGGGCCAAAGGCGCCCTGGACTGGGAATAAGAGCGTCATGCATTTTTCATTTCTTTCTACCGTGGCCAGCATGTTCGTGGGCGCCCTTGGCCCATGGGAAAATGAAGCACCTATCCCCTGTCCCCTGCCCCGAGGGCAGGGGCAATTAGTCACCTCTCCCACTTGGAGGGAGAGGCAGGGAGTGGGAGTGCTTGAATATGGTGGCTCATGTCACCTCATGGAGGCGCCATGAGTATCGAAGGACTGATGCAGGAAGGTTTTGTTACTACCTCGCTCGATAAACTCATTAACTGGGCGCGTACCGGTTCAGTGTGGCCAGTGACTTTTGGCCTTGCCTGTTGCGCGATCGAAATGATTCACACTGGCGCCGCGCGCTATGACATCGACCGCTTTGGCATGTTGTTCCGGGCTACTCCGCGCCAGTCGGATCTAATGATTGTTGCCGGCACGTTGACCAACAAGATGGCTCCCGCGCTACGCAAGGTTTATGACCAGATTCCCGAACCGCGTTGGGTGATTTCGATGGGTTCCTGCGCCAACGGCGGCGGTTATTACCATTATGCTTATTCGGTGGTGCGTGGCGTTGATCGCATCGTGCCAGTCGATATCTACGTGCCTGGCTGCCCGCCGACGCCGGAAGCGTTGCTCTACGGCATCATTCAGTTGAAGAACAAGATCAGGCGTACTTCAACAATCGCCCGCCGCTAATCTATTAACGTTGCCCATACATTGACCTGCTGATATTGCCATGAGCGCCAAGCTGGAAAAGCTTTGTCAAAATTTAAATAGCGTACTGGGCGAACGCATCGTTAGCCTTGTCACCGTCGGTGGCGAGGTGACTCTAGTAGTGGCCGCGGCCGATTATTTGTCCGTGGCGAAAACATTGCGCGATGATGTGGACCTGCGCTTCGAGCAGTTGAGTGATTTATGTGGCGTCGATTACGCCGCCTATGGAGAGACGGCACCCATATCCCAGGAAAAGCTTGATGCAGCGCCCAGGTTCGCTGCCGTCAGCCATCTGCTCTCTGTCAGCCACAACTGGCGCCTGCGCTTGCGTGTGTTTGCTACCGACAACAGCTTTCCCGTGCTTGATTCCGTGACGCCGATCTGGAACAGCGCCAACTGGTTCGAACGCGAGGCTTTCGATCTTTTCGGCATCATGTTCGAGGGGCATGCCGATCTGCGTCGCATCCTGACCGACTACGGCTTCATCGGCCACCCCTTCCGCAAGGATTTTCCGGTCTCGGGTTATGTTGAAATGCGCTACGACCCGGATCAGAAACGGGTGATTTACCAGCCGGTGACCATCGAACCGCGCGAAGTCACGCCGCGCATTATCCGCGAAGAAAACTACGGGGACTCGCGTCGTGGCTGAAATCAAGAATTACACATTGAACTTCGGCCCGCAACACCCTGCTGCGCACGGTGTGTTGCGCTTGGTGCTTGAACTCGATGGCGAGGTAGTGGTGCGCGCCGATCCGCACATTGGCTTGCTGCACCGTGGTACCGAAAAACTCGCCGAGCATAAGACGTGGACGCAGACGCTTCCCTATCTGGATCGGCTTGACTACACCTCGGTGTTCATCAACGAGCATCCCTACGTGATGGCGGTTGAGAGACTCCTTGGGGTTGAAGTACCCCTGCGAGCACAGTACATCCGGGTGATGTTCGACGAACTGACGCGCATTCATAACCATCTGCTCAGCATCGGTGCCCATGCCATGGACGTCGGTGCCATGACCATGGTGCTCTATACGTTCCGCGAGCGCGAGGACATCGTCGACATGATGGAAGCCGTTTCCGGTGCGCGCATGCATGGGGCCTACTACCGGCCGGGTGGTGTCTATCGCGATCTGCCCGATAGCATGCCGTGCTACACGGTCAACAAGTTCAAGGATGCCGAGAGGGTGAAGGCGCTCAACACGGCGCGCTCCGGTTCGCTGCTTGACTTCATCGAAGACTTTGCCAATCGTTTTTCAGGCTGCTGCGACGACTACGAAACCCTGCTTACCGACAACCGCATTTGGAAGCAGCGTCTGGTTGATGTCGGTATCGTAACGCCCGAGCGGGCGTTGCAGTTGGGCTTCACCGGCCCGATGCTGCGTGGTTCCGGCATCGAATGGGACCTGCGCAAGAAGCAGCCCTACGAGGTTTACGACCGTCTCGACTTTGATATTCCGGTTGGCACCAATGGTGACAGTTATGACCGCTATCTGGTACGCATGGAAGAGATGCGCCAGGCCAACCGCATCATCAAGCAGTGTGTTGCCTGGTTGCGCGAGAATCCCGGCCCGGTGATTACTGACAACCACAAGGTGGCGCCGCCTTCGCGCGAGAAGATGAAGGGCAGCATGGAAGAGCTGATTCATCACTTCAAGCTTTACAGCGAAGGCATACATGTTCCCGCCGGTGAGGTCTATGCCGCCGTGGAGCATGGCAAGGGCGAGTTCGGTGTCTATCTGATTTCCGATGGTGCCAACAAGCCCTACCGCATGAAGCTGCGTTCCGCGGCGTTTACCCATCTTTCTGCCATGGATGAAATGGCAAAAGGCCACATGATCGCCGATGTGGTGACCATCATTGGAACCATGGACATCGTGTTTGGCGACGTTGACAGATAAAACCATGCTGAGCGAAGACGCATTCAAGAAAATCGACCGCGAGGTCAGCAAGTACCCGGCAGACCAGAAGCAGTCTGCCGCGATGGCAGCACTGCGTATCGCGCAGGCAGAGAAGGGCTGGCTGGCCAAGGAGACCATCGCGGAAGTCGCCCAGGTTCTCGGCATGGCGCCGATGGCTGTTTATGAGGTCGCCAGCTTTTACAACATGTACGATTTGCACCCGGTTGGCAAATACAAGCTGACAGTGTGTACCAATCTGCCATGCGCGCTTTCCGGCGGCGTCCACGCCGCCGAATACGTGAAGCAGAAGCTCGGCATCGACTTCAATGAAACCACGGCCGACGGCAAGTTCACCCTCAAGGAAGGCGAGTGCATGGGCGCTTGCGGCGATGCGCCGGTGATGCTGGTTAACAATATCCACATGAAGAGCTTCATGACGCCCGAAGAGATCGACAAATTGCTCGCGGAGTGCAAATAATGGCGTTTCTTGGTGCGATCAATCCGTTATTGACGGCAGGATGGACGAAGGGCGATGCCGGCTGGCATCTGAAGGATTATGTCGAACGCGGTGGCTACGAAGCCTTGCGCAAGATACTCACCGAAAAGATTTCTCCTGATCAGGTCATCGCCGAGGTCAAGACCTCCGTGTTGCGCGGCCGCGGCGGCGCGGGTTTTCCGGCTGGCCTGAAGTGGAGTTTCATGCCGAAGAACGCGCCCGAAAAGTATATCGTCTGCAATACGGATGAAGGCGAGCCGGGAACCTTCAAGGATCGCGACATCCTGCGCTACGATCCGCATTCGGTGATCGAAGGCATGATCATCGCCGGTTACGCGGTTGGTGCCGCGCGCGGCTATAACTACATCCACGGCGAGATATTCGAAATTTACGAGCGCTTCGAACAGGCGCTGGATGAAGCGCGCGCCGCCGGTTTCCTGGGGCAGAACATCCTTGGTTCGGGACTTGATTTCGACCTGTTTGCGCATCACGGTTGGGGTGCTTATATTTGCGGCGAGGAATCGGCGTTACTCGAATCCATTGAAGGCAAGAAGGGGCAGCCGCGCTTCAAGCCGCCGTTTCCCGCCAGCTACGGTCTTTACGGCAAGCCAACCACGATCAACAATACCGAGACTTTCGCGGCGGTGCCCTTCATCTTCAGGATGGGCGGCGAGGCCTACCTGAATCTCGGCAAACCCAACAATGGCGGCACCAAATTGTTTTCCGTGTCGGGCCACGTCAACAAGCCCGGCAATTACGAGGTGCCGCTCGGTACGCCGTTCGCCAAGCTGCTGGAAATGGCTGGCGGCATGCGCGGCGGCCGCAAGCTCAAGATGGTGATTCCAGGCGGCTCATCGGCGCCGGTGATTCCCGGCGAGATGATGATGGATCTCACCATGGATTACGACTCGATCGCCAAGGCCGGCTCCATGCTCGGCTCGGGCGCGGTGATCGTGATGGACGAAACCGTCTGCGCCGTGAAGGCGCTGGAGCGTCTGTCCTACTTCTATTTCGAGGAATCCTGCGGCCAATGCACGCCCTGCCGCGAAGGTACCGGCTGGATGTATCGCATCGTGCATCGCATCGAGAATGGCGAGGGGCGTCCCGGTGATCTTGATTTGCTGTCGTCCATCACACCGAACATCATGGGGCGCACCATCTGCGCACTGGGCGATGCGGCGGCGATGCCGGTCAACGGTTTCATCAAGCACTATCGCTCGGAATTTGAATTCCATATCGAGAACAAGCGTTGTCTGGTCCCGCCCGACGTGCAACGGGCGGGCAGCACCTTCTACACGGGGCCGTCATGCTAGAGATCGAAATCGACGGCCGCACCGCGCAGGTTGCCGAAGGCAGTACCGTCATCCAGGCCGCGCACCAGCTCGGCATCTATATTCCGCACTTCTGTTATCACAAAAAGCTGTCGATCGCGGCCAATTGCCGCATGTGCCTGGTGCAGGTCGAGAAGGCGCCGAAGCCGCTGCCGGCCTGCGCCACGCCAGTGACGGCAGGCATGAAGATATTTACGCATTCCGACATGGCGGTCAAGGCGCAAAAGGGCGTGATGGAGTTCCTGCTCATCAACCATCCGCTCGATTGCCCGATCTGCGATCAGGGCGGCGAATGCCAGTTGCAGGATCTCGCGGTCGGTTACGGCAGTTCCGCCTCGCGCTACCAGGAAGAAAAGCGCGTCGTCAGCAACAAGAATCTCGGTCCGCTGGTGTCGACCGACATGACCCGCTGCATCAACTGCACGCGCTGTGTGCGCTTCACGCAGGAAATTGCGGGCTTCATGGAATTGGGTCAGGCCTTCCGCGGCGAGCATGCCGAAATCATGCCCTTCGTCGAGAGGACCGTCGATACCGAACTTTCAGGCAACATCATCGATCTGTGTCCGGTTGGCGCGTTGACCTCGAAGCCGTTCCGCTTCGCCGCGCGGACTTGGGAGCTTTCGCGTCGGAAAACCGTGAGTCCGCATGACGCACTGGGTTCCAACCTTATTGTGCAGACGATACACAACAAGGTGTTGCGCGTTCTGCCGCTGGAAAATGAAGACATCAACGAATGCTGGATTTCGGACAAGGATCGTTTCTCCTACGAGGGACTCAATTCCGCCGAACGCCTGACAAAACCCATGGTCAAGCAAGGCGGCAAATGGCAAGAGGTCGAGTGGAACGCCGCCCTCGACTATGCTGCCCACGCCTTGCGCGATGTTGCCAAGGAACGCGGCGCATCCGCCATCGGTGCCTTGGCTAGTCCGCAGGCGACGCTGGAAGAACTGTTCCTGGCCGGCAAGTTGCTGCGCGGGCTCGGTTCCGACAACATCGATTTCCGTCTGCGCCAGAGTGATTTTTCGCTAGACGGCAAGCGCCATGGCACACCCTGGCTGGGCATGAAAATATCCGAGATCAGCAAGCTCGACCGCGTACTGGTCGTCGGTTCCTTTCTGCGCAAGGACCAACCGCTGATTGCGCAACGCCTGCGTCAGGCTGTCAAGCGGGGTACCCAGGTATCAGTAATACACTCGACCGACGAGGATCTGCTGCTCAAGTGCGCTGGCAAGTTGATTGTCGCGCCCTCGCGTCTGCCGCAGGCACTGGCCGAGGTGGTGAAGGCCGTGGCCGAGGCGAAGGGCACGGAGGAAAATGCCCTGCTGCCAGGGCTGTCAGCTCTAGTGCCTGGTACGGAAGCGAAGCAGATCGCCGCGAGTCTGATTGCGGGGAACAACAGTGCTGTATTGCTGGGCAACTTTGCCCAGCAGCACCCCCAGGCTGCCTCGCTGCATGCATTGGCCGCGCAACTGGCCGCATTGCTAGGCGGTAAGTCCGGTTTCCTTGGCGAAGCGTCCAACAGTGTTGGCGGTTATATAGCCAACGCGCTGCCGGCCACTGGCGGTTTGAATGCCTCGCGCATGCTGGCCGAGCCGCTGCAAGCCTATCTGCTGTTGCATGCCGAACCCGAACTCGATAGCGCCTACGGCAGCAAGGCTCTTAGGGCACTAAACCAGGCGAAGACGGTGGTCGTGCTCTCGCCCTTCAAATCGGCGGCGGCGCTTGAATATGCTGACGTGTTGTTGCCGGTGGCACCCTTTAGCGAAACCTCGGGCAGCTTCGTCAATACCGAAGGCCGGGTGCAGAGCTTCTACGCCGTGAACAAGCCGCTGGGCGAAGCCCGCCCGGCATGGAAGGTGCTGCGCGTACTCGGCAACCTGCTGAATCTCGATGGTTTCGAATATGAAAGCAGTGAAGATGTACGCAATGAGATTTTTGGCGGCGCTGCTCCCGAGTTTGCCCCTGGCCTCGACAACAATATTGGCGGTAGCGTGACGTTGTCTGTGATGATCGAGGCGGGAATTGAACGGATTGCCGATGTCCCCGCCTATTTTGCCGACCCACTGGTGCGACGTGCTTCCAGCTTGCAGAAAACCAGGGACGCGGCTGTGCCTACCGCGCGCATGAATGCGGCCATGCTGGACAGAGCCGGCGTTGTTGCCGGCAACCACATGCGTATTCGTCTGGGCGAGGGCGAGGCTGTTCTTGCGGCGCAACTTGATAGCGGCGTGCCTGATGGCTGTGTACGCATTGCCGCGGCTCATCCTGCCACGGCCAAGCTCGGCGCCATGCATGGCACGATTACCATGGAGGCGCTGTGATGGGCATCCAGTCGCTGTTGAACGCCATTTGGCCTGTGGTGTGGATTTTGATAAAAATCGTCGGGATACTCCTGCCGGTGTTGCTGGGCGTGGCCTACATGACCTATGCCGAGCGCAAGGTGCTTGGCGCGATGCAGGTTCGTATCGGTCCCAACCGGGTTGGCCCGTTGGGGTTGTTTCAGCCGTTTGCCGACGCTCTGAAGCTGGTCTTCAAGGAGATCATTGTCCCGTCAAAAGCCAGCAAAGGCCTCTATTTTCTCGGTCCCGCCATGGCCTTCGCCACCTCTTTGGTAGTCTGGGCCGTGGTGCCGTTCTCCGAAGGCTATGTGCTGGCCGACATCAACGCCGGCGTCCTTTACCTGCTGTCTATCAGTTCAGTCGGTGTCTATGGCATCATCATTGCGGGGTGGGCCTCCAATTCGAAGTATCCCTTCTTTGCCGCGATACGATCGTCGGCACAGATGGTGTCCTATGAAGTTTGCATGGGCTTCTCCCTGATCAGTGTGTTGATGATCTCATCCAGCCTCAATCTCACGGATATCGTGCATGGCCAGAGCAAAGGCATGTTCGCCGACATGGGCATGGGATTCCTGTCATGGAATTGGCTGCCGTTGCTGCCGATGTTCTTCGTCTACATGATTTCGTGCGTGGCTGAAACCAATCGTGCGCCATTCGACGTGGTCGAGGGTGAGTCCGAAATTATCGCCGGCCATATGGTTGAATACTCGGGCATGGCCTTCGCGCTGTTCTTTCTCTCTGAATACGCGAACATGATTCTGGTCTCGATCATGATCTCGATTTTCTTCCTGGGTGGCTGGCTTTCACCCGTGGGATTCCTGCCCGACAGCTTTGTCTGGTTGCTTGCCAAGGCATGTTCCCTCCTGTTTATGCTGCTCTGGCTCCGTGCCACTTTCCCGCGCTATCGCTACGACCAGATCATGCGTCTGGGCTGGAAGGTGTTCGTGCCCCTGTGCTTTATTTGGATTCCGGTAGTCGGTATCTGGATGATGTCGCCTATTAACATCTGGAAGTAAAAATGGTCTCCCACGCTCACTTTAGTATGCAGTCGCTCCACTCGGAAGAGGGCGGCATGCGCATGCCCTCCTGGGGCGATCCGGCGAGGATATGACCATGGGTGCCCGCGACCTGATCAAGAGCTTATTTCTCGGCGAACTGGGGCAAGGGTTGGCCGTTACTTGGCGCCACATGTTCGTGCCCAAGATCACCATTCAGTATCCTGAAGAAAAAACCCCGCTGTCGCCGCGCTTCCGCGGTCTGCATGCGCTGCGCCGCTACCCGAACGGGGAAGAGCGCTGCATTGCCTGCAAGCTGTGCGAGGCGGTGTGCCCGGCAATGGCGATCACCATCGAGTCGGAAGAGCGCGCAGACGGCAGCCGCCGTACCACGCGTTACGACATCGACCTGACCAAGTGCATATTCTGCGGCTTCTGCGAAGAGGCCTGTCCTGTGGATGCCATTGTCGAGACGAATGTATTCGAGTATCACGGCGAGATGCGCGGCGACCTTTACTACACCAAGCAGATGCTGCTCGCCAATGGAGACCGCTATGAAGCGGATATCGCCAAGGCGCGTGAGCAGGATGCCAAATACCGGTAAGCGATGATGGACTTCACGACAATCGTTTTCTACATATTTGCGGCGTTGGCGATCTTTGCAGCGGTGCGCGTCGTTACCGCCCGCAACCCCGTGCATGCCGTACTGTTTCTTGTTCTGACCTTCTTCAACGTCGCCGGACTCTGGCTTCTATTGCAGGCCGAGTTCCTCGCCATGGTACTGGTGATGGTTTATGTTGGCGCGGTCATGGTGCTGTTTCTGTTTGTCGTGATGATGCTCGATATTGATATTGAGCGTGTACGACAAGGTTTCTGGAACCACCTGCCACTGGGTTTGACCATCGGCCTGCTCATGGTTACCGAAATGGCAATAGTGCTGGCGGGCAAGTATTTCGGTCTTAATGTACTGCCGGCTCCGGTCATGGCGCCCGGCTACATTAATACCAAGGAACTCGGGCGGCTCTTATTTACCGACTATGTTTATCCCTTTGAACTGGCCTCGGTGGTGCTGCTGGTGGGCATCATCGCCGCCGTGATGCTGACCCTACGGCACCGCACGGACGTCAAGCACCTCGATCCATCACGTCAGATTGCCGTCAAGGCCAAAGATCGCCTCCGCATCATCAAGATGGCGAGCGAGAGAGAGCAGGGGGAATAACATGTTCGGATCTTTGTCGCTCTCCCACTACCTTATCCTGGCTGCGATCCTGTTTGCCATCGGCGTGGTTGGCATTTTTCTCAACCGCAAGAACCTGATCGTGCTGCTGATGGCAATAGAACTGATGCTGGTGGCGGTGAACCTCAACTTTATTGCCTTCTCGCATTACCTGAATGATCTTTCCGGGCAATTGTTCGTCTTTTTCATTCTGACAGTGGCGGCGGCGGAATCGAGTATCGGCCTCGCCATTCTCGTCGTGCTGTTCCGCAACCTTTCGTCGATCGATGTCGACGACCTCGATAGCCTAAAGGGATAAGGGAATGAACCCTCTCTACCTGATCATCCCTCTCGCGCCATTGCTGGGTGCCGTTCTTGCCGGTTTCTTCGGCAAGATCATCGGCCGCACTGGCGCACATACCGTGACCATTCTTGGCGTGCTGACATCCTTTGTCTGCTCGGTAATGGTGTTCAAGGACGTCATGGCCGGGCACACCTTCAACGGTACGGTCTATACGTGGCTGCAGTCTGGCGGCCTTAATATGCAAGTCGGCTTCCTCGTCGATCAGTTGACCGCGGTGATGATGATTGTCGTTACCTTCGTCTCGCTGATGGTGCATATCTACACCATTGGCTACATGGCTGAAGATCCCGGCTACCAGCGCTTCTTCAGCTACATATCATTGTTTACCTTCTCGATGTTGATGCTGGTGATGAGCAACAACTTCGTCCAGCTTTTCTTCGGCTGGGAAGCGGTGGGCCTGGTTTCCTACCTGCTGATCGGCTTCTGGTATACGCGGCCGACCGCGATTTATGCCAACCTCAAGGCCTTCCTGGTGAATCGCGTCGGCGACTTTGGCTTCCTGCTTGGCATCGGCCTTATCGCCGCCTATGCCGGCAGCCTCGACTATGCGACAGTGTTCGGCAAGAGCAAGGAACTGGCGACGCTGACCGAAGTCGTCACCGGCTGGCCGGTGATTACCGCCATCTGCATTGGCCTGTTCATCGGCGCCATGGGCAAGTCGGCGCAGTTTCCACTGCATGTCTGGCTGCCTGATTCGATGGAAGGCCCGACCCCGATCTCAGCCCTGATCCACGCCGCCACCATGGTCACGGCCGGCATCTTCATGGTGTCGCGCATGTCGCCGCTGTTTGAATTGTCCGATACGGCGCGCTCCTTCGTCATCGTGATTGGCGCCATCACTGCGCTGTTCATGGCCCTGATTGCCATTGTGCAGACCGACATCAAGCGCGTCGTCGCCTACTCGACCTTGTCGCAGCTCGGTTACATGACCACAGCGCTGGGCGCCTCGGCTTACTCGGTGGCCATCTTCCACCTGATGACCCATGCCTTCTTCAAGGCCGTGCTGTTCCTCGGTGCCGGTTCGGTCATCATTGCCATGCATCACGAACAGGATATGCGGCGCATGGGCGGCCTGCGCAAGTACATGCCGATCACCTTCATCACGATGCTGATCGGCGCCCTCGCCAACGCTGGCCTGCCGCCCTTTGCCGGCTTCTTCTCCAAGGACTCGATCATCGAGGCGGTGCATTTGGCTCAGATGCCGGGCGCTGGCTTCGCTTATCTGGCGATCCTGGCCGGGGTCTTCGTCGGCGGCTTCTATTCCTTCCGCCTAATCTTTTTCACTTTCTATGGCGAGGAACGCTTCCGTCATGCCGGTGGCCACCAAGGTGACCATGGCGATCACGGTCACGGCCATCATGCCGAGCCGCACGAGTCGCCCTGGGTCGTGACAGTGCCGCTGATTCTGCTCGCGATTCCGGCCATATGCGCCGGCTGGCTGATCGAGCCGATGCTTTTCGACGGCTATTTCGGCAATGCTATCTTCATTTCCCACGAGCACCATGGCCTTGCCGAAATGGCGGAGGAATTCCATGGCGTGATCCCGATGATGTTGCATGCCTTGACCACGCTACCGTTCTGGCTCGCGCTTTCAGGCGCCGTCACGGCGTGGTTCCTCTACATCGTTCGCCCGGATCTGCCGGCCGTCATCAAGCAGAAGTTCAGTTTCTTCGCCAACATCCTGGAACGGAAATATGGCTTTGACGAATTCAACGACTGGTTCTTCGCCGGTGGCTCGCGTCTGCTCGGCCGCGGCTTGTGGAAAGGCGGCGATCAGGCCCTGATCGATGGCATCGCGGTGAATGGCTCGGCGCGGATGGTCGACTGGATCGCCGGTGTGGTGCGTCTGTTCCAGACCGGCCACATCTACACCTATGCTTTCCTGATGATATTTGGCGTTGCAATCTTCCTGTTGCCTTTTCTGTTTCACGGGGCTTGGTAGCAAATAATGAATTCACATCTCTTGAGCCTTGCGATCTGGGTGCCAATCATCGGCGCTCTGTTCGTCTTCGCTGTCGGCCCTGAACGCCGCTGTGCCGCACGCTGGCTTACCCTTGTCGTGGCGCTGGCGGGTTTCGCCGTTACCCTGCCGCTACTGGCGGATTTCGATACGAGTTTCGTCGGCTTCCAGTTCATCGAACAAGCGCCCTGGATTCCGCGCTTCAATGCCCAATACCTGCTGGGGGTAGACGGCATTTCCGTACTCTTCATTATCCTCAATAGCCTGATCACCATTCTTGTTGTGCTGGCTGGCTGGGAAGTGATTCAGGAGAAGACATCCCAGTACATGGGCGCCTTTCTGGTTATGTCTGGCCTGATGAATGGCATCTTCGCATCGCTTGACGCAATGCTGTTTTACGTCTTCTTCGAAGCCTCCCTGATTCCCATGTACATCATCATCGGCGTCTGGGGCGGGCCTAACCGTGTTTATGCAGCCTTCAAGTTCTTCCTCTACACCCTGCTTGGTTCGTTGCTGATGCTGGTTTCGCTAATCTGGCTGTTCCTCGAAGCCGGTGGCAGCTTCAGCCTGGTCGACTGGTATAACCTGAAGATCGGCATGCAGCCGCAGATACTGTTGTTCCTTGCCTTCCTCGCCGCCTTCGCCGTCAAGGTGCCGATGTGGCCAGTGCATACCTGGCTGCCGGATGCCCACGTCGAGGCGCCTACCGGCGGCTCGGTGGTGCTGGCGGCGATCATGCTGAAGCTGGGCGCCTACGGTTTCCTGCGCTTCTCGCTGCCGATTGCGCCGGATGCCAGCCATGTCCTGGCGCCGCTGATGATCGGTCTCTCTTTGGTCGCCGTGGTCTATATCAACTTCGTCGCCCTGGTGCAGGCCGACATGAAGAAGCTGATTGCCTATTCGTCAATTGCGCACATGGGCTTCGTCACGCTCGGTTTCTTCATCTTCAACCAGATCGGCCTTGAAGGCGCGCTGGTGCAGATGATTTCCCACGGCTTTGTCTCCGCCGCCATGTTCCTTTGCATCGGCGTCATGTACGATCGCATGCACAGCCGCATGATCGCCGACTACGGCGGCCTGGTGAACACCATGCCGAAGTTTGCCGCGCTGTTCCTGTTCTTTGCCATGGCCAACTGCGGGCTGCCGGCGACCTCCGGCTTCGTCGGCGAATTCATGGTGGCGCTGGGCGCGATCAAGTTCAACTTCTGGGTCGGCTTCACCGCAGTAACGACGCTGATCTTCGGCGCCGCCTATACCCTGTGGATGTACAAGCGCGTTGCCTTTGGCGCCGTTGCCAACGCCCATGTCGGCAAACTCACCGACATCAACTCCCGCGAGTTCCTGGTCCTTGCCGTGCTGGCGCTTTGTGTGCTAGGCATGGGCCTTTATCCCTTCCCCTTCACCGACATCATGCATGCATCAGTGGATAACCTGCTGAAACATGTCGCGGTGAGCAAGCTTTAGGCCGAGAGATACGATGCTGAACCAGTTTGTCACGCCCGATCTCCTGCCGGCAGCGCCGGAAATTTTCCTGCTCGCCATGGCCGGCTTGATCCTGCTTGCCGATCTTGTCGTCGGCCGAGCGCAGCGCTGGATAATGCCGGCCCTGACGGTGATTGCCCTGGCCGGTAGCGCGCTCATTTCCTACACGACGATGGATGGTCGGCCAGCACTGACCTTTAGCAACATGTTCGTCGATGATTTTCTGGCGGATTTCCTCAAACTGGCGGTCGACATTGCAGTTATTGCTGTCGTCATCTACAGCCGCGCTTACCTTGTTGCACGTAATCTCGACAAGGGGGAGTACTACCTGCTGCTGCTCTTTGCCACGCTGGGCATGATGGTGATGATTTCCGCCGCGCATTTCCTCACCGTTTATCTGGGCCTGGAACTGCTCTCGCTTTCGCTCTATGCCCTGGTCGCCATTAACCGCGATTCGGTGCGCGCTACCGAAGCGGCGATGAAATATTTCGTCCTTGGTGCCTTGGCCTCGGGTCTGCTGCTGTATGGCATGTCCATGGTCTATGGCGCTACCGGTACGCTGCAAATTGGTGCGGTGGCGCAGGCCATCTTCCATGGCGACGCCAACGGTACCATCCTCGTCTTCGGCCTGGTTTTTATCGTTGCCGGTATTGCCTTCAAGCTCGGCGCTGTGCCCTTCCACATGTGGGTGCCCGACGTCTATGACGGCGCCCCGACCGCCATCACGCTGTTCATTGCCTCGGCGCCGAAGCTGGCGGCTTTTGCCATGGCCATGCGCCTGCTGGTGTTCGGTTTGTTCGAACTGGCCAGCCAGTGGCAGATCATGCTGCTGCTACTGGCGGTGCTCTCGATAGCCGTCGGTAACCTTGCCGCCATTGCCCAGACCAGTATCAAGCGCATGCTGGCCTATTCGGGTATTTCCCACATGGGTTTCATGCTGCTGGCGTTGATGAGCGGTGTTGTCAGCGGCCAGCCCGATCCTTTCGGTACGCTCAACGCCTACAGTTCCGCGCTCTACTACGTCGTCGCCTACGTCCTGATGGCGCTCGGTTCCTTCGGCATGGTGCTGCTGCTGTCACGTGCCGGCCATGAAGCCGACAAGCTCGACGACTTCAAGGGACTCAACAAGCGCAATCCATGGTTTGCCGGCGTTATGCTGGTGTTCATGTTCTCGATGGCCGGTATCCCGTTCTTCATCGGCTTCTTCGCCAAATTCTCGGTGCTGCTGGCGGCGGTCAGGGCCGGTTACGTCGCCGTTGTCGTCTTCGCCGTGATGTTCTCGCTGGTCGGCGCCTATTACTACTTGCGCGTGGTCAAGTTGATGTACTTTGACGCGCCAGTCGACAGCGCTCCCATCAATGCGCCTGTCGACATGCGCGTGCTGCTGTCCATGAACGGCTTGGCCGTCGCACTGCTGGGCTTGTTCCCGCAACTGGTGATGGCATGGTGCCAACTGGTACTGCAGCGGTCCTTATTTTAGAAAATTTCGCTCGGGTGCCACGCAAACGCGGATAGTGAAGGTTTGAGTGGCAGCGAGATAAAGGTTGGCCCATGGCTGACACAGACCTGATAGAAGCGGAATTGTCGAGTGAACTGATCTTTGACGGAGCGCTGCTCAAGGTCAGACGAGATCAGGTGCGCACGCCGTCAGGCGGCACCGCGGTGCGTGAGTGGATATCGCATCCCGGCGCGGTGGTGGTTCTTGCCCAACTTGACAATGGCAAGTTGTTGTTCGAACGCCAATTCCGCTATCCCTTGCGCCGCATTTTCATTGAGTTGCCTGCCGGCAAGATCGACAGCAACGAACATGCGCTCGATACGGCGCGCCGCGAGTTGCGTGAGGAAACGGGCTACAAGGCGCGCAACTGGCGCCACATTGGCACCATGCATCCCTGTATCGGTTATTCGGACGAACACATCGAAATTTTTTTTGCACACGGACTCAGCTTCGTGGGCAGCGGCTGTGATGACGAAGAATTCCTGGAAGTGCTGGAAATGAGCCTGACCGATGCGATGCTGGCAATTCGCGACGGCGAAATCACCGACGCGAAAACCATCACTGCGTTACTATGGGCGGAAAAACTGATCAGCGGCGAATGGCAGTAGTGGGCCGTTATTGCATCAGGCAGACAAACGCCGGGGGAGTCTTGTATGAAGCCCATTGATTTACCGGTTTCGCTGGAACGAGAAGAACTGCGCGGTCTAGCGCGCACGGTGGCCGAGATCGAATGGTTGCTGCTGGTGCTGGTATTGCTGTATCAGGCTTTCGGTGGCCCCAAGGAAGAGGATCGTGCCGCCATCTCCATGGCCATGATGTTCTTTGCCGCCTTCGTTCTTACCTTCCGCTATACAAACTTTTATCGTACCGAGTCGCGCTGGAAGATCGCGATCGAGACCTGGGTCATGATTGTTTTCATCACCTGGTCGCTGTGGTTCACCGGCAAACTCGGAAGTCCGCTGCTTAATTGCTACCTGCTTGTCATTATTACCAGTGCGCTGACGCTGGGCAAGCTATCGACCGCGGCAGAACTGCTCGTGATCAGCCTGGCGCTGCTTATGCTGGGCCATGAGTCGGCCCAGGACTGGCTGTTGTCCCTCAGCAATATTGGCGGCATGGCCGTCCTGTTTGTGCCCTTCATACTCGTCGGCTATGTGACAACCATGTTCTCGGCCGATATCCGCTACGGCCTGAGTAAAGTCAAAGCCTTGTCGGAAACCGATGAGCTCACCGGACTGCTCAATCGCCGCGCGTTTTCCATTGTTGCCACGCGCATGTTTGGCCAGGCGACGCGCTACACCCGCCCGCTGAGTATTCTGATGATCGATTCCGACGGCTTGAAGCAGGTCAATGACAGGTACGGCCACGGCGCCGGCGATGACATGTTGCGCATGCTGGCGCAATGCATCCAGCACGAGCTGCGCTCCACCGACGTATTGGCGCGGCAGGGCGGCGACGAGTTTGTCGCCCTGCTGCCGGAGACCAGCGCCGCCAGCGCCCGTGAAGTTGCCGAGCGGGTGCGTCATGCCGTCGAAAATGCGCGCACCGAGGTGGGCAGTGAATTGGTGCAAAATACCATCAGCATCGGTATCGCCACTTATCCTGACGATGGCCGCATTCTCGAAACCCTGCTCGTCAATGCCGATAGCGCCCTCTATCGCGCCAAGGCCGCAGGACGCAATCTCGTGGCCGAGTTTACGGCGTCTGAGCCGGATTTAGCGTAGCGCGCACGTTACGCCGGCTTTCTGCGGCCCCCTTATTGCTACGGTGAACATGGTTTTCACCCATCCCTGCGGTGGTGATGGAAACCAGAACGGCATGGCGTCAAGCCTGCTCCGGGTACCAGGCCAGCTGGTCGTGCAGTTTCACCACTTCGCCGACGATGATCAAGGTTGGCGCCTGCAAGACGGCTTCGGCGGCGAGCCGGGGCAGAGTGGCGAGCGTGCCGGTAATGGTGCGCTGTTTCGGCGTGGTGGCCTGCTGCACGATTGCCGCCGGCCAATCGGTGGGCAGGCCGTGTTCGATCAGTTTCGCGCACAGGTTCGGCAGGCCGACCAGACCCATGTAGATCACCACAGTCTGCCTGCGTCGCGCCAGGCCAGGCCAGTCGAGATTGATGCTGTCGTCCTTAAGGTGGCCGGTGACGAAAACGCAAGCCTGCGCGTAATCACGATGCGTGAGTGGTATGCCGGCATAGGCGGCGACGCCGCTGGCCGCCGTGATGCCCGGCGTTACTTCGAAGGGTATGCCGTGAGCGAAAAGCGTTTCGACCTCTTCGCCGCCGCGACCGAAGATGTAGGGATCGCCGCCCTTGAGCCGCACCACTCGCTTGTTTTCCCGGGCCAGTCGCACCAGCAGCAGGTTGAGTTCATGTTGCGGCAGCGTGTGTCTGCCGCGCCGCTTGCCGGCGGAGATCCGCTCAGCATTGGGAAGGACAAGATCGAGTATGGCCGGCGAGACCAGATAGTCGTACACCACGACGTCGGCTTCGCCGATCAGCCGCGCGGCGCGCAGGGTCAATAGTTCCGGATCGCCGGGGCCGGCGCCAACCAGATAGACGGTGCCGGGAATGGCGCCGAGAGTATGTTTCGAGTCCATTGCTGCAAGTATGTCTGGAAGCGAGAGCGAAGTGAAGCGCCAACATATAATCCGTCATCTTCCTGTTGATGGTCATAGCGTGGAAAATTTGGCTCCTGAACTTGAACGTAAGCTGGCTAATGCCGTTGAGCGCATGCCGGCATTTCCGCGCTGTGTGCAGCGGGTGCTCGAGTTGACGCGCGACATCAACTGCAAACCGAAAGACATGGTGGCCGTGATCGAGAAAGATCCGGTGATGACCATGAATATCCTCAGGGTCATCAACTCCGCTTGCTATGCTCTGCCGCAGCGGATCACTTCGGTCAACCAGTCGGTCGTCTACCTCGGCATCAACACCATCAAGAACTTGTCGCTTTCGGTGGCGGCGGCGGGTATGCTGCCGTCCTCCAATACGGCGGAGTTTGATACCCAGCGTTACTTGATCCATTCGCTGGCTACCGCCGCGGTTGCGCGCCAGCTTTGCACCGCCTACGGTGGCGAAGAAGCTGATCCTGGCGATTGCTACGTGGCCGGCCTGCTGCATGATTTCGGCAAAGTAGTGTTTGCCCAGTTCATGGTGACCGAATTCCGCAATGCGTTGACGCTGAGTGCGACCGAAAACTTGCCTCTCCACATTGCCGAGCGCCAGATGATTGGCATCGATCATGGTTACGCCGGGGCGATGCTGGCTTCACGCTGGAAATTTTCCAGACCACTGGTCGAATGTATTCGCAACCATCATGTCGAGAGCGCAGGACCCACAGTGATGCTTGATTGCCTGCGTGTGGCCGACCAGATCTGCCATGGCGTAGGGCTGGATGATGAGCTTGCACTGTGGGATGATCAGGTACCCGCAGCGCCCGAACGCTTTGGAAACAAAATGGGACAAGTAGTGGCGAGGTTGGGCGATCTGCGAAAAAACATCGACGAGGTGCGTGCTTTCGCCCTCGCGGAGAAGAGCAAATGAAGATTCGATTCTGGGGCGTGCGTGGTTCCATACCATCTCCTGGCCCGAAAACCGCACGCTACGGCGGTAATACCACCTGCATCGAAGTGCGGTCGGATGCGGGCGAACTGATCATCATCGATGCCGGCACCGGCATTGCCGCGCTCTCGCAAGCACTGCTCGGCAAGTTGCCGGTAAAAGCCAACATTTTCATCACCCACACCCACTGGGACCATATTCATGGCCTGCCTTTCTTCCTGCCTTTCTTCATTCCGGGCAACAAGGTCAAACTGCATGGCGCCTTCGACATCATTACCGGGCATGGCGTCCAGCAGGTAATGGAAGTGCAGATGCAGTACAGCTACTTCCCGATCCGCGAGGCTGAACTGCGCGCCGCCATCGAATACCAGACGCTGGAGATCGGCGAGACCGTGACCGTTGGCGATGCGACGGTCAGTTCGACGCTGCTTAACCATCCGGTGGTCGATTTCGGCTATCGCGTCAGTTGCAACGGCAAGTCGATGTTCTTTACCGGCGATCACGAGCCCTGGTACAACATTTACGATCTCGGGGACGAGGGTTACGATGAGTTTCAGGCCATGATTGACGAGAAGCAGAAGTGCATGGACGATTTCCTGCGCGGGGTCGATGTTCTCATCGTGGACTGTTCCTACACCACAGCCGAATACCCTGCCAAACGCGGCTGGGGGCATGGCACCTTCGCCGGCGCCATTGAGCTCGCGCGCCGCGTCGGGGCAAAGCAATTGGTATGCACACACCATGAACCCACACGCAGCGACGACGAACTGGAGCGCGTATTCGATGAAGTGCTGCAACAGTATCCGCCACAGCCGGGTGATTCGAAGATCATGCTGTCGTATGAAGGGTTGGAGATCGACCTGTGACGCGACCATTGCTGATGGCTGCCCCTGTCAGGAAACCACTCAGGTTCCCTGTCTTCCCCAATAAAGTCATTGAATTGACGGCTTTTCCTGTGTAGAATCGCCCCCCTTTCCACCTTGCTCCACCTATCCGCATGTAGGGGGGCTTTTGCCGTAAGGAGATTGCATGCGACATTACGAAATCGTTTTTATCGTGCACCCCGACCAGTCGGAGCAGGTTCCGGCGATGATCGAGCGCTACAAGACGCTGGTGACCGCCCGCAATGGCGTCATTCACCGCCTTGAAGACTGGGGCCGACGCCAGATGGCCTATCCGATCCAGAAGTCGCACAAGGCCCACTATGTGCTGATGAATATCGAGGCAAACCAGGAAACCATGGGCGAACTCGAGCACGCCTTCAAGTTCAACGATGCGGTGCTGCGTCACCTTGTCATCAAGATGGACAAGGCCGTTGTCACGCCTTCGCCAATGATGAAGGAAGAGAAGTCGCGCTCGTTGACGCCGCAGGGAGATGCTCCGGCGCCGGTGGAGGCAACGGAAACCACGGAGGTTGCTACTGGCTGAAGACAAGCTCGCGCACGCCGGCAATGAAGTCCTGCTCGCAGGACGCTTGCTGGAACGCGGAGCGATGCGGTACACGCCAGCTGGTATTCCTGTCATCGAGTTTCGCCTGGCCCATGCTTCGGAACAGATCGAAGCCGGGCAGTCGAGACAGGTGGAATGTGAAATGCCCTGCATGGCGCTGGGTCAGATGGCCCAATTGATGGCAGACAGCAAACCCGGGGACGGGCTGACCACAAAGGGATTTCTTGCCGCCCGCAGCCGCAACAGCCGAACGCTCGTATTGCACGTAACTCAAATCGAATTTTTGGAAGGAAATGAAAATGGCTTTCAAACCTAAGGGCAAGGCAGGCGCCGCCAACAAGCGCAAGGATGACAAGGGCCGCGGGGTCTGTTCAAACGTCGCAAGTTTTGCCGATTCAGCGCGGAGAAGATCGAATACATCGATTACAAGGACATCGATATTCTCAAGGACTTCATCAGCGAAAACGGCAAGATCATGCCGGCGCGCATCACCGGCACCAAGACCGGCTATCAGCGCCAATTGTCCACGGCCATCAAGCGTGCCCGCTATCTGGCGCTGATGCCCTACACCGACCTGCACCAGTAAGCCGGAGACACAACATGCAAATCATTCTGATGGATAAAGTCGTGAATCTCGGCGGCCTCGGCGACGTGGTCAGGGTCAGGGACGGTTACGCCCGCAACTACCTCATCCCGCAAGGCAAGGCCAAGCGTGCCACCGAAGAGAACAAAAAGTTCTTCGAAGCTAAACGTGTGGAGCTGGAAAAGGTGCAGGGAGAGCGGCTGGCAGAGGCGCAGAGTCTGGCGCAGAAAATCGAGGGCCTGATGCTCCAGATCACGCGCAAGGCCGGCGTTGATGGCCGCCTGTTCGGTTCGGTCGGCAATGCCGATATCGCCGAAGTGCTCAAGACGCTGGGCTTCGAAGTCGAGAAGTCGGCGATCCGCATGCCCCAGGGTCCGTTCAAGGCGGTCGGCGACAACCCAGTCGAAATCGTACTGCATTCCGATGTGGTCGCGACGGTGACCGTGTCCATTCTCGGTGAACACGATTAGGATTTGAGCCGGAGGCCGTGAGGCCGATGCCAAAAAGGCCACGCAATGCGTGGCCTTTTGTTTGTATAGTCCGAAGAGGGCGGATAGACTTACCCCCGTTTGGATTTTAGGGATTTGATTGCTGAATTCTCAAATTGAGCCGACATGGACAGCAATAGCATTTTTTCCAAAACTGCAAAAGGCTTGCGCGAGATATCTGGCGGGTCGAGCGATCTGACACGCCCATTGCGTGCCATTCTCAAGGAGGTTGACGGTAAGCGAATATTCTCAAGTTTGCAGCAGAAACTGCGGAAATATTCGGAGGCAGAGTTCAAACAGATGCTGGAAAAGTTGGAGGCGGAGGGATACATTCGCGACACCACGCAAGTGATCCATGCCGAGCTTCAGTCTTCGTACCGTTTCCCCGCGAAGCAGGAAGTGCGGGACAGTTCCGGCGATCTTGATTTTACGGCCATGGCAGCCAAGCAGGCAGTTGAAGCCGAGGTACGGCATGAAGCGTATCGCAAAGCGGAAGCGAAGACCATACCCGAAGCCGAACTTGATTTCACGCCCAATGTAGCCAAGCAGACAACAGAAACCAAGATACGTCGGGAAGCCGAGGAGAAAGCCCGCCGGGAAGCGGAAGAACGTGCGCGCCAGGAGGCAGAAGCCAAGGCACGGCGAGAGGCTGAGGAAAAGCTGAGACGCGAGGCGGAAGAGAAGGCCCGACGTGAAGCCGAGGAGCGTGCGCAAAAAGAGGCCGAGGAAAGGGCGCGCCGCGAAGCCGAGGAGAAAGCCCGCCGGGAAGCGGAAGAACGTGCGCGCCAGGAGGCAGAAGCCAAGGCACGGCGAGAGGCTGAGGAAAAGCTGAGACGCGAGGCGGAAGAGAAGGCCCGACGTGAAGCCGAGGAGCGTGCGCAAAAAGAGGCCGAGGAAAGGGCGCGCCGCGAAGCCGAGGAGAAAGCCCGCCGGGAAGCGGAAGAACGTGCGCGCCAGGAGGCAGAAGCCAAGGCACGGCGAGAGGCTGAGGAAAAGCTGAGACGCGAGGCGGAAGAGAAGGCCCGACGTGAAGCCGAGGAGCGTGCGCAAAAAGAGGCCGAGGAAAGGGCGCGCCGGGAAGCCGAGGAGAAAGCCCGCCGGGAAGCGGAAGAACGTGCGCGCCAGGAGGCAGAAGCCAAGGCGCGGCGAGAGGCTGAGGAAAAGCTGAGACGCGAGGCGGAAGAGAAGGCCCGACGTGAAGCCGAGGAGCGTGCGCGAAAAGAGGCCGAGGAAAGGGCGCGCCGGGAAGCCGAGGAGAAAGCCCGCCGGGAAGCGGAAGAACGTGCGCGCCAGGAGGCAGAAGCCAAGGCACGGCGAGAGGCTGAGGAAAAGCTGAGACGCGAGGAGGAAGAGAAGGCCCGACGTGAAGCCGAGGAGCGTGCGCAAAAAGAGTCCGAGGAAAGGGCACGCCGCGAAGCCGAGGAGAAAGCCCGCCGGGAAGCGGAAGAACGTACGCGCCAGGAGGCAGAAGCCAAGGCGCGGCGAGAGGCTGAGGAAAAGCTGAGACGCGAGGCGGAAGAGAAGGCCCGACGTGAAGCCGAGGAGCGTGCGCGAAAAGAGGCCGAGGAAAGGGCGCGCCGGGAAGCCGAGGAGAAAGCCCGCCGGGAAGCAGAAGAACGCGCACGCCACGAAGCAGGGGAGAAGGCGCGGCTGGAAGAAGAGGCCAGGATCAGGAAAGAAGCCGAAGCCGAAGCCGAAGCCGAAGCCGAAGCCGAAGCCGAAGCCGAAGCCGAAGCCGAAGCCGAACTGCTTCTGGAAGCCAAGCAAAATGCCAAACGGGAAGCGCGCAAACAAACTGAACGTGAGGCGGAAGAAAAAGCTGAGAGGGCAGCCAGGCGCGCGGCCAGTCGTGTGCAGGTCAACTGGGGCAAACTAATCACGCTGGGGTCTTTGTCATTGGCCGCGATCATCCTTGGTACGATTCATTTCGTTCCGTTCAACGGACGCATTCCCGGGTTGGAAAAGATCGCTGGCGAGCAGTTTCAACAGTCCGTGAAAATAGATAGTCTGCATCTTTTTCTGTTTCCCCAGCCGCATTGGCGCCTGGATGGCGTTAGCGTCGGCAGCGAAGGCCAGATCAAGGTACCGCAGGTGAAAGCAGTGATCGACCTGAGCGGGATTTTCGGCAAGGACATAACTTACAAGTCCATCGAGTTCGAGTCGCCACGGTTGAAAGAACAGGCGGCAGGCTGGCTGTTGTTCAACAGGCCGCCGGGGCAGACAGTCAAAATTGCCCATTTCCGATTCAACAATGCCACGTTCGAATCGGAAAATATCGATCTGCCGCGTTTCAATGCCAAGGCCGATATCGGCGCTGATGGCAATTGGCAAAAGACCGTACTGGAGTTTTCCAACAGGGACATCTATGTCGAGTTGCATCCAGGTGCCGATAGCGTGCAGTTCGAGATCAATGCCATCAGATTTTTGCCGCCCTTTGGTGGCTCACTTCAGCTGGACGACTTCAGCGCCAAGGGAATGTTCAGCCGAGGGGATATGACGATCACGGAATTCGAAGGCAGAAATTCCGGCGGCTCTTTCAGAGGTAGCGCAAATCTCAAATGGACCAGGGGCTGGAGTATCGGCGGCAGTGTTAGCGCGAAGCAGATCGATTCCAAAATACTGGCGCCGGCTTTGCTGGCCGGCGGCAGGGTTGATGGCAAGGCTACCTATGCCATGAAGGCTAAAGATGCGAAAAGCCTGTTTGCCGCGCCCCACTTCGAAGGCAGCTTCGCGGTAAGTCAAGGTGAATTGCTTGGCGTTGACCTGATGCATCTGCTACAGAATGCTGCCAATACCGGCAAGACCGGTTTCCGCAAATTGAGCGGCAGTTTCGTGCTTAATGGCGGCGTTACGCAACTTAGGCAGTTGCGTCTGGATGCGGGAATTATTTCAGCCAGCGGCAGCGCTGAACTGAATACGAACGATGTGGTTCGAGGCCGTTTTGCCGCTACCTACCGCTTCGACAATCAGCAGACTCAGGCCAACTTTAGCCTGTCGGGTACAGTCAGCGCGCCGCAATTCAGCCGTTGAGGCCAATTTCTGAAGCTCAGGCGATCCCGTCTGCGTGCGCCAAGGGGAACAAAACCGGCTCAGGAGAGTCTGCAGGGCTGCTAAGTAATGTATAATCAAAATCTTAACGCGTTTGGCCGCATCGTGTCAGACGCGCATCCAAGAGGTATTCAACATGCACGCAACCCCAATCCTGCAATACCTGCGCAAGCACGGTCAGCGCCTCGACTCGGAGATTGCTGCAGCAACTGGGATTTCACTTCAAAACGTGCGTACTTCCCTGTCGGATCTCTCTGCTCGTGGGGAGATATCCAGGTGCAGAGTCACCCGGTTCAACGACGACAAGCCCATTGAAGGTGTGCTTTGCCGGATTGCCGGATCAATTCCACCCAAGACCCCCGGCCGCAAGCCTGGAGCGAAAAGCTAGACAAAGCCAGAGCAGGGCAGGGCGCCATGATTAATGCATGGGTTGTGCGGAAAGTGTTGCCCTGTCAAAGCCCGGATAAGGTTTCTTGATTACCGCCCGTTAGAACAGGCCGCAATCGGAAAACGATATGGCTTCATCCCAGGATACCGTCAGCATGGCGCTGTTCTGCGACTTTGAGAACGTCGCACTCGGCGTGCGCGATGCCAATTACGAGAAGTTCGACATCAAGCCGATACTCGAGCGCCTGCTGCTCAAGGGCAGCATCGTCGTCAAGAAGGCTTACTGCGACTGGGATCGTTACAAAAGCTTCAAGGCCACGATGCATGAAGCCAACTTCGAACTGATCGAAATTCCGCACGTGCGCCAGTCGGGCAAGAACTCGGCCGACATCCGCCTCGTCGTTGACGCGCTAGATCTTTGTTATACAAAACTGCACGTTAATACTTTTGTCATCATCAGCGGCGACTCGGATTTCTCGCCCCTGGTTTCCAAGTTGCGCGAGAATGCCAAACAGGTGATTGGCGTCGGCGTCAAACAATCGACCTCAGACCTGCTGATCGCCAATTGCGACGAATTTATTTTTTACGATGATCTGGTGCGCGAGAGCCAGCGCGCGGCGGTCAAACGCGGGACGCAGGAAGCCAGCCCCGCGGCCAGGCACCCGCCTGATGAGGAAAAGCGCCAAGAGGAACTGGAGGCGCGCAAGAGCAAGGCCATTGACATGGCGGTGGAAACCTTCGATGCGTTGGTATCCGAACGCGGAGACGGTGGCAAGATTTGGGCATCCATGCTGAAAAATGCCATCAAGCGCCGCAAGCCCGATTTCAGCGAGTCTTACTACGGCTTCCGCGCCTTTGGCAATTTGCTTGAAGAGGCTCAGGCACGCGGCCTGCTCGAACTGGGTCGTGACGAGAAATCGGGCGCTTATGTTTGTCGCGGCGGCGCTGATACCGTCGCAAGTCCGGCAATGAAAGCAGTCCCGGAAGACCCAGTTGTCAAGGCGGTTCAGAAGTCTGCCGCGCGCAGCCGCCGGCAGCGTAAACCTGTTGGGGTGCCGGACACGGTTTGAGCAGATTCCGCCACGGTTGCAGGCTGGCGTAAAGTCCAACTGTCAGTGTAAAATCACAAGTTGTCCAAATCGCCGGCGCAGTTTCACCGGGCCATGTGCATGATTCATATGTAAGTAGGAGAGAAGAGTGAAGATTCTGGTTCCAGTAAAGCGAGTGATTGATTACAACGTCAAGGTGCGAGTCAAGAGCGATGGCAGCGGCGTTGAACTTGACAATGTCAAGATGAGCATGAATCCCTTCGATGAAATCGCCATCGAAGAGGCGTTGCGTTTGAAAGAGGCCGGCGTAGCCACCGAGGTTATTGTTGTCTCCTGTGGTGTCACCGCCTGTCAGGAGACGATTCGTGCCGGTCTGGCCTTGGGGGCCGAGCGCGGCATTCTGGTCGAAACCACCACCGAATTACAGCCCTTGGCGGTCGCCAAGTTGCTCAAGGCGGTTGCCGAAAAGGAACAGGTGCAACTCGTGATTTGCGGCAAGCAGGCGATCGACGACGATGCCAACCAAACCGGTCAGATGCTGGCCGCATTATTGGGCTGGCCGCAGGCGACCTTTGCCTCGAAGGTGGTTATCGCCGACGGCAAGGCCAGCGTGACGCGCGAAGTCGACGGTGGTCTGGAAACCGATGAATTTACGCTGCCGGCCGTGATTACCGCCGACCTGCGCTTGAACGAGCCGCGCTATGCGACGCTGCCCAACATCATGAAGGCGAAGAAGAAGCCCCTCGACATCATGAAACCCGAGGCGCTAGGCGTTGATGTGACGCCACGACTGAAGACATTGAAGGTCGTCGAACCGCCCAAGCGCAAGGCAGGCATCATGGTGCCGGATGTCGCGGCGCTGGTCGATAAACTCAAGAATGAAGCAAAGGTGATCTGATATGTCCGTACTCGTTATCGCTGAACACGACAACGCCTCCCTCAAGGGTGCTACCCTCAATGCCGTGACGGCCGCCGTCCAACTGGGCGGCGACGTGCATGTGCTGGTCACCGGCAACAATGCCGCCACCGTTGCCCAATCGGCGGCGCAGGTTGCGGGTGTCGCCAAGGTACTGCTGGCCGAAGCGCCGCATCTCGCCGATGGTCTGGCGGAAAACCTGGCCGAGCAGATTCTTGCCATCGCCAAGAACTACACCCACATCCTTGCCCCAGCCACCGCTTGCGGCAAGAATGTAATGCCGCGCGTCGCTGCCAAGCTGGACGTGGCCCAGATCTCTGAAATCTCCAAGATCGATAGCACCGATACTTTCGAGCGCCCGACCTATGCCGGCAATGCCATCGCCACTGTGCAGAGCGCAGATCCGATCAAGGTCATCACCGTGCGCACCACTGGCTTCGATGCCGCTGCTGCCACGGGCGGTAGTGCTGCGGTCGAGTCGATTGCCGCCGTTGGCGATTCCGGCAAGAGCCGTTTCCTCTCGCGCGACCTGACCAAGTTGGATCGCCCTGAACTCGGCGCCGCCAAGGTCATTGTTTCCGGCGGACGTGGCGTCGGCAGTGGTGAGAACTACCACAAGCTGCTGGAGCCCCTGGCCGACAAACTGGGCGCCGCATTGGGCGCCAGCCGCGCCGCCGTGGATGCGGGCTTTGTCCCGAACGACTATCAGGTGGGACAGACCGGCAAGATCGTTGCACCGACGCTCTATATTGCAGTGGGCATTTCCGGCGCGATTCAGCATCTGGCTGGCATGAAGGACTCCAAGGTCATCGTCGCGATCAACAAGGACCCCGAAGCGCCGATTTTCCAGGTCGCGGATTACGGCCTCGTCGGCGACATGAACGTAGCGGTGCCGGAACTGACCGCCGCAATCTGATCCATGCCCCTTCGCGGCGAGACAGCCTTGCCGCGATGGGATAGCAGCAACATGCTCAACGCCATTTATCTGACACAGGAAGGCAGGGCTGCTCGCGCCGAGTTGAGACAACTCGACGAGTCGGAACTGCCTGATGGCGACGTCGATGTGCGCGTCGATTATTCGACGATCAATTTCAAGGATGCTCTTGCCATAACCGGCCGCGCTGCGATCGTGCGCAATTGGCCGATGGTGCCGGGTATCGATCTCGCCGGCGTTGTCGAGACGAGCCGCGATCCGGCGTGGAAAGCGGGTGACCGCGTTGTGGTTACCGGCTGGGGAATGGGCGAGCAGCATTGGGGCGGGCTGGCGCAAAAGGCCCGGCTCGCTTCAGGCTGGCTGCTGGCCTTGCCGGAAGGTATTTCGACGCGTGATGCGATGGTCATCGCCACCGCCGGATTCACGGCGGCGCTCAGCGTCATGACCCTGCAAAAGCATGGCATCAAACCGGGCGATGGAGAAGTGCTGGTCACCGGTGCTGCAGGTGGTGTGGGCTCCATCGCGGTCGCGCTGCTGGCCGGCCTGGGTTATGAAGTGACCGCTTCGACGGGCCGCCCGCAGGAGGCCGGCTACCTCAATTTCCTCGGCGCGACGAAAATCGTCGATCGGGCCGAGCTATCCTCGCCAGGCAAGCCGCTGCAAAACGAACGCTGGGCTGGGGTGATCGATACGGTAGGCAGCCATACCCTGGCCAATGCCTGCGCGCAAACTCGATGGAACGGTGCGGTGGCCGCCTGCGGCCTGGCCCAGGGCGCGGATTTCCCAGCGACCGTGATGCCCTTCATCCTGCGCGGCGTGACGCTCTATGGCATCAACAGCATCTTCGTTCCCAACGATGTGCGCGCCAAGGCGTGGGCGCTGATCGCACAGCATGTCGACCGTGACAAGCTGGAACGAATGACGATCGAAATCGGCCTCTCGCAAGTGATCGCGTACGCGCCCTCTGTGCTGGACGGCAAGGTACGCGGCCGTACCGTGGTCGACGTCAATCGCTGATGTAAAAAGGGTTGCTTCACGCAACCCTTTTTTGTTTGGTGCTGTTGGCCGGAATCGAACTGGCGACCTACTGATTACGAATCAGTTGCTCTACCAACTGAGCTACAACAGCAAGGCGGCGAATTATAGCCGCCGACGGTTTTCGAGGCAATCTGGAACGACCGGGAAATGCTCCAAGTGAGGCCCGGCTGCCGCTTGTCTGGAGAAATCTGCCGTTTGTCATGGTGTGCTATGTTCTTTGCAGGAATTTTGTTATCAATCAAACGATCGCAAAGGAAACTGTTCAAACCGCATCCGGCTTGCGGACGCGTTATCGGGGAAACTGACATGCAAAAAGAAAAAGGCTTCTCGCTGCTCGAATTGATGGTAGTCGTTGCCATCATTGGCATCCTGGCTGCGATCGCGATACCTAGTTACAACAATTACATAACCAAGTCGCGCCGCGCCGCCGCGGCAAGCTTTGTCATGACGCTGTCCAATCTGGAGGCTCAAGTACTGTTGGACTTGCGGAGTTATGTATCGGTAGCGAACAACGCGGCCTTTCCTAATACGCCGACCGACGCAACAAATCCTGGATTGAACGTCGCGGTGCCTGGTGACGTTTCTTCCTACTACAACGTGAGCATCGTTGCGACGAATCCCGCCGCTGCGGCACCAACCTTCGTGGTGACAGCCGCCCCTGTGGGTGGACAGGCGGCGGCGGACACGCAATGCGGGAGCATCAGCATCGATCAGACAGGCACAAAAGCGATAACGGGTACCGGGACAGTTTCTGGTTGCTGGTGAGTCATCATGAGAACTCGCGGCACTAGATCAAGGTCAAGGGTATGCGCGACTGCGGCAAGCATACGGGGGTTTACCCTGATTGAGCTCATGATAGCCATTGCTGTCTTGGGCATCGCGTTGGGCATTGCACTTCCTTCATATCGAGACTTTGTTGCCGCGAGCAGGGTGAGGACAGCCACGTTCGACCTGATGGCGATGTTGACTTTGACGCGGAGCGAAGCCATCAAGCGGAACAACGCTGTTGCTCTCGAACTCGGTGCAGGGGGATGGTCGGTCGCAGCGCCTAATATTGCCAGCGGGACGGTCATTCTTCGGCGCGAAGCTTTCAACGGCGTAACGCTGGCATGCAAAACTGGGCCGGGTTGTCCGGCAGCGGGAGTGCAGTGGCCGACGGGTGGGGTTATTTACACCGGAAACGGACGACTGGCCATAACGCCGTCGCCGACAATTGATCTCGGTGGTACTGAGACGGGTATCAAGCGCTGCATCAGCATCGACTTGAGTGGCCAGCCGAGAAGTGCGGCGACGGTGTGCCCATGAAGATAGAAATTTGCCATCAACAGGGGGTCAGCATGATTGAGATGCTGGTCACCATGGTGATTCTCATGATCGGACTGCTGGGAGTGGCTGGGCTGATGGCCCAAAGCCAACGCGCAGAAATGGAATCCTATCAGCGTGTTCAGGCGAATGTCATTGTCAGGGATATGGTTTCGCGTATGAATGCGAATCGCAAGGTCGCCTCCTGCTATGTGACTACAGGCATGACACCCGCTTACCTCGGCACTGGAGCGGGTACGGTCGCAGCATCCGCGTGCACCACTGTGGGAACCGCTCAAGAACGGGCGATGGCCGTGCAGGACATGAACGCGTGGAGCAACCTGCTGGCTGGTGCAGGGGAATCGGCTGGCGGAACCAATACCGGAGCCATGATCGGTGGGCGAGGCTGTGTCAGTTTCGATGCCGCAACCAATACATACATGGTCAGCGTTGCCTGGCAGGGCGTCGGGTTGACAACCACGCCGCCGGCAAGCTTGCCATGCGCTGCCAATCTTTACAGCAATGAAGCGCAACGGCGAGTAGTAAGCCTCACCATTGAAATGGCGACCCTTCTATGACGGCCATGCAGCCATCCGTCGCCGGCCTGGCGCCTAGCTCCCGACTTTCTCAGGCAGGGATGTCGTTAGTCGAAGTCTTGATCGCCATGACAATCGGTTTGATCCTCATGACGGGAATTTCCATCCTGATAGTGAGGCAGAATGCTGCGCGTGTCGAACTCGCCAAATCAAGCCGGCAGATCGAGAACGGCCGCTACGCCATGCAACTATTGCACGACGATATTCAGCTTGCCGGGTTTTGGGGGGAATATTCGCCGCCATTTCGAATAACCACACCTCCCAATGCAACGACGTATGTCGTCGATGGTTCAGCGAGCCCACCACTTGGAACCTGCGCCTCTCCAAGCGCAACGGCGCCGACAAATCTGGGTTGGGCTGCGGCTTCGATGCCGACCTTGCCCGTGGCGATTTTGGGTTACGCGGGAGCCACAACCAATGCCAGCCTTGCTGCCTCGGCGCCATGTATTCCGACTGCGGACCGCAAGCCCGACACCGCGGTTCTGGTCGTGCGCCGGGTGGCAACATCGACCGTGGCAGCCGCAACTGCGGTAACTGGTACCGCCTATCTGCAGGTGTCGCAGTGCGCGACTGATTCAGCGGAAACTCCCTTTGTGATGGCAGTGAAGCCGGCAGGAAGCGACCCATTCACGCTGACCAAGAAAGACTGTGCCACCAAAGCCGACTTGCGTCCCTATGTCGTGCGAATCTACTTCGTCAGCAACTGCAACAACTACGCCAGCGGTCAAACCACCTGTACGGCGACGGCTGACAATGGCAAGCCTATTCCGACACTCAAGATGGTCGAGTTCATTAACGGTACGCAGTCGGTCGTTCCTCTGGTGGAAGGGATCGAGGATATGCAGGTGGATTACGGGATCGGGCAAATCGTGAATGCCGGGCCCACATACACCCATACTACGGCCCCCGTGAGCTATACCAACACGCCATCGGTGACGCAGTGGGAGGATGTGGTTGCGGTGCGCCTCAATATTCTTGCGCGCAACACCGAATCCACTACGGGATATGCGGACACCAAAGCCTACACACTGGGCGGGGCGGGTGTCATCAATCCGTGCGCTAACGATCCCTTTACCGGCGCTGCCAACACGGCTGCGCAGATTGCCAGCTGCCAGAGTTATCCCCGCCATGTCTATTCCGAACTGACCCGTGTCGAGAATGTCAGCGCACGGAGGGAGCAGCCATGAATCAGGGCATTCGCCAGAAAGGTTTTGTTCTCGTGATGGCGCTGATCATGCTGGTCATCCTTACCTTGTTGGTGATTTCCGCGATACGGGTGAGCAACTCGAACCTCCGCGTAGCCGGAAATATGCAGTCCGGACAGGAGGCGGTCTCCGCCGCACAGCAAGCTACCGAACAGGCAATTAGCACCAATTTCACCGTAGCCCCCGCCGCACAGACCGTCAACGTGGATATCAACAAGGACGGCACAACCGACTATGCGGTCACCGTCCCGGCTCCGACGTGTATCAGCACCAAGCCTTTGCAAAATTCAGACCTCGACCCGGTGAACACGGCTGACCAACCCTGTATCAGCAGCAGCACGTCAGCCAATACGGGCCTGATGACGACGGGTGCGCCCGCCGCGACTGGCCAGGCCTGGTGCAACCAGCAGAAATGGGAAGTTCGAGCCCAGGTGAATGACGTCGTGACTGGTGCGGCGGTGACGACGCGCCAGGGGGTTTCGATGCGTACCGTGATTGGAACGGCTTGCCCCTGATTGGCGGATTGGCGGCGCGCACTGCGTTGCCCGATCAGAAGCACTTGGAGATTGACATGAACGCGATGCGACTTTTTCTCAGGTTCTGGGCTTTACTCGTCCTGGTGAGCTTGTCCTGGCAGGCAGCGGCCGATGACACGGATATTTACGGCGGCAATTCCACGGCGGGCGCGGCCCCGAATTTGCTGATCGTGATCGACAGCGCGGCGAATTTTTCGGCAAATGCTGCAAACTGTACCTACGCGGATGGAAGCGCGCCGACGCTGAATGGAACGGCGGGCGGCATCGAGCAGTGCGCGCTGGTCGATACCATCAATGCGCTTCCCGATGCGGGCACGGTCAATATCGGCCTGATGTCCTACAACGCCAACAATATCGGCAGCGGCGCCGCAGCGGGGGTCGCCGCCACCTGCTCGGGTGGCGCCAGCGCGTCGGGCAACAATGGTAACGGAGGTTGCCTGCTCATGCCGTTTACCCTGATGGATGCGGCGGGGAAAGCCAGATTCGTCAGCTTTATAAAGTCGTGGCAAAGCAGTGGCACAACGAATGCGACGAATTTCGTCATCAAGACCAATGCTGAAGCCACCGGGGCGGCTGTGCAGGAGGCCTGGGCATACTACGACGGCAAGGTCGGCATCTCCGGCACGAATTACGCCACAGACATTATTGGAGGAGGATGCCAGAAGAACTTCATGATCTTCATTGGCAATGCGTTCAATAGCTCGGGGACGCCCGGTGATGGATCAGGCGCCGCTGACCCCTCGAATTCGACCACGGGCCTGAATTCGGCCCAAGCCGGCGCGACGACCGCACAGAAAATCAAGCTGAGTAATACCGTATATTTCGATACCGCCACCTGCGGCGTGTCGAGCATTGCGGCAAGCACGAGCTCCAGCGACTGGTCATCGAACTGGGCGGACGAGTGGACGCGCCTGATGTATCAGAAGGACGCATCCTCGGATCGCGATGGCGTTCAGCACATCATTACCTATGCGATTGGCGTCATCGATCAGGCTTCCTGCAAACCACTTTATTCGGCGCTGCTGAAGAACATGGCCGAATACGGAGGCGGCAAGTACTTTCAATCCAGTGGAAACGCTAACGACATCAAGAATGCCATCCTGAAGATTCTCAACGAAGTGCAGGCCGTCAATAGCGTCTTCGCCTCATCGAGCCTGCCGGTAAGCGTGAATGCCCAGGGCACGTATCTGAACCAGATCTATATGGGCATGTTCCGCCCAGACCCAGAGGCGAACCCGCGCTGGCTGGGCAATCTCAAACAGTATTCTTTTATCGTGAATGCGGACGGTTCGCTTGCGCTTGGCGATGCGCTCGGTTTGGGTGCGCTGTCTTCAAGCGGAACCGGATTCCTGTCTCCCAACGCCACCAGCTTCTGGACCTGCTCGAATGCCTCGAACGCGTATCTGAGCAGTTTGACCGCAGCCGAAAGGGCCTTGCTGGCGTGTCCGAGCGACAATGACCCGAGTGGCGGGTTCTGGCAAAACTTCCCCGCCTTTGCACAAAGTGCCGGCGTCTTTTACGACCTGCCGGACGGCGAATATGTCGAGAAGGGGGGCGCAGCGCAGCAGATTCGATTGCACAATCTCACCGCCGACTACACGGCCACCGCGGGGACCTCGACCAATCCCCGCAAGCTGTACACCTACTGTGCCGCTGGATCGAGTTGCATCGCGGACTTGGCCAATAATGCGAATGTATTTTCGCCGTCCAATCCGGACATGACGGATTCCATGTTCGGATCCTTCACCCGCTACAAAGTGTCTTCAATTGTCCGCACCGGAACCACAGCCGTCGTGACAACGGCCGGCAATCATGGCTTCACTACGGGCAATTTGATCTCCATCAGCGGCGCTGATGACAGTGCATACAACGTAACTCAGACTCCGAGCGCCGTCACGGCCAATACATTCACCATCACGGGACTGCCTGACTATCCGACCACACCGTCGGCGGCCGCCTATATCGTTGGCTTGCACAACACAAGTACGGCCTACAACGTTAGCTCCATCACGCGACCGGGGGGCAGCACGGCAACGAACTCGGAAACAGCGACGGCAACCACCAGCAGCGTACATCCCTTCGTCGCAGGCAATGGCGTCACCATCTCGAACGCGTCGCCACCCTATGGCGGCCTGGTCGTTATCAACGCATCCCCCGCGCCCACGGCAACGAGCTTCACCTATCCGGTAACTCTGACGCCGTCCGTCACGTCGGCAAATACCTATACCGTTTTCAGGCCTTCGACCGGGTTGGCCATTACCTCGATTGCGAAAGGAAGTGGCAAGAGTACCGTTACCACAGCGAACAACCATGGGCTTGCGGGCGGGCAGACGGTGACCATAAGCGGTACCGGAAATGCATTGTATGACAAGACATTTACGGTCGTCGCTACTCCGGCACCAGGAGCGACGACATTCCAGATTAATATCGGCAGCGCAAACGGATCAGGTTTCAGTTCGGCGGGGGCCATCGTGACGGGGCAAAGCCAAACGCTGACGATCGCGCCGGGCAACATTTCTCGCGCCAGCAACGCGGCCACAACGATGGCGACCGCGACCGGCATCACGGCGAGCATCTTTTACAACGGCGCCCAGGTTCAGATTGCCAAGTCTGCCGGCACTAATACCAATGAGTCCGCTTATGAAGGCACCTTCACGATCGCTTGCAGCGGCACATGCGCCAGTTTTACCTTTTCGGTGCCGGTAAGCCCTGCGCTGTCGGCCACGAGGATAGACAGTACCCAGCCGATTACCGCGGCATTCGGCGGCAGTCCCGACACCATTGCGGCGGGAGCGATCACTCGCAGCGGCGCCACGGCCACGATGACCGGACTCACCGCCAACAAGTTCGCCAGCGGAAATCTGGTCGATATTTCAACGGTGGGCAGCTACCCGAATGAAGCAGCTTACGCCGGGACATGGACCATTGCCTGCTCCGGCACCTGTACCACGGCGACCTTCGGGCCGGTGACCTTGACGCCCACGAGCCCGGCCTTGGGCGCCAGTATTTTGGCCTATAGCGGCGCCGCACCCAATCCCACCCCGCTCATCAACTGGGTGCGCGGGCAGGATAATTTCGGCGATGAAACCGGACCGGGAGGCGACGTCACCATGCGGCCTTCCGTGCATGGCGATGTCCTGCATTCGCGCCCGATGGTGTTGAATTATGGCGATACCAAGGGAGTGGTGGTGTTCTATGGGGACAATGGAGGCGTCTTTCACGCCGTCAACGGGAACAAGCACAACTTCGCCGGTACGCCAGCCTCGTGGGGAACTCCGGGCGGTGAAATATGGGGCTTCGTCCCACCTGAAGTATTCTCGAAATTGAGTCGCCAGCGCATTAATGACCCTGACCTTTTGCTGCCAACGACACCTGTGGGCATCACGCCGGCTCCGCAGAAGAAGGATTATTTCATCGACGGTGCAACCGGGGTATATCAACTCACCGACAGCGCCGGAGTGGTCCAGAAGGCGGTGCTGTACCTGACGATGCGGCGGGGCGGCAGCCTGATTTACGCGCTCGATGTCACCGATCCGGCTCAGCCGCAGGTCCTCTGGAGGGTGGATAGTTCGTCGTTGGGGATGGCGGAACTGGGGCAGACCTGGTCTTTGCCAAAAGTGGCCCGGGTCAAGGGGAGGGCCAGCCCGGTACTGATCTTCGGCGCCGGCTACGATACGAACGAAGACAGCGAGCCGCCGTCTGTGGCTGACACGATGGGACGCGGTATCTTTATACTCGATGCCTTGACGGGCAGCCTGGTGTGGAGCGCCACCTATGGTGCCTCGGCGGGCTGTACCTCTGGCGTCGACCCGGTCACAACGACCACCGGCAGCGTAGCGTGCACGAATCCAAAACTGCTCTATGCGATGCCGTCCGATGTCACCCTCATAGACAAGAACAGCGATGGCTATATCGATCGCCTTTATGTGGGCGACCTTGGCGGCAATCTCTGGCGCGTCGATCTTGAACCCTCATTGATTTCATCGCTGGCCGATACGTGGCAGATAAATCGTATCGCTTCCCTGGGATGCTACAGCTCGGATTGCCCTCTGCCGACCAGCACCACGCCGCGAAAGATCTTCTTCCCGCCAGAGGTGATCAGCGCCTCCGGTTATGATGCCGTCTTTGTGGTGACCGGCGACCGCGAGCATCCCCTGGTTGGTTCCACTTCTACACAGCGCAACAACCGCGTGTTCATGCTTCAGGACCAGCATACTGGCAGCGATGTTCTCGCGAGCCCGGCACAGGCGCTGATTCGACCCAATCAACTGACCGACCAGACCGATTGTTCCTCGACGACGGTGAAGGCGCCGTGTACCACGACGACGACATGGGTTGCTTATGCCGGGCAGAGTCCGGGCTATTCGATTACGCTCGCGCCGGGTGAGAAGGGGGTGAATGCACCGCTGGTGGTGGCCGGGTCCGTGTATTTCGGCACCAACCAGCCCACTCCGGTCGATCCTTCAAAGTGCACTTCCAATCTGGGCGAGGCCCGTGGCTATCGCCTCAATCCCTTTACGGCGCAGTATGGCTACACGGTATTTGATGGTGGGGGGCTTCCGCCTTCGCCGGTTGCCGGTGTTGTGCAGATAGAGAGGACGATTGTCGGCGCCGATGGCACTACAACGACCGTAATGGAAAATGTGCCATTTGCGATCGGTACTGGACAGGGCCAAGTGACGCCGGGTGGAGAAAAAATGGGGAATCCGGAGGCTCCGCCTTGTGCTGGAGCGGATTGCAAATCTGCCGAAGGAGGGGCAAAGCCCCCGATTGATGTCTCGACCAGCAGGACGCGCACTTATTGGTATGTAGAAGGCAAATAACGGACAGGCGGAAGTTGCGATCAGGAAGTTGCGATCATCTTGGCAAGGACGGGATTCGCTGATATTTTCGCCGCTTGTTCGACCAATATTCCCCTAACTGTTACCACTGCGGTCTGCCGATTCCGGCAGGCCTCGATTTGCACGTAGATATCGCTGGCGCGGCACAGCCCATGTGCTGCAACGGCTGCGTCGCTGTGGCGCGGGCGATTATCGGCAACGGCCTCGCCGACTACTACTGCCATCGCGACGCGCTGCCGGAGAGCCCGCGCGAGGCCATGCCCGCGCTGGCGCGCGACCTGGCCCTGTATGACCATCCCGAGGTGCAGAAGAGCTTCGTGCGTCCCGCCGGCGAGCATGAACGCGAGGCGGCGCTGATTCTCGAAGGCATTACCTGCGCCGCCTGCGTCTGGTTGAACGAGTCGCACCTCGCCCGCCAGCCGGGAGTGACGGCGGTGGATATCAACTACGCGACGCGACGTGCACGGGTGCGTTGGGACGAACGCAGGATTCACCTTTCGCAGATTCTTGCGGCTGTCGCCGCCATCGGCTATCGCGCCCATCCCTACGATGCGAACAAGCTGGAGCAACTGGCGCGAAAGGAGCGCCGCAGCGCCTTGTGGCGCCTGTTCGTGGCTGGCTTCGGCATGATGCAGGTGATGATGTACGCGCTTCCCGCCTATATTGCGACCGAGGGCAGCATGACGGCGGACATTGCCCAGCTCATGCGCTGGGCCAGCTTCGCGCTGACGCTGCCGGTGATGTTCTATTCTTCCGCGCCGTTTTTTGTGAATGCCTGGCACGACATCCGTCTGCTGCGCGTCGGCATGGACGTGCCAGTGGCGCTGGGGGTTGGTTCCGCATTTATGGCCAGTTCGTGGGCAACGGTTGCGGGTGCTGGCGAAGTGTATTTCGATTCGGTCACCATGTTCATTTTTCTGTTGCTGGGCGGGCGCTATCTGGAAATGATGGCGCGGCAACAGGCGGTACGTAATGTCGAGTCGCTGGCGCGGGCTGTGCCGGCAGTCGCGGAACGTCTGCTCCGCTATCCCGCACACGATAGCGAAACCATCGTGGCTGCCGATTTGCGCTGTGGCGATGTCGTGCTGGTGCGGCCGGGGAATGCCATTCCGGCGGATGGCGCGGTGATCGAGGGCGAGAGCCACGCCGACGAGTCGCTGCTGACCGGCGAGAGCCGTCCGGTAGCCAAGCGAGTGGATGATAAAGTCATTGGCGGCAGCGTGAATATCGACAGCCCGCTGACGTTGCGGGTCACGCGTGTCGGCGAACAGACACGCCTGGCCGCGATCCGGCGCCTGATGGATCAGGCGGCCATGGAAAAGCCGCGGCTGGTGCGCGTGGCAGATCGTGTCGCGGCGCGTTTTGTGTCTGCCTTGCTGGTGCTGGCGGCAGTGACTGCCGCAGTTTGGTATTTCATCGATCCGTCTCGTGCGCTGTGGGTGTTCGTTTCCGTGCTGGTGGTGAGTTGCCCCTGCGCGCTGTCGCTGGCGATGCCGGCGGCGCTGACGGTTGCCAGCGGGGTGCTGTCGCGGCGCGGTTTGCTGGTGGCCCATGGTCATGCCATCGAAACGCTGGCGAAGGCGACGCACATCATGTTCGATAAAACTGGCACCTTGACGCGCGGTCAGTTGCAACTCGTGGAGGTGCTGCCATGCCGCGACTTAAGCAAGGGTTCATTGCGCATCATGGCTGCCGCGCTGGAGCGTGGTTCCACGCATCCGATTGCGCATGCGCTGGGGCAGGGAAGCACAACCTTTCCGCACAAGGTGGAACAATTACGTACCCATACAGGCGGTGGCATTGAAGCCTGGGTTGATGGCATCCTTGTCCGGCTGGGTAAGCCGGAATTCGCGGCAGCCTTGCATGCATATCCAGTGCCGCAGGGTGTTGTTGAATGGCAGGCGGAAGGCGCAACGGTCGTCGCGATGGCGGATGCGCAGGGCTGGCTGGGTTTCTTCCGTCTCGCCGATAGTGTGCGCGCGGATGCAGCCGCCATGGTGCGCGAACTGCATGCGCTGCAGTTGCAACTCGGTATCCTCAGCGGCGATTCGGGCGAGGCGGCGCAGCATGTGGCGAACGAACTTGCCATCGAACATGTCACATGTCGTCTCGCGCCTGAAGCCAAGCGCGAACATATCAGGGCCGCGCAGACTCGGGGCGCCATCGTTGCCATGGTGGGCGACGGTGTCAACGATGCACCAGTGCTGGCCCAGGCACAGGTTTCGATCGCAATGGGCAGCGGCACCGATCTGGCGCGCACCCAATCCGACCTGGTACTGATGGGCGAATCGCTCATGCCCATTGCAGACGGCATCGGGATCGCCAGGCGTACACTCGCCATCGTGCGGCAGAATCTGGCCTGGGCCTTCGTATATAACCTCACCGCGATACCGCTGGCGATGGCGGGCTGGGTGACGCCGTGGATGGCCGGGATTGGCATGTCGGCCAGTTCGCTGCTGGTGGTTTTGAATGCGCTGCGCCTGCAAAAGAGTTAATCGTGGAAATCCTTTATCTGTTGATTCCGATGTCCGTTGTGCTGGTGTTTGCGATCGCGCTTATTTTTTGGTGGTCGGTAAAGAGCGGCCAATTTGAGGATCTCGAAGGTCCTGCCTATCGCATCCTGATGGATGACGATACGATCAATGTGACATTGCCCACAGCCTGTGATGAGAAAGAACGGTTGACAGATAGGGCCTTTGATCTGGATCAATTGAAGAAAAAAACTTGCCCCTAGAATTGATTGCGGAGTCTCGCAGGTTTGACCTGTATCTCCGTTGGGGTTTTGGGGTACGCCTTGCGGCGTACCCCATTTTTATTTACGCGACAATGCTCTTCACATCAATTGAATCCCAAGCGTGAATTAGCCATTACTAATCATGGCTATGTCTTTTTGAGCCCTGCATCTGCCTTGTGTCAAAATGCCGCATGAGGCCATGCGGCTCGTTTTCTGAGTAATGTTTTTTTTAATGCCCGTTCAAACCAAACGGGTTTTTTCTTATGGGGTAATTCAACATGCAATCGGAAGCGGCTTATAACTATCAGGTCGTGCGCCAGTTTTCTGTGATGACCGTGGTGTGGGGCATCGTGGGCATGTTGGTCGGTGTGATTATTGCCGCCCAACTGGCGTGGCCTGAACTGAACGTCGTCGAATGGCTGAGTTACGGCCGCCTGCGGCCCCTGCATACCAATGCGGTGATCTTTGCCTTCGGTGGCTGCGCGTTGTTTGCCACCTCCTACTATTGCGTGCAGCGAACTTCCCATGCGCCGTTGTTTGCGCCGAAGCTTGCCGCATTCACGTTCTGGGGCTGGCAACTGGTCATTGTCCTGGCGGCGCTGACCCTGCCGCTCGGCTTCACTTCCGGCAAGGAATACGCCGAACTGGAATGGCCGATCGACCTGCTGATTGCCGCGGTCTGGGTGTCATACGCGGTAGTGTTTTTCGGCACCATCATGAAGCGCAAGGTGTCCCACATCTATGTCGCCAACTGGTTCTTCGGCGGCTACATCCTGACCGTAGCGCTGCTGCATATCGTCAATAGCGCCGAGATTCCCGTCACCTTGTGGCCGATGAAGTCATATTCGGCCTATGCCGGCGTGCAGGACGCGATGGTGCAATGGTGGTACGGCCACAATGCCGTGGGCTTCTTCCTCACCGCCGGCTTCCTCGGCATCATGTACTACTTCGTGCCGAAGCAGGCCGAACGCCCGATTTATTCCTACCGCCTCTCGGTGGTGCATTTCTGGGCGCTGATTTTTACCTACATGTGGGCCGGCCCGCACCACCTGCACTACACGGCGCTGCCGGACTGGACGCAATCGCTCGGCATGGTGTTCTCGCTGATCCTGCTGGCACCCTCGTGGGGCGGCATGATCAACGGCATCATGACGCTGTCGGGCGCCTGGCACAAGCTGCGTACCGATCCGATCCTCAAGTTCATGATCACCTCGCTGTCGTTCTACGGCATGTCGACCTTCGAAGGCCCGATGATGTCGATCAAGACGGTGAATGCGCTGTCGCACTACACCGACTGGACCATCGGCCACGTCCATTCCGGGGCGCTGGGGTGGGTCGGCTTCATCTCCATCGGTGCCATCTACTACCTGATCCCGCGCCTGTTCGGCAAGACGCAGATGCATTCGGTCAAGCTGATCGAAGCGCATTTCTGGATCGCCACCATCGGTATCGTGCTCTACATCGCCTCGATGTGGATTGCCGGCGTGATGCAGGGCATGATGTGGCGGGAAACCAATGTCGACGGCACCTTGGCGAATTCGTTCATTCAGTCGGTGAAAGCCACTTATCCGTTCTACGCGGTGCGTTTGCTGGGCGGTGTGCTATACCTGTCCGGGATGCTGCTGATGGGCTACAACGTTGCGCGCACTATCGCCGGCGGCAAGCCCGTCAATGCACCGGTCCTACTGCCAGCAGCCCATGCTGCTTGAACCCCAGGAGTTGACGTCATGTCCTTTACCCACGAAAAGATTGAAACCAATGTCGGCTGGCTGATAGTGTTGGCAGTTCTGGTGGTCAGCATTGGCGGCCTGGTCGAGATTGTCCCGCTGTTCTTCCAGAAGTCGATGACGATGCCGGTCAATGAACTGGTCAAACCCTATGATGCGGTGCGCCTTGCCGGACGTGACATTTACCTGCGCGAAGGTTGCTACAACTGTCACTCGCAGATGATCCGCCCCTTCCGTGCCGAGACGGAACGCTATGGCCATTATTCGGTTGCCGGCGAGTTTATCTATGACCATCCCTTCCAGTGGGGCTCGAAGCGTACCGGCCCCGACCTGGCGCGTGTCGGCGGGCGTTACTCTGATCAGTGGCATCGCATTCACCTGCTTAACCCGCGCGATGTCGTGCCGGAATCGAATATGCCGGCTTATTATTGGCTGGAACGTCCGGTCGATGCAAGTGCCATCGACTTGAAGATGGCCGCGTTGCGCAAGGTGGGGGTGCCCTACAGCGATGAAGATATCGCCGGCGCCAAGAAGGCACTCGAAGGGAAGAGCGAACTTGACGTGCTGATTGCTTACTTACAGGGCATGGGAACTGCCCTCAAACAGGCGAGGTGATTCATGGACATCAACGATTTTCGTTCGCTATTTACCGTGCTGACCTTCATTTCATTTATTGCCATCGTGATCTGGGCATGGTCGGGCCGTCGCCGCAAGGAGTTCGATGCAGCCGCCCGCATGGTCCTGGAGGATGAAGCTCCCTTCAACGGCAACTGCTGTAACCAGGACTAATCGAGGAAGCAGACATGGACTTTAACAATACGAGTGATTTTTTCGGTAGCGCATGGAGCATCTACATCACCGTCATTTCTCTGGTTGGCATCGTGGCCTGTGCGGTATTCCTCTGGGTGCAGGGTTCGGCCAGGGTCTCGGCAGGCAAGACGACCGGCCATCAATGGGATGAGGATCTGACCGAATACAACAATCCCCTGCCGAACTGGTGGCGCTGGATGTTTTACCTGACCGTCGCCTTTGCGCTGGTGTACTTGTGGCTCTACCCCGGACTGGGTACGCGGCAGGGTACATGGGGATGGACCATGCGCGGCCAGTACGACCAGGAAAAGGCCGTCGCCGATGCGCAATTCAACAAGGTCTATGGCGACCTGCTCAAGCAGGACATCGTGACCGTCTCGCAAAATGAGGCCGCGCGCGAAGCGGGGCAGCACCTGTTCTTCACTTATTGCATCCAGTGTCATGGTTCCGATGCAAAGGGAGGAAAAGGTTTTCCCAACCTGACCGACAATGACTGGCTGTGGGGCGGTACGCCCGGCAAGATCAAGGAAACCATCACGCTGGGGCGTACCGCGGCGATGCCGCCCAAGGGCCTCAAGCCTGACATGAATGGCGAGCAAATCGAGGATGTAGCGAATTATGTGCGTTCCCTGTCCGGCCTTGCTGCCGATTCGATTCGCGCCCAGCGCGGTGGGGAAATCTTTGCGGTGGGCTGCCAGCCCTGCCATGGGGTCGGCGGCAAGGGCAATGTCGGGCTCGCCCCCAATCTGTCGGACAAGATCTGGCTCTACGGCAGTTCCAAGGCCACCATTATCGAAACCATCACCAAGGGACGGCAGAACCGGATGCCGGCTTTTGGTGAATTTCTTGGTGATGCCAAGGTGCACTTGCTGACGGCCTATGTGTATGGACTTGGCGGCGGAGAAAAGCCGCAAGCAGTTGAACCTGCCGTGACTGGAGCAAGCGCTACCGCCGCCAAATAAACAGCTTCATCCGCATGGTTCGGAATTGCCGAGCCATGCGGCACTCCTGGACAGCAGAGTTGCATGCAAATGGCCACGCCACCTCCCGCCGCTGAGATCGCAGATACAGATGTAGAGGTTTCTCTCTACGAAGTCCGCAAGAAAATTCATCCACGTGCCGTGCACGGCTGGTTTGCCACATGGCGCTGGCTATTCATATTCATTAGTCAGGCGGTGTACTACGGCTTGTGCTGGCTGCCCTGGAATGGACGCCAGGCCGTGCTGTTCGATCTGGTACAGCGCAAGTTCTACATCTTTGGCATGGTGTTCTGGCCGCAGGACGTGTTTTTCCTGGCCGTGCTGCTCATCATCTGCGCCCTGTCGCTGTTTCTGTTTACCGCGATTGGCGGCCGCTTGTGGTGCGGGTTTGCCTGCCCGCAAACCGTCTATACGGAGATATTTCTCTGGATCGAGCGTCTGATCGAAGGCGATCGTCCGGCGCGCATCAGACTCGACAGCGCACCGCTCAGTGCGGAGAAGGTGGGACGCAGGGGCGCGAAACACGGCGTCTGGCTGCTCTTCTCGCTGTGGACCGGCTTCACCTTCGTCGGCTACTTCACGCCGATCAAGTCGCTTGTCGCCGAAGTGGTTTCCCTGTCGCTTGGTCCGTGGGAAATGTTCTGGATCGCTTTCTATGGCATGGCGACATACGGCAATGCCGGCTGGCTGCGGGAACAAGTGTGCAAGTACATGTGCCCCTATGCGCGGTTTCAGGGGGTGATGTTCGATCCCGATACGCTCACGGTAACCTATGACGGCGAACGCGGAGAACCTCGTGGTTTTCGTTCGCGCAATGTCGACCGGCATGCCAAAGGCTTGGGGGACTGCATCGATTGCGGCATCTGTGTGCAGGTGTGCCCGACCGGGATCGACATCCGTGACGGGCTACAGTACGAATGCATCGGCTGTTCCGCCTGCATCGACGGCTGCAATCAGGTCATGGACAAGATGGGCTATCCGCGCGGCCTGATCCGCTATACCACGCAGCATGCACTGAAGGAACATTGGAACTGGCGGCAGATCCTGCGGCACATCATTCGGCCGCGGATACTGATCTATTCGGCAATACTCGGCATGATTATCGCGGCGTTCCTGTGGGGACTGGGACATAAGCCTGGTTTGCGCGTCGATGTAATCCGCGATCGCGCTACCATGGCGCGCGAGGTCGAAGACGAACAGATCGAGAATGTGTTCCGCTTGCAGGTAATGAATGTCTCGGAAAAGAACCAGCGTTATTCCCTGGCAGTAAGTGGTATCGAGGGCATCCGCATCGAAGGCCAAAATGAAATAGAAGTAGCTGCTACGACGACCCGAAGCATTACCGTCGCGGTACGCGCACCCGAACATTCCGGACACGAAGGCTCCAACAGAATCTACTTTGATGTGCGCTCGCTGAACGATGCCAATGTGGCGGTACATGAAAAAGCGATATTCATCGAACCATGAATAAATTGATTTCCGCCACGGCGAAGCCCTGGTATCGCGAGCCTTGGCCATGGCTGCTGGCCAGTGGCCCGTTGCTGGTCGTCATTGCCAGCGCAATCAGCTTCTGGATCGCGATCAGGGGCAGTGATGGTCTGGTCAGTGAAGATTATTATCGTCAGGGATTGGCGGCCCAGGAAACCATTTCGCGCAGCGACAAGGCCCTGGCACTGGGTTTGGTCGCGCGTGTCCGCTTAACCGCGGATGCCTTGAACGTGCAACTATCGGCCAGCGCCCCAGGCTATCAAGTCCCCCCGGCGCTGCGGGTGACGCTGTCACATCCGACGCGGGCCGGAATGGACCAGGCGCAGTTGATTCGGCGGGAGGGATCGGGCTACTCCGGCAGGTTGCGGCTTCCCGCCGCCGGGTACTGGCTGATTCTGATTGAGGATGAGGCCGAAACCTGGCGCCTGATGGGCAGTGTGGTATTGCCTGCCAATGGTGCAATTGTCATCGGGTAATTGTCAGGATTACGAAAAAAACGTCAGTGCCATACCGATGCCGATGCCGATGGCGATTGCCGCCAGACCCGGCAGGGCATGTCTTCCCAAGGTGGCGCCCCCGATGCTCAAGGCAAGCCCCGCCTTGAAGCAAATATTCGAGACGACGGCGAGTGCGATGGCTATCACCGCCTGTGTTTCGCCGAGCTTGCCGAGATTAAACATGCGCAGTGTGGACAGCGTGATGGCATCGACGTCGGTGAGCCCTGAAGCCAGGGCGACTGCATAAAGGCCGCGCGCGCCGGCGATATCCTGCAACCAGGCCGAGAGCAGCAGCACCAACCCGTAAATCAGTCCGAAGGTCAGGGCGGCACGGATTTCGGTCGGGTTGGCGACTTCCGGCATAGGCATTTCTCCCTGCCGGCTCAATCCGCGCCAACTCAGGAGCGTAATGCCCACGCCTGCCACCAGGCCGGTACCGAGTACCATGCCCAGTGGAAGCACCAGCGCCGTCGCCACGACGCCGGAAAAAAGCGCCAGGCGCAGCATGACCATCAGGCTCGCGATCAGGATCACGACGGCCGCGGTGCGGGTCATGTCGGGGATGGATTTGGCATTGCGGGCAAAGACCATGGTCGTCGCCGTGCTCGACACGAGGCCGCCGAAAAAACCGATCAGGGCCGGGCCGTGGCGCGGGCCAACAATGCGCAGCGCGGTATAACCGGCCAGTGAAACGCCCGAGATCAGTACCACCATCCACCAGATCTGGTGCGGGTTCAAGGCGCCGTAGGGACCGAAGTTCTGGTCCGGAAGTATCGGCAAAATGACAAAAGAGAGCACGGCGAACTGGAGTATCGAAATCAGATCCTTCGCCGTCAGGCTGCGGCTGAAGCCATGCAGTTCCGCCTTGAAATACAACAGCGCGGTAGTGACGATGGCAAGCATCACGGCAAGGGTCTCGTAACCGAACCAGACCGTGGCGCCGAGAGCATAACAGGTCATCAGGGCGATGACCGATGTCGTGCCGGGATCGTGCTCTTGCTGCGGATCGACGGTCAGTGCCAGCATCATCATGGCGCCGATCACCAACATGCCGGCGGCGAGCATCCAGCCGCTGCCGGTTTCCTGGCCGAGCATCGCGGCCAGCGTGCCGAGCAGGGCGACCAGGGCATAGGTGCGCAGCCCGGCCTTGGCATCCGGCTTGCGCTCGCGCTCAAGGCCGATCAGCAGGCCGATGGCGAGGCTGGTAACGAAAGCCCGCAGGTGTTCCGACAGACTCGCGCTGAATATTTCCATCGACTTCCCCATTCAAGTAATCCCCGCTTTTCATTCTAGTCTTTACAATTCGGGCATGAATGACGGATATCAATACTTCGCGCTCGTTCCCGCCGCTGGCAGCGGCTCGCGCATGGGCAAGGCACTGAGTAAACAGTATTTGCCGCTGGCTGGCCGGCCGCTGATCGCGCATGCGCTGGAAACGCTGTGCGCGGTGGCGCGGATAAAGGCAGTATTCGTCGTGTTGGCGCCGGTCGATGACGAATGGCTGCGCCACGACTGGTCGGTCTGCGGCGACAAGCTGGTGCCGTTGTTCTGCGGCGGCGCGACGCGGGCCGAGAGCGTCGCCAATGGCCTGCGCGCGATGAGCGATCGCGTCAAGGCCGACGATTGGGTGCTGGTGCATGATGCCGCGCGGCCCTGCATTACGCCGGCGCACATCGAGGCGTTGCTGCATGCAGTGGGGGACGATCCGGTCGGCGGCATCCTGGCCCAGCCGGTGGCGGATACCTTGAAGCGTGCCGATAGCGCGGGCCGCATCGAGGCCACCGTTGCCCGCACCGGATTATGGCAGGCGCAAACCCCGCAGATGTTTCGCCATGGCATGCTGCTGCGGGCGCTGACGCAAAATGCCGAGGTCACCGATGAAGCCGGCGCCATCGAGGCGCTCGGTCAGCGGCCCAGGCTGGTGGCGGGCGATGCGAGCAATCTCAAGGTGACCTGGCCGCAGGATCTGCAACTGGCGGAATGGATATTGAAAGCGAGAAATCACCAATGAGCGAATTCAGGGTAGGGCAGGGCTTCGACGTGCATGCGCTGGTGGAAGGGCGGCCGCTCATCATCGGCGGCGTGGCCATCCCCTTTTCGCGCGGGTTGCTTGGGCATTCCGATGCCGATGTGCTGCTGCATGCGATCATCGATGCGCTGCTCGGTGCGGCAGGACTGGGCGACATCGGCCGCCATTTTCCCGACGGCGATCCGCAATGGGCCGGCGCCGACAGCCGCATGCTGCTGCGCGGCGCAATGAAACTGGTTGCCGCCGCCGGCTGGCGGGTCGGCAATGTCGATTGCACCCTCATCGCCGAAGCGCCAAAGATCGCCCCCTATGCCGTTGCGATGTGCGCCAATATCGCCGCCGATCTGGGCCTTGATTCCAGCCGTGTCAATGTCAAAGGCAAGACCACGGAGCAGCTTGGTTTTACCGGTCGCGCCGAGGGAATTGCGGCACAGGCCGTTATCCTGTTACAACGTGCTTAACGCGCATGGTCGCCAGCGCCACCCCTGAGGATGAAAATGCGCAAAGGCAAATTGAACGCCCCCCACCCCATCCCCCGCCCCGGGGCGGGGCTACCAATCGGCTCGCTGCGCTCGATATCACAAGGCGCTCCGGCGCCGCTTTTTCACACTAAAACGCGGAGTCCCACTCATGGTCTTGCCCCAGTTTAGGTCCCTGCCCAAACAGTTGTCGCGCCTGCAAGCGTTATCCCTGTTCGCGACATTGAATGCGCGCGAACTGCGCCTGGTCGATGGCTTGTTGCACGAGCGCGACTATCTCGTCGGTGAAGTGATCATCGACACAGAAGAAGAAGGCCAGGCGATCTATATCGTTTTTAGTGGCAAGGTGATCATTTCAAAACCCGGCGCGGCGCATGAGATGATCGCCGAACTCGGCCCCGGTACCTTCTTCGGTGAAATGGCCTTGCTCGACAATGCCAAACGTTCGGGCCAGGTGCGCGCGCTGGAACCCTGCCATCTCGGCGTGCTGTTTCGCACCGATTTCCTGAACCTGCTCGAAACCGATGCGCGTACCGCGTCCAAGGTGGCGATGCAACTGGCGCGTCACCTCGCCCGTCGTTTGTGCAAGGCGACTTTCGGCGACGCGGCGGATGAACACTTATGAACGGCGCGCGGAATAATAGCTCCGGCCAGTCCATCGGCCCCGTGATGTGGGCGGCCATCATCGGCACAACCTGCGTCCTGCTCTTCCTGCTGCAGAAAATTCTCTGGCTGGTGGTGCCTTTTCTGCTTGCCCTGGTGCTGTATTACCTGTTGATGCCGCTGGTGCAACGCCTCATGTTCCGGGGCATGAGCCGGCCGTTGGCTGCCGCCTTGGCGACGACGCTGTTCCTGCTCTGCGCCGTCCTCAGCGTCGTTCTGCTGCTGCCGCTGATCAGCGCCAACGTGATCGATTGGCAGAATTCGCTGGTGCGTTATCTCCAGGGCGGCATGCATCTGATCGAACACACGCTGCATCGGCTGGAAGAAAACATTTCCCTTCTGGCGCGCGCGCAGCTTGCGGAAAAGGTGGGCCTTGCGCTTAACGATGCGACAGGGCATGCCGAGCGTTATCTGGAACCAGTACTGCTTGGCATCGGCGCCTGGGCGCCGGCCCTGCTGCTGACGCCCTTCCTGGCTTATTTTTTCCTGCGCGATGGCGGGCGCTTCCAGCGCATGCTCGGCCGTGCCGTACCGAACGCTTTTTTCGAACGGACGCTGTATCTGCTGCATGAAGTCGACCGCACCGCGCGTGCCTATTTTCAGGGGCTGGTCAAGCTCACCGTGCTCGACACCATCACGCTGGCGTTGGGCCTGTGGCTGATCGGCATTCCCGGCCCGTTTGCGCTCGGCCTGCTCTGCGCCGTGCTGGCCTGGGTACCCTTCGTCGGCTCGATCGTCGGTGGCTTGCTGGTGGTGCTCGTTGCAGCGACCGATCTGCCCGCTGCGCCGGACACTGCCTATTGGGCTGTTGGTCTGTTCCTGCTGGCGCGGTTGCTCGATGATTTCGTTTATATGCCGCTCACCATCGGCATGAGCCTCGACTTGCATCCGCTGCTGTCGGTGTTGATGATTTTCATCGGCGGCGCGATTGCCGGCGTCCCGGGGCTGATGCTGGTGTTGCCCTTGCTCGGCGTGGTGATGGTGATAGGGGAAACCGCAGGACGGGTGTTTACCGATGCGCGGCTGATTGCAAGGCATCGCTACGCTGTGGCATTGCGACGACAGCAGGCGAGTGCAGATTTGCAACTCTGAATCTCGTATTTGTCATTCCTGCCTTCACAGGAATGACAATGGATTCTGGATTGCTTCGTCCAACAGGGATTTCTTTCAGTCATCACGGGGCTCCTCGCAACGGCCAAAGGTAATCCCTCGTGGGATGAAAGGCCGGTTTTCCGCTGGAACTTTGCCTCGGGTATTCCGTCTCAGCGAAGGAAAAGCCCGGTCATGATGGCGCCAAGAATGACGCCGGCAACAATATGCAGTACGAGTCGCGGCAGGCCGGAACGCGGCTGAAGATATTTTTCCATCAGCACCAGGCTCAGATCGGTGATCCGATACAGGCGCTTGACTTCCTCGATACAGGTATCGACGCAGGCCAGGCCATTCTTGGTATCGTGCGCGCATTCGAGACACAAGCCCTTGCTGCAGGCTTTGCAACTGCCAATTGCGGGTCGGCTCGGATGTCGGTAGCAATTCATATTGCTTTCAGTGCGCTTACAAAAACCATCGAGCCGTCATTTTACCCGTATTGGTCTGGTCTTGGGATCGGCTAGACTACGCCACCTTTATTTGGCGCCAGCATTTATGGAACTTCTTACTCACTTCATCGACATCGTCCTGCACCTCGACGTTTACCTCGCTGCATTGGTCGGGCAGTACGGGATGTGGATATACGCCATCCTGTTCGCGATCATCTTCGCCGAGACGGGGCTGGTGGTAACGCCTTTCCTGCCTGGCGATTCGCTGCTCTTTGTGGCCGGCGCCCTGGCGGCCGTGGGGGATATGGATATCGGTGCTTTGTTGCTGACCCTGTCGGTTGCGGCAGTGCTCGGCAACAGCGCCAATTACGCAATCGGCCGCGCTCTCGGACCGCGCGTGTTCCAGTGGCCGGACTCGCGCTTCTTCAACCGCCGCGCATTGGAAAAGACACATGCGTTCTATGAGAAACATGGCGGCAAGACGATCATCATTTCACGCTTCCTGCCCTTGTTTCGCACTTTTGCGCCTTTTGTGGCCGGCATCGGGGCGATGCCCTGGTGGCGCTTCACGATGTTCAATCTGGCCGGCGGCGTGGGCTGGGTGGCGTCGTTGACGCTGGCCGGCTACTGGTTTGGCAACGTGCCATGGGTCAAGAGCAACTTGACGCTGGTGATTGTGGCCATTGTCGTTATTACCCTGATTCCCGCCGCCATTGGCTGGTGGCAACACAGGAAATCGGAGGGCTGATTTTCTTTTGTCAATGTATGATGCGGCCCCATGAGGCGAGGGCTGATTTTTGCGGTGGCGTTGTTGCTGGCGGGCTGTGCCGCTAATCGTCCATCCGGGGGCAAATCGCCGCCACCTGGGTTTACGCCCGCCCAGTTCGTCAAGACCGACATCGACCGCATCGCCGAGGCCCACCAGCGCGAATTGCAGACAACCCTGAAGCTGCTTACGGAAAAGCTCTACCGGCGCAATCCGAGGGAATGGAAAAAGGGCGGCTGGGCGCGTCTGGAAGACCCGGTCGAACGTTTGTTCGGCAAGCGGCACAACTGGCATTTCGCGGAACTCGACGGGAAATTCGGTTCCAATGCGGTGCAATTGTCGCTCAAGCCCGATTACGGCGGCGACCGCGTGTTTGCCTTCAGCGCCGGGCTGGGCGGCATGCTGCTGGCGGCCTTCAATGAGCGTTATGAGTTTTACATGACCGATGATCTTGACCCGCAGAAGCTTTACAACGCCGCGCGTAACGTCGAAATCGCGGTGTGGAAGCTGTCGCATGATCGCGGTGCGGACGGAGGTCTGCTGTTGCTTTCGAACGATAGCGAACCGCTGCCCAACCTCAGTTTCGAACGCGAGTTTGGCAAGATCATCGGCAACCTCGACCTGTTGTCGAATATCATTGCCGACAAGAGCAACCGCACTGTGGCACGAGTGGTGCAGAGCATGGCGACGGCCGTGTTCCTGCCCGTGCCGGGCATTCACTGAACGCACATGGTCGCCAGCGCCACACCCGAGAATGAAAATGCGCGAAAGGCAAATTGAAGGCCCACCCCACCCATCCGCCCCTCAAGGGGCGGCTACCGATTTGCTCGCTGCGCTCGGTTATCACATGCTGCTCCATTCCTGCTTTTTCACGTTAACATGAAAAAATATGTCATTTTAATTTCCGGGCGCGGCAGCAACATGGAAGCGCTGCTTGCCGCCGATCTGCCCGGCGAATGCGCCGCGGTGATCAGCAACCGGCCCGATGCGGCGGGCCTGGCTTTCGCGCGGCAGCAGGGTGTGGCGACCGCCGTGGTCGATCATCGCGACTATCCGGAGCGTGCCGCTTTCGATGCGGCACTGGCGGCGGAGATCGAGCGCCACGCGCCGGATCTGGTGTTGCTGGCAGGCTTCATGCGCGTGCTCGGCGACCATTTCGTGAGACGCTTAACGGGCCGCATGCTGAATATCCATCCCTCCCTGCTGCCAGCTTTTCCCGGCCTGCATACGCATCGCGCAGCACTCGCGGCGGGTGTACGCATCCACGGTTGCACGGTCCACTTCGTGACGCCGGCGCTGGACAGCGGGCCAATCGTGATCCAGGCTGCCGTGCCGGTGCTTGATGGCGACGACGAAACCACGCTGGCAACCCGGGTGCTGATGCAGGAACACGTCATCTACCCGCAGGCCGCAGCCTGGTTTCTGCAAGGGCGTCTGCGCCTGCTTAATGGCCGGGTGGTCAGCGACGTGCCACAGCCTGCCGGTGCTGTCCTGCTGTCCCCAGCCTTGACTGCGCTGCCATGAGATTCGGCAGGATTTTGTTGCCGGTCCTGCTGGTCATCGCCAGCGCAACCCTCCACGCTACCAGCGCCGAAACCGGCCGGGTTGAAGTACCTGTCGAAGCGATACCCGTGCCCGCAACCCCGGCGCCGCTACCGCGCACAGGACAGATTCAATATGCGCTCCAGGCCGGTGACAATGGCATGATCGTGGCGCGCATCGTGCATGAATGGCACCACGACGGCGAGCGCTATGTCATCAGCGGCGAGATGCAGGCGGTCGGGCTGGTGGCGTTGTTCAAGCGCCAAAAGGTGATACAGCGCAGCGAAGGAACCATCGACGGGTTTGCACTCAAGCCGTTGCGCTTTCACCTTGATCGTGGCGATGGCGATATCGAGAGCGCGGCGTTCGACTGGAAACGCATGGTTGCCACCATGACGAACAAGCGCGAGTGGGCGATCAAGCGCGGCGTTCAGGACGGGCTGTCGATTTTCTACCAGGTTGGGCGCGGAGCGCTACCGGCTGAAGGACTTGAAATGGACATGACATCGGGACGCAAGGTGGAGCGCTATGCCTTCGACTGGCGCGGCGAAGAAACGGTCTCGGTGCCGGCCGGGGAATACCGGGCATGGCGCGTGCGCATCCGGGCGACCAGCGGGGATCCCGATCTGAAGGAAGTCTGGCTGGGTACCGCGGCGAAGCTGCCGGTGAAGATTCGTACCGTCGATCGCAAAGGAACGGTGCTGGTAATGGTGGCAGAGAAAATACGGTTCGAGCAATGAGCCGCTTACCGAAGACCGCGACAGTGATCGATGCAGCGGCGGATGTGGTCGCGACGATGCTCGATTTCACGCAGCCGGCCGATGCCGTTCTGTCGAACTACTTTCGCAACAATCGTGAACTTGGCCCGCACGAACGCGGTTTCGTCGCCGATACTGCCTATGCGGTGTTGCGCCGCAAGCGTTTTCTCGAACGCCTATGCGGCGAAAAATACACGCCGCGCCAGCTCGTGCTTGCCGCGCTGATGCGCGTGCAGGGCATGAGCCAGCGCCAGTTGAGCGAAACGCTATCCGCCGCCGAGGGCAAATGGCTGACCGAATTCAAGGCACGGCCAGAACCGGAATTGACGCCCGCCGAGCAATGCGATCTGCCGGACTGGCTTTACGAGAAACTTGCTGCCCAATATTCCTCTGCCCAAAGGGCAGAAGCTGATGGTCACCTCCCTCTCTTGGAGAGGGAGGGCGGGAGGGAGAGTGTTGAGGATTTTGAAAGTTTGAGCAGCCATGAATGGCTGCTCAAACTTTCGCGTTCGCTTAATCAACCAGCGCCGCTCGATCTGCGCGTAAATTCGCTGAAGGCGACGCGCGACGAAGTATTGGAGCTATTAGGCAAGTATCGCATCACAGCGGAGCCTTGCCGCTATGCACCGTTCGGCATTCGCCTCAAGGAAAAGCCCGCGTTGTCGCGCGAAACCTTGTTCATCGAAGGGAAGATCGAAGTGCAGGACGAGGGCAGCCAGTTGCTCGGCCATCTGCTGCAGCCCAAGCGCGGCGAAATGGTGGCGGATTTCTGCGCCGGCGCCGGCGGCAAGACGCTGCTGCTCGGCGCGTTGATGCGCTCGACCGGACGCCTGTATGCGTTTGACGTATCGGACAAGCGCCTGGCGAAACTCAAGCCGCGCCTGGCGCGCTCGGGCCTGTCGAACGTGCATCCGGCCGCGATCGCCAGCGAGAATGATATCCGCATCAAGCGCCTGGCTGGCAAGATGGATCGCGTGCTGGTCGATGCGCCATGCTCGGGGCTTGGCACGCTGCGCCGCAATCCCGATTTGAAATGGCGGCAGACGCCGCAAAGCGTGGAAGAATTGACGCGCAAGCAGGCCGCGATTCTGGCGGCGGCAGCAAGGCTGGTGAAACCCGGCGGGCGCGTGGTCTACGCCACGTGCAGCCTGCTGCACGAAGAGAATGAAGACATCGTCGGTGCCTTCCTTGTTGCGCATGAGGAGTTTCATCGCCTGTCCTGCGGCGATCTGCTCCGGCAGCAGAGCATAGCCCTGGATACAGGTGATGACCTGCGCCTGTTTCCTCACCTGCATGGCACCGACGGCTTTTACGCGGCAGTGCTGGAACGGAAAAAATAGCATGCGGCTTGTTGCAGTGCTGTTGTGCCTGATCTGCGTTGGCGCGCAGGCGGTGCCCTTGCCGGCAACCGGCACTATCGAGCCGATCTTCATACCGGGCGGGGATGCCGAGGGCGCCATCCTGCGTGCGCTGGCTGAGGCCAGGCATAGCGTTCGCGTGCAGGCCTATCTCCTCACCAGCCGCTCGGTAGCCTATGGCCTGATCGAGGCTAGGCGGCGCGGCGTTGATGTGCAGGTGCTGGCCGATCGCGAGATGGTGGTGAAAGGCGAACGCTCGCTGATCCCCCAGATTGTTGCCAACCGCATACCGGTCTGGCTGGAAGTGCGCTACGCGATTGCGCACAATAAAATCATCATCATCGACGGCGAAGACGCCGACAGCGCCAGCGCGGCGGTGATCACCGGCAGCTTCAACTTCACGCATTCAGCACAGGCGCATAATGCCGAAAACCTGCTGATCCTGCGCGGCAATCCGGCGCTATTGCGCAGCTATCTGGACAACTGGCAGCGCCACCGGGAGGAAGCGGTGCCTTATGCGGAGGTGATGAACAAGCGATGAATCCGGACATGGGAATTGATAATTTGTTGACAGCGCTTTGGCATGACTTCGACCACCCCGACTTCTGGTGGCAGATCGGGTTGCTGCTGCTGTGTTTAGGCATCGTCAAGTTCGTCGAGCGCTTTGTGCGCGGACATCAGTTGAGCGTCGGTCAAAGCGCCGATGCCGCCTGGCGACTGGGGCAGGGCGGACTGAAACGCATCACTTTCCCGCTGCTGGCGCTGCTGCTGGTGATCGGTGCGCGGGCGCTGCTGCGTGGATGGCACCCGGTGAATCTGCTCTCGATCGCGATTCCGCTGCTGTTTTCGCTCGCCGTGATTCGCGCGGTGTTCTATGTGTTGCGCTACAGCTTCAATCCTTCCGGCTGGCTTGCCAACTTCGAGCGCGGCTTCGCGCTGCTGGTGTGGGGGTTGGTGGCGCTGCATATTGTCGGCCTTCTGCCACAGGTGATCGACCTGCTCGAAGCGGTCAGCTTTCCGGTCGGCAAACAGAAGCTCAATCTGTGGCTGGTGGCGCAGGGCATCGTCACTGTCGTGGCCACGCTGCTGATCGCGCTCTGGCTCTCCGGCCTGGTGGAATCAAGGCTGGCCGGCGCGCAGGATATGGACGCCAACCTGCGCGTGGTGTTCTCGCGCCTGACCAAGGCCGTGCTGATCGTGCTGGCGGTGATGATTGGCTTGCCGCTGGTCGGCATCGATCTCACCACGCTGTCGGTGTTCGGCGGTGCGCTTGGCGTCGGTCTCGGCTTCGGCTTGCAGAAGATCGCCAGCAACTACGTATCGGGCTTCATCATCCTGCTCGATCGTTCGATTCGCATCGGTAATGTCATTGCCGTAGCCGGCGAGCGCGGCCAGGTGACGCGCATTACGACGCGCTACACGGTGTTAAAGGCGGCAACCGGGGTTGAGGCCATTATCCCCAACGAGGTGCTGGTCGGTTCGGTGGTGTTGAACGAGTCCTCCGCCGATCAGCGCGTGCGTTTTCCCTTACGTGTCCAGGTGAGCTATGCCGGCGATGTCGAGCAGGCCATGCGGCTGATGGAAGAAGCGGCAAGTGCGCAGCCGCGCGTGCTTGCCGAGCCATTGCCGAAGGCCAGCATCGTCGAGTTCGCCGATAACGGCATTACGCTGGAACTGGGTTTCTGGATCGCCGACTCCCAGGTCGGTACCATTGCGCTGCGTTCCGACATCAATCTGGCGATCTGGAAGGCGTTTGGTGCAGCAGGCATAGAAATACCTTATCCGCAGCGCGATATCAGGCTTATCAATGGGGCATTCGGGGGTGATTACGGAAATGGCCAACAGAGATTGGGAGTAGACGGCTAAGCTGAAATGCTGCCCAATAAAAAACCCGCCAGTGGCGGGCTTTTTATTGGAAGTCAAACATGAGTTACTTGAGTTTGGTTTCCTTGTAGGCCACATGCTTGCGCGCCTTGGGATCGAACTTCATGATCTCGATCTTCTCGGGCTTGGTGCGCTTGTTCTTGGTAGTGGTATAGAAATGACCGGTGCCCGCAGTGGACTCCAGCTTGATCTTTTCGCGGCCGCCTTTTGCCATGATCGTTCTCCTTAGACCGCTTCGCCGCGGGCACGCAGCTCGGCAAGGACGACTTCGATACCCTTCTTGTCGATGGTGCGCAGGCCGGCGTTGGATACGCGCAGGCTCACCCAGCGTTTTTCGGATTCGATGAAAAAACGGCGATTCTGCAGATTGGGCAGGAAACGACGCTTGGTCTTGTTGTTGGCATGGGAAACGTTGTTTCCGACCATCGGGGCCTTGCCCGTGACTTGGCAAACGCGGGACATGTGGGTTACTCCAGGAAGCTGATTCAGCAAAGCCGGGCATTCTATCCGAGAAGCCGTCTGTTTTTCAAGCCTTTTTATTCAGGCCGCAGCCATGAAGGGGTGTCATTCAGGTGGCGCGTGCGGATGGGAAGGAGGGTTAAGCACCAAATACGGCGCGTATTCGAAATCCACCGTGACGATATGCTGGTAGAACCAGCCATTAATGAGGTATTTCACTTCCTCGGCGATTTCGTCCAGCGACATCTGGCGGGCGCGGCCGAGCAAATTGGCGAGCATGCGGCGGAAATCGGCATGCAGGCGGCAATGTTCTTCCAGACCGGGATATTTCGCGGCCTTCATCAGGGCTTCCTCATCGCGCAGATGTGAACGGATATAGTCGCTGAGAATTACCAGCGTCTTCATCACGCGCACCCCGTCGCCATTGCCGGTAAAACTTGCCGCCAGGTCGAAGAAGCGCCGGTGCTGCTCATCAATCAGCGGAATGCCAAGTTCGAGTTGATCCGACCATTCGGCATACTGCAACTGAGGATGGCGCTCATCGGGCGCCGATGGGTTGAATCCACCAGTAAGCCCTATTTGCATAGACCTGAAATCCGGCATAGCGGCATTCCCGCAATCTTTCAATCATCACCAATTCATTTTTACATGAAAGAAGGCGAGTGCGGCTTGCCACTTATCAATTTATTTCCGCTTTATGCACTGGCTTTAATAACATTCTTTGCATGCAGGGTTTTGATCAGTCCATCAATACCTCCGCTACGCACTTCCGCACTGAATTGATCGCGAAAGCTCAGTACCAGGCTTATCCCGCTTACGGTGATGTCATAAACTTTCCAGGTCGAGTCCAACTTCTCCATGGCGTAGTCGATGGAAACCGATTTGGCACCCGGCTGTTTGATTTCGGTGCGAACCATCACGTCAGTCTCGTCATCCGCAATCTTTGCCGGTTTATAGTCAATCGTCTGATTCTTGTAGGCCGTCAGGGCTCTGGAGTAGGTACGAACCAGCAGCGTCCTGAATTCACTTGTCAGCGCCGATTGCTGATCCAGGCTCGCCTGACGCCAATCCTTGCCCATGGCAAGAGCGGTCATCCGCTTGAAATCGAAATCAGGCAACAACTTGGCTTCCACCAGGGCAATGGCCTTCGCGGTATTTCCACTCTGGATTTCCGGATCCTTGCTGACAATGTTGAGGACATCGCTGGTGACATTTTTCACCAACGTATCCGGAGCTATTGGTTCCGCGGCAGCACTGCCGATGAGCAGCGTAGCGACGACCAACCCGATTAAACGTCTCACTGGAGAACTCCTTGTTCAATTGGTGCGGCACGATATGGCCATCTCCTATGGCGGCCATTGCAATCCTCATGCCGGGACGGACGCGGAAGCTATTTACGCTTCACCTTCATTCAGTTAGGGCCAAGGCAGCGTATGTGATCAAGGTCGTTATGGCACGGATTGTCGCCATGCTCCGACACAAAGCTAAACGGGCGATGGCAAGCATCTGTTTTTCTGTCGCATACCCTGTCGCCAGCGGGCGACAGCGAGATACGTTCATTACTCCGAGCGCAACGCCTCCAGCGGGTCGAGCATGGCGGCACGGCGGGCGGGCATGACACCTGCCACCACCCCGATCAGCACGGAAGAGACTTCCGCCGCGACGGCGTAGGACCAGGGGGTCTCGACCGGTAGCGAAGGCAAAAATGCCTTGATCAGCAGGGACAGTCCCCAACCCAGCGCCAAGCCCACGGTACCGCCCAGTCCGGCCAGCACGGCGGCTTCGCCGAGAAACAGGGCGAGGATGCGATTGCGCGTGGCGCCGAGCGCACGCAGCAGGCCGATTTCCGAAGTGCGCTCCGATACTGCGATAGTGAGGATGGTAAGGATGCCGATGCCGCCGACGAGGAGCGATATGCTGCCGATCGCGGCGACCGCGAAGGTGATGGTGTCGAGAATGGTGCCGAAAGTTTCCAGCATCTTCTTCTGCGGCGTGAGTGTGAAGTCCTCGCGGCCGTGACGGGCGATCAGGATGCGGCGGATGCCTTCCTCGACATCCTCCAGCGGAGCGGTCGGTTCGTAGGTGAGATGAATTTCGGCAAGGCTGTCGCGATTGAACATTTCCAGCGCGCGTCCGACCGGGATATACACCGCATCGTCCATGTCAAAGCCGAGGATATCGCCCTTGGCTTCCATGATGCCGATGACGCGGTAGCGTTCGCCACCGACGCGCATGCGGGCGCCGAGCGGGTTGGCCTCGCCGAACAGTTCGCGCGCTACTTTCGCTCCCAGCACGACGAAGGCGCGCGCGTTGCGCGGGTCTTCGTCGGGCAGGAAGTCGCCCACAGCCACCTTCATGCGCACTGCCTCGGTCATGGCGTGGCTGACGCCGTTGATCATGACGCGGCGGGTCCTGCCCTCGTGTTCGACATCGCCGTTGCCCTGCACGGTGGGGTCGGAAACCAGCACATGCGGCGCGCGGCGCAGCGCCAGCGCATCCTCGATCGAGAGTGGGCGCACGGTATTGATGGCGCCGACCGGCCCCCCGCGCGTGTCGGTCCTGCCCGGCGAAATGCCGATCAGATTGGTACCGAACTGCGAGAATTCGTCGATGATGAACTGGTGCAGGCCTTGGCCGATGCTGGTAAGCAGGATCACCGAGGTGATGCCGATGGCGATGCCGAGCGCAGACAGCACAGTTCGCATGCGATGCGAGGCAAGCGACTGGAAGGCAAAGCGGATGAAGTCAGCGGTACGCATAAGTTGTCACTGCAGTAAAAGCATTTACCACAGAGGACACGTAGGACTCAGAGGAATTCAAAAACCTGTTCTGGTTTTTCTCTGTGTCTTCTGTGGTGAAAGATTTTGTTTTCATTTTCTCGACGACAGTGCGACCACCGGGTCGAGCCGCGCCGCCTGGCGCGCCGGAGCGACGGAGAAAATCACGGAGGTTAAAAGCGCGGTGAGCGGTGCCGCGATCAGCGCCCACCACGGCGTGGTGAAGGGAATGTCCGGGTAGAGATCGGCGATCATCATCTGTCCGATCCAGCCGCCCAGCAATCCCGCAACTGCTCCGGCCAGGGCGAGCAGCACGGCTTCGGTAAAGAAAATCAGCCGCACCTGGCCGCCGCTGGCGCCGAGCGCCTTCAACAGGCCGATTTCGCGCTTGCGCTGCGACACCGAGATCAGCATCACGTTCATGATCAGGATGCCGGCTACCGACAGGCTGATTGCAGCAATGCCCGCCACGGCCAGCGTCAGCGCGCCAAGGATGCGGTCGAAGGTCGACAGGATCGCGTCCTGGGTTATCACGGTAACGTCGCGCTCCCCTTCATGGCGTGTGCGCAGAATGTCGAGCGCATCCTGCTTGGCGAAGGGCACCTGGCTGCGCGATTTGGCCTCGATCATGATGCGGAACAGCGATTCGGTATTGAACAGCGCTTGTGCCGCAGCGAGCGGAACGACGACGATCTCGTCGGTATCGAAACCGAGCGACTGACCCTGCGCCGCGATCACGCCGATGACGCGGAAGCGCCGGTCGCCGATGCGCAGCCATTCGCCGACCGCTTCCTTGCCCTGGAACAGTTCGCGCTTGACCTTGGCGCCGATGACGCATACCGGCTGTGCATGGTGCGGGTCGCCTTCGGGCAGGAACATGCCCTGGCCCATGTCCATCTGGCGCACGACGATGAATTCTGCCGTGGTGCCGAGTACCGGCGTGGCACGGGTGCGTGCATTCCAATGCACGTCGCCGGCACCGACGATGAGCGGAGCAATACGGCGTACCGCACGGCTGCGCAGGAGGGATTGCGCATCGTCGATGGTCAGGTCGCGCGGCATCTTGCCAACCAAGAATCCGGGTGTGCCGCCGGCGGTTTCGGAACGGCCAGGCAATACGATGAGCAGATTGGCGCCGAGACCCGAAAACTGATTGAGCACATAACGCCGCGCGCCTTCGCCCAGCGTGGTGACTATCAGCACGGCAGCGACGCCGATGCCCATGGCGAGCAGGATCAACAGGGTGCGGCCGCGATTGCCGCGTACCACCTGCCAGGTGAAATCGAGAAGGTCGGCGGGCCTCATAAGATGTTCAGACGTCGCGCTCGTCGCCTGCCAGTTCGCCGTCAACCAGCCGCAAACGCCGATGCGCGCGCGCGCCGAGATCGCGATCATGCGTTACCAGAATCAGCGTGCCGCCCGCATGGTGCAGTCCTTCCAGCAGGGCCATGACCTCCTTGCCGGTATTGCTGTCGAGGTTGCCAGTGGGTTCGTCGGCGAGAATCACGCCCGGTTGCATCGACATGGCGCGGGCAATCGCGACGCGCTGGCACTGGCCGCCGGAGAGCTGGTCGGGGCGGTGTCCGGCACGGTTTTCCAGACCGTATTGGGCGAGCAGCGTGGCCAGGCGTCGTTGCCGCTCGACGGGGTCGATGCCCGCCAGCACCATCGGCAGTTCGATATTCTGCGTGGCCGTAAGCCGCGGCACGAGATGAAAAAACTGGAACACAAAGCCGATTTTTTCGCGCCGCACGCGGGCCAGTTCATCGTCGTTGAGGCCGGTGACGTCGCGGCGGTCGAGTTCGTAGCGGCCGGCATTGGGACGGTCGAGCAGACCGATCAAATTCAGCAGAGAGGACTTGCCGGAGCCGGACGGCCCCATGATGGAAACATACTCGCCGGCTTCGATGGCGAGGTCGATGCCGCGCAGCGCATGGACTTCCTCGCCGCCGACATGGAAAACTCGTTTGATGCCCGAGAGCTTAATCATGAGAAACCTTTAGCCACAGAGGACACAGAGCTCACAGAGAAATTCAAAGAGGTTTTTCCTCTGTCCCATGGGGATTTCCTTTGGTCATGCCCTCTGTGATCTCTGTAGCTTATTTTGATCTTGAATTTGCTTCAATTTCCGCTCGAGCTCCCGCCTTGACGCCTTCGCGGTCGAGCGAGGTGACGACCTTGTCGCCTGCCTTGAGGCCGGATTTGACTTCGGTGAATTCCCAGTTGGTAAGGCCGATCTCGATACTGCGTTCGGCGAACCTGCCATCGTCGATGACGAGCACATGATTGCCCGGCATCAGGGCCGAGGTGGGGATGCGCAAGACATTGTCGCGGGTTTCGACCACGACTTCGATGTCGGCGGAATAACCGACCAGCAGGTTGCCTTGCTTCTGCGCCGCCTGCGGGTCATCAAACTCGACTTCGACCTCGACCGTGCGTGCCTGCTTTTCCAGCGCCAGCACATAGGGCGCGATGCGCCGCACATGGCCGGGGAAGTGCTTGCCGCGGAAGGCGTCGAGCGTGATGCGGGCCGGCATCTTGAGTTGCACCTTTGCCGCGTCGACTTCGTCGATCGGCGCGGTGACATAGAGGCAGGAGTCGTCGATCAGGTCGACGACAGGTAGTGTGGCAATGCCGGGCGGAGAGGGCGTCACATATTCGCCAAGCTCACCGTTGATCTCCGCCACCACGCCGTCGAACGGTGCGCGCAGTATAGTGCGCTGGACGTCGGCACGCGAAGCGGCGATGCGCGCTTCGGCTTCCTTCACCTGGGTGCGCGTCGATTCGCAAGTGGCCTGGCTCGACTTGGCCTGCGCCTCGGCGCGCACCACGCGTTCGTCGGAGACGAAGCCCTTGTCGCGCAGGGCGCGTTGCTGCTTCGCCTCACTGACCGCTGCGTTTGCCATTTGGCAGGCTTCAATGACACGCGACTTGGCGGTCTCGAACTGCTCCCGCGCCAAAAGCTCGCGCGCGGTGAGGTCGTTGTTCCAGAGTTCGAGCAGCAATTCGTTCTGCTTGACGCGCTGTCCCTTCTTGACCGGGAGGCTCGCGATATGGCCCGGCGACGAAGGCGCGATCTTGGCGCGGCGACAGGCGGCTACGGAGCCGGCACGGGTATTGGCGACAGTGGTTTCGACACGGCCGGTTTCGACGTTGGCAACCAGTACTGCAATGGGCTTGGGCCGGGTGAGGAACTTGAAGCCGGTGACCAGCAAGGCGATGGCGGCGATGGCGATGAGAATGACGGCGATGCGCTTGGGTGGCATTTTCATGGCGGTGGACGGAAAGAAGGCTGCAGGGGCGGACTTTACAGCAAGCCGCGTTCGGCGAAGGATACCGGACGTGCGTTGCCGGCGATGATGAAATGATCGGCGACCTTGACGTCCACCAGCGCCAGCGCATCCTTCAACGCATGTGTCAGCAATTCATCGGCGCGCGAGGGCTCGGCGACACCGGATGGATGATTGTGCACCAGGATCGCGGCGGCGGCATTGCGGGCCAAGGCCTGCTTGACGATCTCGCGCGGATAGACGCTGGTCTGCGATAAAGTGCCGCGAAACAGTTCGTCATATTCGATCAGATGGTTCTGGTTGTCGAGCCAGAGCACGCCGAACATTTCATAGGGCAGGACGGAGAGCCTGAGCCGCAGCCAGTCGCGCACCGCGCCGGGCGATGTGAGCAGATCGCGTGTGCGCATGTCGTCCTTCAGGGCACGCCGGGCGAGTTCGAGCACGGCCATCAGTTGCGTGGCCTTGGCCGGCCCCATGCCGGGCAATTGCGAGAGTTCCTTGACCGAGGCTTGCGCCAGGCGCGATAGCTGATCGTCGAAATATGCCAGTAGCTCGCGCGCCAGATCGACCGCACTCTTGCCCTTGACGCCGACGCGTAAAAAGATCGCCAGCAGTTCGGCATCGGAGAGCGCCGCCGCGCCCTTGGCCAGCAGACGTTCGCGTGGGCGTTCTGCCTTGGGCCAGTCGGTGATTGCCATAACGCGCTAGAATTCCTTCCTGGTATTTATGGAATTCTACCTGTCATGAGCCAACTTGCGGCATCCTTGCAAAACCGGCGCATCGTGCTCGGCGTTACCGGCGGTGTGGCGGCCTACAAGGCGGCGGAATTGACGCGCCTCCTGGTCAAGGCCGGCGCGGCGGTGGATGTGGTGCTGACCCGGTCGGCCGCGCATTTCGTCGGCGCGGCGACCTGGCAGGCGCTCTCGAACCGGCCGGTGTGGACCACGCTGTGGGACGAGCGCATGGGCAATGCGATGGCGCACATCGACCTCACGCGCGGCGCCGATGCACTCCTGGTGGCGCCGGCCACGGCCAACTTCATCGCCAAGCTCGCGCATGGCCTCGCCGATGATCTGCTGTCGACGCTGTGCCTGGCGCGCGATTGTCCCCTGCTCGTGGCGCCGGCGATGAACCGCCAGATGTGGGAGCACCCCGCGACGCGACGCAACATCATGCAGCTCAAGCAGGATGGCGTTACCTTGCATGGTCCCGCCAGCGGCGAGCAGGCCTGCGGCGAAGTAGGCGAGGGCCGCATGCTCGAAGCGCAGGAAATTTTTGATGCCCTGGTGGCGTTACTGGCGGCATCCACACAGCCCAAACGTCTGGTAGGCAAGCGTGTGCTGCTCACGGCCGGCCCGACCTTCGAGGCGATCGATCCGGTGCGCGGCATCACCAATTCGAGTTCGGGCAAGATGGGCTTTGCGCTGGCAAGAGCTTGCGCCGAAGCGGGTGCGGAGGTGACGCTGGTGGCTGGTCCGACGGCGCAAGCCACGCCGCAAGGCGTCAAACGTGTCGATGTCATCAGCGCCCTGCAGATGCGCGACGCGGTATTCGCCAATCTTGCCAAGCAAGATGTTTTCATTGCCGTCGCCGCCGTTGCCGACTATCGGCCGGCCAAGTCGGTAGATCACAAAATAAAAAAGACGAACGCAAAACTCACCATCGAACTGGTTCCCAATCCGGATATCCTCGCCGAAGTGGCCGCGAAGAAGCATGCGCCGTTCTGCGTCGGCTTCGCCGCCGAGAGTCGCGATCTCGCCAGGTATGCCGAAACCAAGCGCAAGGCAAAGAAGCTGCCGCTGGTGGTCGGCAACCTGGTGCAGGACGGGCTTGGTGGTGATGACAACAGCGTCACGCTGTTCGATGCCAGGGGCGCGCATCCGTTGCCGCCGGGCGACAAGCTCGACGTGGCGCGCGGCATTGTTGAACATATTGCGGGGATGCTGAAAAAAACCAAGCGTTCGTCCTGAGCCTGTCGAAGGAAGCATGTCGAAGGGCGATTCCAACCAGCAATATCAGGGCGATGACTGACCTGTCCTGAGTTAAAACAAAGGGCTCAGCCCGAACGGAGTAGCGCAATGCATCACATTGACGTCAAGATTCTCGATCCGCGCCTGAAGGATAACCATCCGCACTACGCCACGCCGGGCGCCGCCGGACTCGATCTGCGCGCCTGTATCGACGTGGCGATGAAGCTGCATCCGGGCGAGACGCATATGGTGCCCACTGGCATCGCGATCCATCTGGCCGATCCCGGCCTGGCGGCGATGATCCTGCCGCGCTCCGGCCTCGGCCACAAACACGGCATCGTGCTCGGCAACCTGGTCGGCCTGATCGACTCGGATTACCAGGGTGAAATCTTCATCTCACTATGGAACCGCGGCAAGGAAAATTACACCCTCAACCCGATGGATCGCATCGCGCAATTGGTCGTCGTTCCTGTGATCCAGGTCGCCTTCGATGTCGTCGACGAATTTCCGGTGAGCGACCGGGGCGCGGGAGGGTTTGGTAGCACCGGGCATAGCTGACGCCGGGTCCGGAGCATAAAAAAGCGTGATTCGTCACCGCGCTTTTTTGTTTTCCGGTTTCAGGCCAATCGCTGTTCGTGTTTCACACCGCCAGGTGTTCATACAGCTTCGTCGACAGATAACGCTCGCCGTAGGAGGGAATGATCACCACGATCAACTTGCCGGCATTTTCGGGGCGTTTGGCGACCTGCAACCCGGCCCAAGTCGCGGCGCCGGATGAGATGCCTACCAGCAGGCCTTCGTCGGTGGCCATCTTGCGCGCGATGTCGAGCGCGTCATCGTTGGTGACGCGGATTACCTCGTCATAAATCCTGGTGTTCAGAATGGCCGGGACGAAGCCCGCGCCGAGGCCCTGGATGATGTGCGGACCCTTGGCGCCACCGGAGAGCACCGGGCTGGCATCGGGTTCAACGGCGATCATCTTCACGCCAGGCTTTCTCGCCTTGAGCACTTCGCCAACGCCGGTGATGGTGCCGCCGGTGCCGATGCCGGAAACAACGATGTCGACCTTGCCGTCGGTGTCGTTCCAGATTTCCTCGGCCGTGGTCTTGCGATGGACTTCCGGATTGGCAGGGTTCTCGAATTGCTGCGGCATGTAGGTGTTGGGCGTGCTGGCAACGATCTCGGCGGCCTTGGCAATCGCGCCGTTCATGCCGTCCGGGCCAGGGGTCAGTACCAGATCGGCGCCGTAGGCTTTGAGCAGCAGGCGGCGTTCCCGGCTCATGGTTTCGGGCATGGTGAGGATAATCCTGTAGCCGCGCGCGGCGGCCACCATGGCCAGCCCGATGCCGGTGTTGCCGCTGGTGGGTTCAACCAGCGTAGTGACGCCGGGCTTGATCTTGCCGGCCTTTTCGGCGGCTTCGATCATCGACAGCCCGATCCGGTCCTTCACGCTGTGGCCGGGGTTGGCGTATTCGAGCTTGGCGACCAGGGTGGCGCCCATCCCGGCGGTCAGGCGATTGATGCGTACCAGTGGGGTGTTGCCGATCAGGTCGGTAACGGAGTTGGCGATTTTCATGAGAGTCTCCGATGGGGAAAAATTACAGTGTAGCTTGATGTACGGCGGTTTTGCCAGTGTACGACGGCTATAACGTTCCACTTTCTTTGCATAAGCAAATCTGAATAACTTATTTCTCCTTGCGGGACTGAGTCCTTACACTCGATTCCAGTTCACTCACTGGAGTTCGAAATGGCTGTCGCCGGGAAAAGGGTTTTGCCGGGTTTTAACATCACGCTCGGTTACACCCTGGTCTATCTGTCGCTGCTGGTGCTGATTCCGCTCTCCGCCACCTTCATCAAGTCGGCGTCGCTGACGTTGGACCAGTTCTTGGCAGTGGTCACTTCGCCGCGCGTGATGGCGTCATACAAGCTCAGCTTCGGCGCCGCGCTGATCGCGGCAGGCATCAATGCCGTCTTGGGTCTGCTGCTGGCCTGGTCGCTGGTACGTTACAAATTCCCGTGTAAGACGCTGGTCGATGCCTTGGTGGACCTTCCATTCGCGTTGCCGACAGCCGTCGCCGGTATCGCATTGACGGCTATCTATTCCAAGAACGGCTGGATCGGCAGCCTGTTAGAGCCACATGGTATCAAGGTGGCATTCACCCCGCTGGGGGTGCTAGTGGCTTTGACCTTCATCGGCTTGCCATTCGTCGTGCGTACCGTACAGCCCGTCCTGCAGGACATCGAGCGGGAACTGGAAGAAGCTTCGACCAGTCTTGGCGCCAACCGCTGGCAAACCTTCCGTTTCGTGCTGTTCCCAGCCTTGTTGCCGGCCTTGCTGACCGGCTTCGCGCTGGCCTTTGCACGCGCGGTGGGCGAATATGGCTCGGTGATTTTCATCGCCGGCAACATCCCCATGGTGTCAGAAATCACGCCGCTGATGATCATCACCAAACTTGAACAATATGACTATGCTGGCGCAACCTCCATCGCCGTGGTGATGTTACTGGTCTCCTTTGCCCTGTTGCTGGCCATCAATGGCCTGCAAGCGTGGACCGCAAAACGCACCGGGAGGGATCGCTGATGGCCGTCGCAGCCACACTCGCCGGGCATGGCGGTTCAGTATCGGCCAGCTACGAAGACAGTACTGCGACGCGCGAGCTGACCTGGGTCAAATGGACGCTGATCGCCATTTCGCTCGCTTTCTTCGGATTTTTCCTGCTGCTGCCGCTGTTCGCGATATTCGCCGAGGCATTGCGCAAGGGCTGGGATGTTTATTTCGCCGCGCTGCTAGAACCGGATGCCCTGTCGGCGATCAAGCTCACGCTGATCGCCGCGGCTATTGCCGTGCCGATCAATCTGGTGTTTGGCCTCACGGCGGCCTGGTCGATCGCGAAGTTCCAGTTTCGCGGCAAGCAATTTTTGATCACCCTGATCGACCTGCCTTTTTCAGTGTCGCCGGTGGTGGCCGGTCTGATCTATGTACTGATCTTCGGCGCTCAGGGCTGGGTCGGGCCCTGGCTGATTGATCATGACATCAAGATTCTGTTTGCGGTACCGGGCATCGTGCTGGCAACGACGTTCGTGACCTTTCCTTTCATCGCGCGCGAGTTGATCCCTCTCATGGAAGCGCAGGGGAAGGACGAGGAAGAAGCATCTGTCGTGCTCGGCGCATCGGGCTTGCAGACCTTCTGGTACGTGACCCTGCCCAACATCAAGTGGGGCCTGATCTACGGCGTGATTCTGTGCAATGCGCGGGCGATGGGCGAGTTCGGCGCCGTGTCGGTGGTGTCCGGCCACATTCGCGGCGAAACCAATACGATGCCGCTGCATGTCGAGATTCTTTATAACGAGTACCAGTTTGCGGCGGCATTTGTCATGGCTTCGCTGCTGGCGTTGCTGGCGCTGGTAACACTGGCGGTGAAGACCTTTGTCGAATGGCAAGCGTTAAAGTCAAATTCATGAGCCACAGAGGTCACAGAGGCCACAGAGGAAAAAAACTGTTTGGCTTTTGACTTTCTCTGTGTTCTCTGTGTCCTCTGTGGCTATATCGCTTTTGACTTTCGTTGTGATAAATATTTTAGGAGCATAACGTGAGCATCCAGGTACAGAACATCAACAAGCGCTTTGGTAATTTCATTGCCATCGACGATGTCTCGCTCGACTTCCCGAGCGGTGAACTGACTGCCTTGCTCGGCCCCTCGGGTTGCGGCAAAACAACCTTGTTGCGCGTCATTGCCGGCCTCGAATGGGCCGATTCCGGCCGCGTGCTGCTCGAAGGCGAAGACGCCTCGGACACCCATGTGCGCGAGCGCAATGTCGGTTTCGTATTTCAGCATTACGCGCTGTTTCGCCACATGAACGTGTTCGATAACGTCGCCTACGGCTTGCGCGTAAAGCCACGCAAACAGCGACCGAGCGAAGCGGAAATCAGGCACAAGGTCGGCGATCTGCTCGATCTGGTTCAGCTGTCCTGGCTGGCCGATCGCTTCCCCTCGCAGCTTTCGGGCGGGCAACGCCAGCGCATCGCCTTGGCGCGCGCCCTGGCAGTTGAACCGCGGGTGCTGTTGCTGGATGAGCCTTTCGGCGCGCTCGATGCGAAAGTGCGCAAGGAATTGCGCAGCTGGCTGCGCCGTCTGCATGATGATCTGCACATCACCAGCATCTTTGTTACCCATGATCAGGAGGAAGCGTTGGAAGTGTCGGATCGTGTGGTGCTGATGAATCAGGGCAAGGTCGAGCAGATCGGTACCGCGCAGCAGGTGGTCGAGGAACCGGCAACATCATTCGTTGCCGACTTCCTCGACTTGAGGGATCATGGCCCCGAATGGCTGCTCGCGGCAAAATTGCGCCATCGCGGTTATGAGCTTCGAGTGGCGGAAAGGGAACGGAGAACGGCATGAACTTCCAGCAATTGCGCATCATCCGCGAGACGGTGCGGCAGAACTTCAATCTGACCGAGGCGGCGAACGCGCTATTTACCTCGCAGTCGGGTGTCTCGAAACATATCAAGGATCTCGAAGACGAACTCGGCATCGAGTTGTTCGTGCGCCGCGGCAAGCGTCTGCTCGGCCTCACCGAGCCGGGCAAGGAACTGGTGCTGATCGTCGAGCGCATGCTGCTCGATGCGAAGAACATCAAGCGTCTGGCCGATCAGTTTTCCAACAGCGATCAGGGCCGTCTTGTTATCGCCACCACGCATACCCAGGCGCGCTATGCGCTGCCGAAAGTGGTGACACGCTTCAAGGCCGAATTTCCCGGCGTGCATCTGGCCCTGCATCAGGCGAGTCCGGGCGAGATCGTGTCCATGCTGCTCTCGGGCGATGCCGATATCGGCATCGCGACGGAGGCGATCGAGGGCGTGCCGCAGCTCGCTTCATTTCCCTATTACACATGGCACCACGCGGTGATCGTGCCGGAGGGGCATCCGCTGACCGGTATCCGTCCGCTGACGCTGGAAGCGATCGCGGCTTATCCGATCATCACTTATCACGAGGGCTTCACCGGCCGCGCGGCGATCGACAAGACCTTCGCCAATGCCGGCCTGGTGCCGGACATCGTGATGTCGGCGCTTGACGCCGATGTGATCAAGACCTATGTCGAGCTCGGTCTTGGCATCGGGATTGTTGCGTCAATGGCCTTTAACCCCGCCCGCGACGGAGGTCTGCGCCTGCTCGACTCGGAGCATCTGTTTGCCTCCAATACGACCCGCATCGCGGTACGCAACGGACATTACCTGCGCGGCTATGCCTACCGCTTTCTCGAATTCTGCTCGCCGGTGTTGACTGAGCAAACAGTGCGCAATGCGTTGGCGCCGGCGCGCGCCGAGGATGAGTAACCCAAAGTCAAAAGAATATAGCCACAGAGGACACAGAGGTCACAGAGAAAACCCCCTTGGGTTTTGCCTTCCTCTGTGTTCTCTGTCCCACGGGGATTTCCTTCGGTCATGTCCTCTGTGGCTAAAAGATTTGCCTTTGTCTTTGCTTTTTCATATCGATCTGATATGCAAAGCAAAATTTCTTGGTTCCGTTATTTGAGGTGGCGTAATTAAATTGCACTTCGTCATTCACAACGGAGCTGCAAAATGAAATCCACGCTATCCCGCGCGCTGTTACGCAAACTCGTCGGCGCATCATTGATCCTGGGGCTTGTTGGCAGCGCCCTGGCCGAGACCGCGCTGCTCAATGTGTCCTACGACCCCACGCGCGAGCTGTACCAGGACTACAACGCCGCCTTCGCCAGGCACTGGAAGGGCGAGACCGGCGCGGACGTGACGTTCAAGCAGTCGCACGGCGGATCGGGCAAGCAGGCGCGCGCCGTGATCGACGGCCTCGATGCCGACGTGGTGACGCTGGCCCTGGCCTACGATATCGACGCCATCGCCGCGAAGGGCCTGATTGCACCGAACTGGCAGATGAAGCTGCCGCACAACGCTGCGCCCTACACCTCGACCATCGTCTTCCTGGTGCGCAAGGGCAATCCCAAGGCTATCCGCGACTGGAGCGATCTGGTCAAGCCCGGTGTCGAGGTCATCACGCCGAATCCGAAGACCTCGGGCGGCGCACGCTGGAACTACCTCGCCGCCTGGGGCTATGCCAAACAACTGAAGGGCGGCTCCGACGCCAGCGCGCAGGAATTCGTCAGAAAGCTCTACGCCAACGTCAAGGTGCTCGATTCGGGTGCGCGCGGCGCGACCACGACCTTCGTCGAACGCGGCATCGGCGACGTGCTGATTGCCTGGGAAAACGAGGCCTATCTGTCGGTAAAAGAACTCGGCCCGGACAAGTTCGAGATCGTGACGCCTTCAATCTCGATCCTCGCCGAACCGCCGGTGGCCATGGTGGACAAAGTGGTCGACAGGAAGGGCACGCGCAAGGTGGCGACTGCCTATCTTGAGTACCTATACTCGCCTGAAGGTCAGGACATCGCCGGCAAGAACTTCTACCGCCCAACCGACAAGGCCGTGGCCGCCAAATATGCCAAACAGTTCGCAGCAGTGAAGCTGTTTACCATTGATGAGGCGTTCGGTGGCTGGCAGAAGGCGCAGAAGACCCACTTCGCCGACGGCGGTATTTTCGACCGGATTTACGCCAAGTAAAACAGGAAAAGCTGCTGGTAGGCCATCCTGCCCAAGGATAAAACCTTGGCTATGCGCCCTTGCGCCTGAAATCGGCGAGGCGGAAACCGCAAATGTACAGGGTGGCGAAATAACTGCTGCCACCGAGCACCACCAGCAGCGATAGCTTGAGGACGCGGCTGCCGTGCGGGTGCAACCAGTCGCTTTCCGAGCCCATGCCGAACCAGAGTGCGGCGCCCATTGCCGCCAATGCCAGCAGCAGCCGCAGCATGAATCCAGCCCAACCCGGCATTGGTCGATAGACGCCGCGACTGCACAGGCCACGGTAGAGCAAGGCGGCGTTCACGCAGGAAGCGAGGCCGGTGGCGAGCGCCAGGCCGGCATGTGCCAGCCAGCCGATAAAGGCAAAGTTCATCAACTGCGTCAACGTCAGAGTTATCAGCGCAATCTTCACCGGTGTGCGAATGTCCTGCCGCGCATAAAAACCGGGGGCAAGGATTTTCACCAGGATCAGGCCGGTCAAGCCGATGCTGTAGGCAACCAGCGCCTCGCGCGTGCGCAGCACGGCCTCAGCCGTGAACGCACCGTGCTGGAACAAGGTCGCGAGCAAGGGCACGGCGAGAATCGCCAGCGCCAGCGCGGCCGGCAGGGTCAGCATCAGGGTCAGCCGCAAACCCCAGTCGAGCAGGGCGGAAAACTCGCCATGCTGGTCGTTGGCGTGGCTTTTCGACAGGCTGGGCAGCAGGACGGTGCCGAGTGCGGCGCCGAGCAGGCCGGCCGGGAACTCCATCATGCGGTCTGCATAGTAGAGCCAGGACACGCTGCCGGTTTCGAGGAACGAGGCGAATACGGTATTGATCAGCAGCGAGATCTGTGACACCGAAACCCCGAGTACGGCCGGCGCCATCAGTTTGAGAATGCGGCGCACACCTTCGTCCTTCCAGGCCAGGTCGAAGCGCGGCAGCATGCCGATTTTCTTGAGCGCCGGAATCTGGATCGCCAGTTGCAGGGCGCCGCCGATGAATACCGCCCAACCCAGCGCCATGACGGGTGGATCGAAATAGCGCGTCAGAACCAGCGCGCCGGCGATCATCGCCAGATTGAGCATGACTGGCGTGAAAGCCGGCAGTGCGAACCGGCTCCAGGTATTCAGTATTCCCGCTGCCATTGCCACCAGCGACATGAATACGATGTAGGGAAAGGTGATGCGGGTCAGCATGACGGTCAAAGCGAATTTTTCCGGATCGCTGCTGAAACCCGGCGCAGTGAGATAGATGATGAGCGGCGTGGCGAGCATGCCGATTGCCGCGACCGTCGATACTGCAACCAGCAGGACTGAGGCGACCCGGTTGACCAGCAGCTTGGTGTCGGCCTCCCCGCGCTTGTTGTGGTATTCGGCCAGCATTGGCACGAAGGCTTGCGAAAAAGCGCCTTCGGCGAACAGGCGGCGCAGCAGATTGGGTAGGCGAAAGGCGACGAAGAAGGCGTCCGTGGCGAGTCCGGCACCGAAGACGCGGGCAATCACGAAGTCGCGGACGAAGCCGAGAATGCGCGATAGCAGCGTCATTCCGCTGACAGTGGCAAGTGCCTTGAGCAAATTCATGGTAGCAGCGGATATCCGGATGCCAGAAGTCGCCAATGGTAGCCGTTCCGGCGGCGGGATTTACCTTGCAAAACGGGGGAGGACTCCCTATAATCACGCGCTTTTGTAGCAATCCACCGGATAACCCTCATGGCCAATACCGCCCAAGCCCGCAAACGCGCACGTCAGGCACCCGTCCAGCGCGCCCACAACGTCGGTCTGCGCACCAAACTGCGTACCGCGATCAAGCAGGTGCGCAAGGCTGTCGCTGCCGGCGACAAGAATGCTGCCGCCGAAGTTTTCAAACAGTCGCAATGCGTGATCGACTCGATCGCCGACAAAAAAATCGTTCACAAAAATACCGCTGCCCGCTACAAGAGCCGTCTTTCAGCAGCGATCAAGGCACTCTGATCATCTCTTCCCGTCCGGACTTGAGTTAAGTCCGGGCGCGGCACGCTTCTCCCTTCCAGCCACAAGCCTGTAGTTCGCGAAGCCGCGCCATAAATGATGCTGCGGCGCGATAGTTTTATTGAAATTAAAGAATTAGCTTGCATAACGAGAACGGTCTGCATATACTTTTCGCATCCCTATGACCCGAAAGGGGTTTTATGCAGCCCTTCAGCCTCATAAAGTACGGATTCCGTATTCGCACCCGCGCCGGCTTGGTGCTGGACAAGCTGATGATCCACGGCCGCGATCATGAGGAAGCGCAACGAAAATTGCGCCAGATGTATCGCGATTGTGAAATTCTCGAATGCGTTGCGCACCACGGTTCCGTGCGGACCCCGGTCAATACCAATTGCAAAGATGTGCCAAGCACGATCTTGCGCTGATCTTTCTGCCCGCTCAACATCCGGCCGCTTAGCTCTGTACAGAGCCTGTTTTTTCGCATAATATCCGTTTTCCCAAAACACGGCGGCGCAAGCCGCCGTGTGCTTTTTCAGTCACGGAATCGTCGTGACCGGAGCATATATGCCGCACTTGATGAACAACTATTCACGCTTGTCCGTTGCATTTACTCACGGGCAAGGCAGCCATCTGTTCGATGAACAGGGCAAACGCTACCTCGATGCGCTGGCCGGTATCGCCGTCAATACGCTGGGGCACAATCATCCCCGGCTGGTGAAAGCGCTTTCGGATCAGGTGGCGCGATTAATCCATGTCTCGAACATTTATCGCGTGCGGGAGCAGGAAGCTCTCTCCGACCGGCTTGCGACGCTGTCCGGCATGGATGAGGTGTTCTTCTGCAATTCCGGCTGCGAAGCCAACGAGGCGGCGATCAAGCTGGCGCGCTTGTATGGTCATCGCAAGGGGATTGAAGCGCCGGCCATTGTCGTCATGGAGCAGGCCTTCCACGGGCGTACGCTGGCGACACTTTCAGCTACCGGCAACCGCAAGGTGCAGGCCGGTTTCGAGCCGCTGGTCGCCGGTTTCGTGCGTGTGCCGTTCGACAATCTTGCCGCCATCGAAACGGTGGCCGCCCACAACACCAATGTCGTTGCTGTGCTGATCGAGCCGATCCAGGGCGAGGGCGGCATCAATGTCGCGCATCAGGATTACCTGCGCGGTCTGCGCCGCATCTGCGATCAAAAGGGCTGGCTGTTGATGGTGGACGAAGTGCAGTGCGGCATTGCCCGCACCGGCCAATGGTTTGCACATCAGCACGCCGGCATCAGGCCCGATGTAATGACGTTGGCCAAGGGCCTGGGTTCGGGCGTGCCAATAGGAGCTTGCCTTGCCGCCGGTCCGGCGAAAGATGTTTTCGGACCCGGCAACCACGGTTCCACTTTCGGCGGCAACCCTCTGGCTTGTGCTGCAGCGCTGACAACGCTGGAGGTGATTGAACAGGATGGCCTGATGTCGCGCGCCGCTGCGTTGGGAAATTCGATCCGCAGCGGTCTGCGTCAGGCGTTGAAGGGTGTTCCCGGCATTGCCGACATTCGCGGCGACGGCCTCATGATTGGTATCGAGCTTGACCGGCCCTGCGGTGATCTGGTGCAACGTGCGCTCGATGCCGGCCTCCTGATCAATGTTACTGTTGACCGCGTAATCCGGTTGCTGCCGCCGCTGACGTTCAGCGATGACGATGCAGCGCTGCTGGTGTCCATGCTTTCCGGATTGATCGGTGAATTTCTGACCACGAAATCATGAAGACGCCCCGACATTTTCTCGAGTTCAGGGATTTCTCGAGTGCGGAGCTCGACTATTTGTTCGAGCGCACGCGCTGGATCAAGAACGAATTCAAAAGCTATCGCCAATACTGGCCGCTGGTCGATCGCACGCTGGTGATGATTTTCGAGAAGGCGAGCACGCGTACCCGGCTCTCGTTCGAGGCCGGCATGCAGCAGCTTGGCGGTTCGGCCATCTACCTCAATACGCGCGACTCACAGCTCGGGCGCGGCGAGCCGGTCGAGGACGCGGCAAAGGTGATGTCGCGCATGAGCGATATAGTGATGATCCGCACCTTTGAACAGGACATCGTCGAGCGCTTCGCCGCCAATTCGCGCGTACCCGTCATCAACGGTTTAACAAATGAGTACCACCCCTGCCAGATTCTGGCCGACATCTATACTTTCATTGAACATCGCGGCGATATTCGCGGCAAGACAGTGGCATGGATCGGCGACTCGAATAACGTCTGCAATACCTGGCTCCAGGCAGCCGAAGTCTTCGGTTTCAAGGTGAATGTGTCGACGCCGCCGGGTTACGAAGTGGAGCCTGATCGCGCAGGAATACACGGTACCCACTTTGAGGCTTTTGCCGATCCGATGGGTGCGGCGCGTGACGCCGACCTGGTCACCACCGACGTGTGGACCTCGATGGGTTTCGAAGCCGAGAACGAGGAACGCAAGCGCGACTTCGCCGAGTGGCAGGTCGACGCGGACATGATGAAGGTGGCGAAGCCGTGGGCTCTTTTCATGCACTGCCTGCCGGCACATCGCGGCGAGGAAGTGGCTGCGGAAGTGATTGATGGTGCACAAAGCGTGGTGTGGGACGAAGCGGAGAACCGGCTTCATACGCAAAAGGCACTGATGGAATTCCTGCTCCTGGGGAAAGTGAAAATTTAATTTTTTTCGATAGAGAAAAATATGGGCAACGTGAAAAAAGTTGTGCTCGCCTACTCTGGCGGCCTGGATACATCGGTGATCCTCAAGTGGTTGCAGGATAACTACCAATGCGAGGTGGTGACCTTCACCGCCGATCTGGGGCAGGGCGAAGAGCTGGAACCGGCGCGCAAGAAGGCGCTCCAGCTCGGCATCAAACCGAAGAACATTTTCATCGACGACCTGCGCGAAGAATTTGTGCGCGATTTCGTTTTTCCCATGTTTCGCGCCAATGCGATTTACGAAGGCGAATACCTGCTCGGGACTTCGATTGCGCGGCCGCTGATCGCCAAGCGTCTGGTGGAAATCGCCAGGAAGACCGGCGCCGATACCATTTCCCACGGCGCCACCGGTAAGGGCAACGATCAGGTGCGTTTCGAACTCGGTGCCTACGCGCTGATGCCCAACATCAAGGTGATCGCCCCCTGGCGCGAGTGGGATCTGCTCTCGCGCGAGAAGTTGCTGGCTTATGCCGAGAAAAACGGCATTCCCATCGAAATGAAGCACAAGAAGGGCGGCTCGCCTTACTCGATGGACGCCAACCTGCTGCACATCAGCTACGAGGGCCGGCATCTGGAAGACCCGTCGGCGGAAGCCGAGGAATCCATGTGGCGCTGGACCGTGCCGCCGGAGAAGGCGCCCAACAAGCCCGAGTGTCTCGACCTTGAGTTCAAACAAGGCGATCTGGTCGCCATCAACGGCAAGAAGATGAAAGCGCATGAACTGCTCGCCGCGCTCAACCAGATTGGCGGCAAGCACGGCGTTGGCCGTCTCGACCTGGTCGAGAACCGCTACGTCGGCATGAAGTCACGCGGTTGTTATGAAACTCCGGGCGGTACCATCCTGCTGAAGGCGCATCGCGGCATCGAATCGATCTGCCTCGATCGCGAAGTTGCGCACCTCAAGGACGATCTGATGCCGCGTTATGCCAGCCTGATCTACAGCGGTTACTGGTGGAGTCCGGAGCGCAAGACCCTGCAGGTGCTGATTGATCATACCCAGCAGTGTGTCAATGGCTGGGTGCGCATCAAACTCTACAAGGGCAGCGTCAGCGTCGTATCGCGCGACTCGAAAACGGATTCATTGTTCGATTCGACCATCGCTACCTTTGAAGATGACGCCGGCGCCTTCGACCAGAAGGACGCGGGCGGCTTCATCAAGCTCAACGCGCTGCGCATGCGCATTGCCGAGAATGCCCGTATCAAGCGCGCGGCGAAGGACAAGGGGGCGAGCAAGAAGCGATGAGCGGCAGCGGTATATTGCTCGGTTTCAATGAAGAGCAGGTCTCACGCTTCGGCATGACGTTCGTGCTGGGAGGCCTCATGCTCTACATGCTTTTCATTATTGGCGAACTGGCCTATAGATCCAGGGCGGGCAAAACCGGCACCTTTGTGCTGTTCTTCGTGCTTTCCTTCGGCATGGTAGGCTTTGTCGCCAAACTTTTCATCCAGAATTTTTGGGGGATTTGAAATGCCGCAGTTCGACAATGTTTCCGTGGTCAAAAAGGCCAATGTCTATTTCGACGGCAAGTGCGTCAGCCATACCGTTGTACTGGCGGACGGCGTGAAGAAGTCGGTTGGTGTGGTGTTGCCCGCCAAATTGACCTTCAATACTGGCGTGCCGGAAACCATGGAAACCGTGGCGGGCTCGGTGCGCTATCGTATCAAGGGCGATACAGCCTGGAAAACCGCCAGGGCGGGCGAGAGCTTCAGTGTTCCGGGCAACTCCAGCTTTGACATCGAAGTCACGGAAGAGCCTTATCATTACGTCTGTCACTTTGGCTAATGGCCGACTGAAATGCCTTCGTTCGATATTTCTTCCGAAGCGGATATGGTGGCGTTGAAAAACGCCATCGATGTCGCCGCGCGGCAGATCGACAACCGCTACGACTTCAAGGGCACATCGGCGGCCGTCGAATTGAACGAAAAAGACAAGGCCATCACGCTGTTCGCCGACTCCGACTTCCAGCTCGACCAGATCAAGGACATCCTGTTTCCTGCGATGGAAAAGAAGGAAGCCGAAAGCACCAAGCGCCTTGATCACGGCGATGTGGGCAAGATTTCCGGCAACAAGGTGAAGCAGGTGCTGAAAATCAAGATCGGCATCGAAAGCGAACTGGCGAAAAAAATCGTCAGGCTTATCAAGGACAGCAAACTCAAAGTGCAGGCCAGCATCCAGGGCGACGCGGTGCGCGTGGCCGGTGCCAAGCGTGACCTGTTGCAGGAAACCATCGCGCTGGTGAGAAAGTCGATTACCGACTTTCCCCTCAATTACGGCAATTTCCGCGACTAGATTCTTGTTTGCGAAATGACGACTGCCAGGTTCAGGTGGTTCCTGTCAAATAGCCATTTCCTAAAGTCAAAAACATCACCGAGGTATATTGCAATAGTCGTAACAATTGGTTGTACCCAAGGTTCTAATTGAAGCCTGAGTCAGGGCGACAATGCAATTGTCTAACGGTTTTATTCATTATTTTGTGAGGTGGCTTCGCGTTCAGTATTTATTCATTGCTGATACACTGAACCAGTTTCTTGGATTATCGATGAAGCAAATCAATTCCGCATCTTTCATACATCAAAATATCTTAAAGAAGTTTCTCCAGGGTAACTGCCCGAAGATATTGACTAAAGTTCTGATCAGGGGAAAGCCCCTCAACTTTTCTGGGTAACTCAGCTTATGTTCCAACACTCAGTCCGTTTGTTTCTTGCCCTTATCGCAACTGCACTTGTTTCCGGCTGTAGTGGTGGAGGCAGTTCGGCGCCGCCACCAGCAGGCGGTTTGACTCTTGTTCCTAAAGATGGCCTGATTCTGGTTAGTTGGAATGAAGATCCAGGTGTCCAGTACGATCTTTGGTACGCCCCGACATCAAATGTTGAGTCATGCCAGAGCACCAATGGCGGAATTCCAGCAAGTTGCCTGTTACGTACTCACATACGCTCACCTTATCTCGCATCTGGCCTGATCAATGGTGTGACGTATTATTTTGTTATGAACGGTCGCAAGAGCGATGGTCCGGCTGGAGCCAATACGGCCATCGTGTCAGCCACTCCCAGCATGGCGGGTGCAACCTGGCAAGCGGCTGCAAGCCTTGGTAGTAGCGATATGCATGGCATCACATATGGCACCGATCTCACGAATCTTGTTGGGTATCACGTGGCTGTTGGCAACGCAGGCGCAATTTTCAATAGCACCGATGGTGTCAATTGGACAGCAGTAGTTCCCTCACCGACGGGGAATAACCTGAATGCCGCTGTTTATTCTCTAGGTAAATTCATTGCTGCCGGTGCCGCAGGCAGTATTTTGTATAGTCCGGATACGGTAACCTGGACAACGGCTGTATCTGGTACCGCACAGACGCTGAACGCACTTGGCACCGATACAGCAACGGTTGTCGCTGTAGGCGATTCGGGAACTATCCTCTATTCAAACAATCCCACCGCATGGACTACAGCCACTTCGCCTACCGTCAACAATCTACATGGTGTCGCCTACTCGCCATTTCCTAATTCAACCTGGGTAGCGGTCGGCGATGCTGGAACCCTGATCTCCAGCTTTGATGGCGTTACCTGGCATACGGTTGTTTCTGGTACGAGTTCAAACCTTGAAAGCGTCGCAGTTCTGGCGTTGACAAATCCAACGACACTGGTTACGACCTACACTTTCGTGGCGGTAGGCGCTGGCGGAACGGTACTTACGAGCAGCGATGGAGTTACCTGGACCAGCCAGATAGTGGTTTCCGCCCCCGATCTGTTTGCGGTTTCCGCTATGTCCCAGTTCGTTGCCGTGGGAGCCAACGGCTCAATTTTTACCAGCCTGGACGGGATAACCTGGCACCAAGCAACTAGCGGTACGGCGGCCACGTTGTATGGTGTGATAGGGGCAGCAGGCCAGTACAATGCAATTGGACAAGCCGGGGCCAATATTTACTCACAGTAACTTCTAGCCATCCATATGGTATATATGCCCAAGCGTCTGCTTATGACTGGAGGGGCGCGCGGATTTATGGCTGCGTAAAGCAGATCGGACGACGGTGCCTGGATTCTTCGGTATCCGCCCGCTTAGGCCGAACAACAGAAGTTCGGTTTGCTCCAGCCGATAGGCTGGCTTAGGCGCGAAAGTACCGGCTAACCTGGCAAGCGCGTGATCAGCTGCCCGCGGTATTTTCGCTTCAAGCGGTTAACACTTCGATCCAGTGCCCATAGATTCTGTTGGCGACGGCGCGCATTGCGGAAATACGCTCTTCCAGCCGCTCGTACATTTCCTCAGGCCGCTGCACCGAAGAGCCGGGTGTGGCGTTTTCCTTTTGCCACGACCGATTCCACAAACGAATCATGGCTTCGGTCATCTCGATATGGCATTGCATACCCAGTGTCTTGCCGATGGCATAGGCCTGGTTGCCGCAATAATCGCTTTGCAGCAGGCGCGTGGCGCCGGGCGGAATGGAAAAGGTTTCACCATGCCAATGAAAGGCCTCAAACGATTGCGTGTCGCCAAGCCATTCGCCTGCGAGCGGACTGGTGATTTCGACGCGGCCCCAGCCGATTTCCTTGACCGGATTGCGCGATACGGTTGCGCCTAGCGACTTGGCAATGAGTTGGCCGCCGAGACAATGACCGATGACGGGAATGTCACGCGATACCGCCTGCCGGATCAGGTCGAGTATCGGTGGAATCCAGGGCAGATCGTCATTGACGCTCATCGGCCCGCCCATGAAGCAGAACCCGCTGAACGCCTCGATTGATGCGGGGACGGCTTCTCCTTCATCGATTTTGATGAGTTGCCAAGGTACCGAGTGAGCGTCGAGGAATGTGGCAAAATAGCCCGGCCCTTCGCTGCTGGTATGCCTGAACACCGCGACCGGCTTTGTCACCGAATTCATCTCTGCTGTCCTTTGCTGATGGCGAATTTTAGCGCGCCGGTATTCCAAGGGTCTGTTCTCAATCAGGCGACGTGTGCGAACGAGGCGAATCCGGTGCAGGGCAAGGCGCGAGGAGAGCGATTTGGTTGTTCCAAATAAACGACGAGCAACGCCGCCATGCGGCAGATTCGCCCGTTCCCTCCGGATTGCGGCAAAATGCGGCGTCTGCGGCGTTGTCGGGCTTGCCAAGGGGCTGGCCATTGGCAAGCCCTCCGCCTTGCATCCATCCGCATTTCGCCAGCAACGCATCGCGCCGACTAATTGAGAACAGACCCTAGATGCACGATTTACTTTCTGTCGAGAATCTGAGGCAATGGTTGCGCCAGGCGCATACCTTTGAGCCCGAGCACAGTGAAGACGTTGTTGCCCTTGAGGGACTGACGCCGGCAGCGGTGCTGGTGCCGCTGGTGGTGCGCGAGAGCGGCATTACGCTATTGCTGACGCAGCGCACGGCGCATTTGCATAATCATGCCGGCCAGATCAGTTTTCCTGGCGGCCGCATCGACCCCGAGGATTCCGGTTACGTCGCGGCGGCATTGCGCGAGGCCGAGGAGGAAGTTGGACTGGTCGCGGGTCAGATTGAAGTGATTGCGACCCTGCCGAGGTATGGCACCGTTACCGGTTTTATCATCGAACCCGTGGTGGGGCTGGTGACGCCGCCGCTTAATCTGAAACTCGACGATTTCGAGGTGGCTGACGTGTTCGAGGTTCCGCTCGGTTTCCTCATGGATGAAGCCAACTGGCGTCTTGAAAATGTCGCGTTTGGCGGAAGGACCCGCCAGTATTGGACCATGCCGTGGCGTGACCGTTATATCTGGGGCGCCACCGCCGGCATGATCGTGAATTTCAAGCACTGTCTTGATCATGGGCGGCGGCGCTGATTCATGGCTATCGCTGTGGTATCTTCGCCCGATTCCAGCCCTGTTGGTTTTCCAGCATGACCCTGTTCCCCGCCATCGTCGCGCTTGTCATTGAGCAGTACCGGCCCCTGCCGGTACAAGGCTGGGTAATGGCGCCGCTGAGCCGTAGTTTCGCCTTCCTCGACCGCCAGTTCAATGACGGGAAATATCGTCACGGCATAGTGGCCTGGCTGTTCGGCGTGGCGGCTCCGGCGTTGCTGCTGGCCATCGGCTATCTGCTGCTGGCCGCCAGTTACCCCCTTGCCGCCCTGCTGCTGGCAGTTGCCACGCTTTATCTAACCATGGGCTTCCGCCAGTTCAGTCATCATTTCACCAATGTGCAGTTGGCATTGCGCGCAGGAGAACTCGACCGCGCCAGAGCGCTTCTGGCCGAGTGGCGTGGCAGGTCGGGTGACCGGCTTGGCTCCAACGAGATTGCCCGTCTGGCGATGGAACAGGCCTTGATCGAATGCCACCGGCATGTCTTTGCGCCTTTGATCTGGTTTAGCCTGTTCGGGCCTGGTGGGGCGTTGTTCTACCGTCTGGCCCTGTTTGCACAGAGATACTGGAAAGACGGCCCGCCGGAAATCGGAAGCACGCGCTTCGGCCAGTTTTCTCAACGTGCCTTTTATCTGATCGACTGGTTGCCGTTGCGGCTCACGGCCGTCGCTTTTGCCGTGACAGGCGATTTCGAGGATGCGATCTTCTGCTGGCGCACTCAGGCAGCAGGCTGGCCGGAACCGGAGCAAGGTATACTCCTCGCCAGCGGTGCCGGCGCCATGGGCGTTCGCCTTGGTTTGCCGGTTCAGGATAGTGCTTATGGCGTTGAAGACCGCCCGGAAATGGGGCTGGGTGACGATGCCGATGCCGATTTCATGCAAAGCGCCATTGGCCTTGCCTGGCGTACCTTGGTGCTTTACCTGCTGGTAATGGCATTGGTCTGGATTGCCGGCTGGGTTAACTGATCTGATATTTGATATTTCGGCTTTCTCCATCAAGGGATGGAGTTGCTTTTTACAGGTTTGATTTCTGGAGAAATATGATGACAAGAGATGTGGTGGTATTGGGCGCGGCACGTTCCGCCGTAGGTTCCTTTGGTGGTTCGCTCTCCGGCATCGAGCCGTGCGAACTGGCTGGCATGGTCATGAAGGATGTCATCGCCCGCTCCGGAGTCGATCCCAAGCAAATCAACTATGTGACGGTTGGCAACTGCATTCCAACCGAGTCGCGCTTTGCCTATGTGCCGCGAGTTGCCTCGATTCAGGCTGGTCTGGCGCCGGAGTCCATTGCGATGCAGGTGAATCGTCTGTGCTCTTCCGGCTTGCAGGCCATCGTGTCCACTGCGCAATCAATCATGCTGGGCGATGACGATTTCGGCATCGGCGGCGGCGTCGAAGTCATGTCGCGCGGTGCTTACCTGAGTCCTGCCATGCGCAGTGGCGCGCGCATGGGCGATACCACCCTGGTCGATGCGATGGTCGCCGTGCTGACCGATCCGTTCGGTGTCGGCCACATGGGCCTCACCGCCGAGAATCTGGCGGTGAAATGGAAGATTTCGCGCGAGGAGCAGGATGCCTTCGCGCTCGAATCGCAACGCCGGGCCGCCGCTGCGCTGGCTGAGGGACGTTTCAAGAGCCAGATTGTCCCGATCACACTGAAAAGCCGCAAGGGCGATCTTGTGTTCGACACCGATGAATATATCAAGGCCGGCACTACGCTGGAAGTGCTGGCAAAAATGAAGCCGGCTTTCAAGAAAGACGGTACGGTGACTGCCGGCAATGCATCCGGCATTAACGATGCAGCTTCGTTCTTCGTGCTGGCCGCCGCCGATGTCGCTGCAAAGTCCGGCTACAAGCCGATTGCGCGCCTGGTGTCGTATGCCGTCGCTGGCGTGCCGAATGACGTGATGGGTGAAGGTCCGATCCCGGCCACCAAACTGGCCCTGAAACGCGCTGGCCTGACGCTGGATCAGATGGATGTGATCGAGGCCAATGAAGCCTTTGCCGCGCAGTCGATCACGGTTTCGAAGGGGCTCGGGCTTGACCCGGCCAAGACCAATCCGAATGGCGGCGCCATTGCCATCGGCCACCCGGTCGGCGCCAGTGGCGCGGTGATCGCTACCAAGGCGCTGTATGAGTTGCAACGCATCAATGGCCGTTACGCGCTGGTCACCTTGTGCATTGGAGGCGGGCAGGGGATCTCAGTCATCTTCGAACGCATCTGACTTGTTGCCGCCACCGCGACATCATGCTCGTCAATTGTGCCGTCTACCAGAATGGCATCAAGCTGCGTGATTTGCCGGTCGAGGACATCAGCGATTATGTGATTCGCCCCGACTGTTTCGTCTGGGTCGCTTTGCAAGATGCCAGTCACGAGGAACTGGCCAAGATGCAGGAGGAGTTCAGCCTGCATCCGCTCGCAGTCGAGGATGCTCATCACGGCCATCAGCGACCCAAGGTGGAAGAATACGGCGACTCGCTTTTCGTCGTGATGCATCTGCTGGAACTGGTCGAGGGCGAACTCAAGACAGGTGAAGTCGATGTCTTCGCCGGCAGGAACTATGTGCTTTCGGTGCGCAATCACTGCAGCCACGGTTTCCTCGACGTGCGCGAACGCTGCGAACGCGAATCGCATCTGCTGCAGCATGGTTCCGGCTTCGTGCTCTACGCTTTGATGGATGCGGTGGTCGATCGCTATTTCCCGCTGCTGGACGATCTCGACGAGGAACTTGAAGCCATCGAGGAGATCATCTTCGCCAAGGGCAAGGTGCGCAGCAATACCGAACGTTTGTATGAATTGAAACGCAAGATCACTATATTGAAGCATGCCGTAACGCCACTGATGGAAGCCAGCAGCAAGCTGTCCGGCGGACGCGTGCCGCCGGTTTGCGTTAATCACGAAGCTTATTTTCGCGACGTGTATGACCATCTGGTGCGCATCAACGCCTCGCTCGACGGTATTCGCGATACCGCCGGCACGGCGATCCAGGTCAATCTGTCAATGGCGACGATCGAGGAAAATGAAGTGAACAAGCGGCTTGCTGCCTGGGCCGGGATTTTCGCTGTCGCCACCGCCTTTGCCGGCATCTGGGGCATGAACTTCAAGTCCATGCCAGAACTCGACTGGGCTTACGGCTACCCGGCCGCACTGGCGGTGATCGCAGTGACATGCGGAGTGCTGTACCACCGCTTCAGGCGCGCCGGCTGGCTATAGCCGCTTTCCATACGTCGTTTTCCGCCGCCGCGAAGTACTGCAATCGATGGATCGTTTGCACGGCAGGCTCGTGGTTCAATGTTGTTTTACGCTATGGCGAATATTGGGCAGGGTAGTCCTTGGTGGATAGTTCTTGCTATCCTTCGGCCATGCCCACTTCAATCACGACAGAGTCAAAAGGAGACTGAAATGTCCAGCATCATAACGCTCAAGGGAAGCAGCATCGAAGTCAGCGGCGATTTTCCCAAGTCCGGCCAGCAGGCCAAACCGTTTACGCTGGTCGACAAGGGCCTTGCCGACGTCACGCTGAAGGAGTTTGCCGGCAAGCGCAAGATACTCAACATTTTCCCCAGCATCGACACGCCCACTTGCGCCATGTCGGTGCGCAAGTTCAACCAGCAGGCCAACGACAAGCCAAACACCGTCGTGCTCTGCATTTCGGCCGACCTGCCGTTCGCGCAGTCGCGCTTCTGCGGCGCTGAGGGTCTCAGCAATGTGGTGACGCTGTCCACCATGCGCGGCCGTGGCTTTCTCGAAGACTACGGCGTGGCCTTGAAATCGGGGCCACTGTCCGGCGTCGCGGCGCGTGGCGTGGTCGTGCTCGACGAGAACGACAAGGTGGTGTACAGTGAACTGGTAAGCGAGATCGCCAACGAACCGGACTACGCGGCGGCACTTGCGGCGCTGAAGTGATCCGTAGATTCTGAAAAAGCGGCTTCAGGGATAAAGGCCGAGAGTCCCGTCGCAGCGCTCGCAAAGCGTTTGCGCGGGATCGGAATCGCCAGCGTTGCCCGCTCCTCGAAGGCTTGGTTGGTTGGGAAGGTTACCTCCGGAGTGTGTGCCGAGAAAGAAATGCACGTCAGCCATCAAGCCTCAGGTGGTGACAATGCTGCGGTAGCGCTGGTCATCTTTCCCGGCGCGCATCGAAATCAGCCAGGCGTTTTGTCGTCACTTGGCGGTAGCGGCTGAACTTCTTGAGGCTGAGTGTCGGTTGTACCGGCTTTCCGCTGTTTCTTCTCTTCCTTCGCCTGTTTTTTGGCGAGGTCGCGCTGACGCTTTGCAAATGCATAGTTGGGTTTGGCCATTCGACGTCTCTTTTGCCTGGTTTTATTGGAAGTCGACAGAATAAGGCATTTGCCCTCATTTCTGTAGCAAACCGTGTCACTGACACTCTAACCCAGGTTACTTGCGCGTTTTTGCGGCAACCGCCTGCCGGATCATTGCAACGATGGTGAAGGGGGGGGTGGTACTGGTATTATTCGGTCATCCTTCATTCGTAACCCAAATATGATGCATTGGGAACCGGCCTGTGCATTACGTGTATGAATTCGAATCCCGCAATTGAAAGGTCAGATTCGATCGGCAAATATCAGTTGCTGCGCGAATTGGGCAGCGGTGCGACGAGTACTGTATACCTCGCGCGCGACCGCTTTCAGCAGCGCGATGTGGCGATCAAGGTTATCCATGCAAACCAGCTTGATGGCGAAGCGGGCATGTTGTTTCAGCGCATGTTCTTTAGCGAAGCCACGCTCGTCGGCAGGCTGCAGCACCCGCACGTGGTCGAGCTTCTGGATGCGGGTATCGACGACAACGACTGCTATATCGTCATGGAATACGTCGAGGGGACAACCCTTGAGAAGCTTTGCGTGCCGGGGCGGCTTGCCCCTTTCGATACGGTCGCCGACATCGTCTACAAATGCTGTAAAGGCTTGAGTTTCGCGCAGCGTCATGGCTTGGTCCATCGCGACATCAAGCCGGCCAATATCCTCATGGGGCGCGACGGGAGTATCAAAGTCACCGATTTCGGGGCGGCGGTAAGCATGAAAACTGCGCAAGTGACGCACGTCTCGGGGCTCGGATCGGTCGCCTACATGTCGCCGCAACAGATCCACGGCCATTCGCTGACATTTCAGACCGACATCTATTCGCTCGGTGTCGTGTTATTCAAAATGCTTACCGGCTGCACGCCATTCAACGCGGAATCCCTCGCGGACCTGGGGGATATGATCACCGGCACCGACGTGCCGGCGCCCAGCAAGCTGCGCCGTGAGGTTCCGCCGCAGCTTGACGCGATCGTCCGGCGCGCCACTGCGCGGGATCTCGACCGGCGCTACCGCACATGGGACGAATTCGCCGCCGACCTCGCGAGATTCGCGGCCGGAGCTCCGCGCACAACGAGGATCATTTCGGAAAAAGAAAAATTCAAGACGCTGCGCGAATTGCCGGTGCTGGCGGGATTGTCCGATACGGAGATCGGAGCGATTTTGCCGGGAACCACCTGGCGCGACTTCCCTCCCAACGCCCGGGTTCTATCGGAGGATGACAAGGGGTATTCCTTCTCCATCCTCGTCGAGGGAGAGCTCAAAGTGGTGAAGGGTGGGCGGACGATCGGGGAAATTCACTCTGGCGACTGGTTTGGCGAGATCGCCTATCTGACGCGGGGGCGCGTCCGGCGTACCGTGAGCCTGGTATCGGACAGCAGCGTCCGGACGGTCGAATTCAACCCCGACCTGGTCTGGGTGCTTCTGGAAGGCGCCGAGCGCAAAGTCGACGCGATATTGCTGGACAGGCTGGCTCTCAGGCTTACGGAGGCGAATGAAAAACTGTCGCGGATTTCTACCGAAGATAAAATGGATACTTATTCAGACGTGAGGGGAAATGCCGGATGAATGTCAAGAGAGATGCCATAGCCTTGGGTGAGGGTATGGACATACCCGGAAAAACCGATGTCGCCGCGGTTTTTGCTTTCATCGAAGCGCTTGACTTGAACCTCCAGAACGTGGCGAAGGACATCAGCGAGTCCCGGCAATTTCTTTCCACCTCATTTGGGCAGATCGCGGCGAACTTCGCCAAAGTTCACTCCATCGCTAGGGCTGGTGAGGAAAGCGATGCGCATATGCCAAACGATACGCTGATCGCCCTGCGGCGCGTCGTCGATGGGTTGACGGTGGAGCTGCAATTCGAGGATTCCCTGAGCCAGAGCCTCGGCTACGCTGTGAAGAGGATCGAATCGATTTCAGTAGCGCTGAACCAGACCCGGGCCATCGTCTGCGAACGAAGCGGCGACGGGCAGGGCGAGCATGCGCTTACGGTGCTTGCGCGCACCCTTGACTCGCTCCGGAAGGCGGAGCGGCCCGGAGGCGGCCGTCTGGGGGAAGGCAATTCGGGTTCTGTCGACCTGTTTTAACGATATCGAGTACGCAATCGACATCAATCAATCCGGTGCAGATAATTCAGTCTCGGATTTGTATTTATCAGTAAATAGGGGGAGCTTATGGCAGCGTCCATTTTGACGGTAGACGACTCCGCTTCGATGAGGCAGATGCTGGGCTTTATTTTGAGGTCAGCGGGTTACGATGTGGTTCAGGCCGCCAATAGCGAAGAGGCTTTGAATTATGCGGGCGAGCGCAGATTCGACATGATTCTGACCGATCAGAACATGCCGGGCAGCGACGGTATCTCCCTGGTCCAGGCGCTGCGCGCGCTGCCCGCCTATAGTCGCACGCCGATCGTCTTGCTTACCACGGAGTCCTCGGATGAAATGAAGGCCATGGGCAGGGCTGCGGGCGCAACAGGATGGATGGTCAAGCCGTTCGATCCAAACCGCCTGTTGGAAGTTGTGAGGAAATTCGTCAGCTAAGCTGTAAATCGGAACGGGGAGATACGCGCTTGACGATTGATCTGAAACAGTTCCACGATGTGTTCTTTGAGGAGGCCGAGGAGCATTTGTCGACGATTGAACTCTTGCTGCTCAATCTCGACCTCACAAATCCTGATCCCGAGGATATCAACAGCATTTTTCGTGCTGCCCATTCGATCAAGGGTGGCGCTAACATGTTTGGTTTCAGCGAAATCAGCAGCGTCACCCACGCCATGGAGACTGTGCTCGACAGTGTGCGACGCGGTATCCTGAGCATTACCGGCGAGATCATCGATGCCGTATTGAGTGGTAATGATGTCGCGCGCGGCGCCCTCACGGTGCAGCGGAGCGGAGGCGATGTGGATGCCGCAAGCGCCCAGGCCATCACATCACAACTGGAAAAAATTTCTTCGGCGAAATCTGTTGTGCCTGCTGCTGGAACCGCGCCGGCAGAGCACATACCCGAGGGTACAAGCGACGGCGAGGGACAAGCCGAAGCCGCAGTCAGCGGGGAACAGCCGGTTGAGTCCGCCGATTTCGGGTTCTTCGAGGAGAATCTTCCGGGGCAGGTTGACGCCGGCAAGGCAACCACCCGCAGCGATGCCCACGCCAGCGCTTCCGAAACCCTGTCGATCCGCGTCAGCACCAAGAAAATTGATCGCTTGATTGACCTAGTCGGTGAACTGGTGATCGGACATTCGATACTGCGGCTTGAGCAAGAAGTTCGCATGAACAATTCCAGCGACGTACTTGCCCTGGATCTCGTGAACGTCGACCGGAATCTCCGTGATTTGCAGGAAGCGGCGTTGGCGATCCGCATGATCCCGATCGCGTTCGTCTTCGATCGCTTCCCGCGCATGGTCAGGGATCTCTCGCAAAGGTTTGGCAAGAAGGTCGAGTTGACCATGGTCGGGGAGGCGACCGAACTGGACAAGGCGCTCATCGAAGGAATCGTCGATCCATTGACGCACCTGATACGCAACGCGATCGATCACGGCATCGAGATGCCGGATGTACGCGCCGCGGCGGGCAAGACGGAAAGCGGCAAAATTACACTCAGTGCCGGCCACCAGGGCGGCTCGATCGTGATCGAAGTGATCGACGACGGCCGCGGCCTGTCGCGCGACGATATCCTCGCCGTAGCGCGCAAGCGTGGTATCGCCGTGTCGGACTCGATGAGCGACGCGCAGGTGTGGCAACTCATCTTCGAGCCTGGCTTCTCGACCGCCGGGCAAATCACCGATATCTCCGGCCGCGGCGTCGGCATGGATGTGGTACGCCGAAACATTCACAAGATGGGCGGTCGGGTCGAGGTCCGGACCATGCTCAACGCCGGCACATCCATCTCGATCAAACTGCCGTTGACGCTGGCGATCCTGGAAGGCATGTCGGTGCGCGTGGGCCAGGAAATTTTTATCATCCCGCTCAGCCATATCGCGGAGTCCCTGCAGCCAGCGGCGGTACCGGTGAGCAGTATGGCCAACCGCGGGCAGGTCGTGGCGGTGCGTGGCGAATATCTACCGCTGATCTCCCTTGCCGAGACGTTCAACCTGCCGGGTGATGCGCAGTGTTACGACGATGGAATCCTGGTGATCCTGGAGGCAGAGGGAGGGAGGACCGCGCTTTTCCTGGACGAACTGATGGGGCAGCACCAGGTGGTCATCAAGAGCCTGGAGACAAATTACCGCAATGTACCGGGGATATCGGGCGCGACCATCATGGGCAACGGGCGCGTTGCGCTGATCCTGGATGTCGCCCACATCGTCGGGATTTGTCATAACCGGATCGACAAGGTGGCCTGAGACGGGTCCCCCATGCAAATGAAAAGGGCGCAAAACAGGCGGCTTGTGCAGGCGGCACGGGTGGTAATCCAGTTAGCCCACTTCGACCCACAAGAAGCAGTCACATGATACAGACACTGGCAGTGGCCGGCGCGTCAGTGGTAGCGGTGGAGCGGGCGACGCTGCAATAAACGCTGCAGCAATTAATTATTTTGAGAGGGAATCAGAAATCATGTTTGCAATCGGCAATATGAAAATCGGTGTTCGGCTTGGTGTCGGACTTGGAATAGGCTTACTGGTGCTGTTGCTGGAAGCCATGCTGGGCATCATGAACACTACCAATGCAATTTCTCTCAATCGCACGATGGCGGAAAACAATCGGGAGACGATCGCGCTCTCCAGCGCGCAAAGCGCCGTTTGGGCGCTGCGATGGGATGTCGCGCAATTCATCGCCGTGACGGAGGCAAATGAGCGAAAGCAGATCGTCGATAACCAGGAAAAGCTGCGCAAGCAGTTCAGCAATGCCATCAGTCTCTATCAGGGCGGCGCTCGTACCGCGGAGGAAAATGCGGCCATCAAGGATCTTATGGACGCATTCGGACGGTATATTGACGCCCGGCCCAAGTGGTTCGAACTCTACGGCAGCGGCAAGATGGAAGAAGCGTCGGCATTTCGTGCCGAGCATCTCACGCCGGCAGGCAGGTCAACGGTCAAGGCCTTGGCCAAGCTAATCGATCTCCAGCAAAGGATTGTCGACGCTCAAGGGCAGGATACGGCAGCCGCGATGAGCCAAGGTCGACTTCTGCTCAAATTAACGATTGGGGCCGCACTGCTGGGCACGGTATTGGTGGGGATGATTCTTGTTCGGTCGATTACCCGCCCGCTTAGCGAAGCGGTTAGGGTGGCGCAACGCGTGGCGGCGGGGGATCTCACCAGCGAGGTGGATATCAAGAGCAAGGATGAGATTGGCGAGTTGTTGCAGGCGTTGAAAGAGATGAACCAGAGCCTGAAGAAGATCGTGGGCGAAGTGAGAAACGGTACCGACGAGATCGGCTCGGCTTCGGAACAGATCGCCAGCGGCAACGCCGACCTGTCGCAGCGGACCGAGCAGCAGGCGAGTTCGCTGGAAGAGACGGCGAGCTCGATGGAAGAACTGACCAGCACGGTGAAGCTGAACGCGGAGAATGCGAAGCAGGCCAATCAACTGGCGGCGGGAGCTTCCGCGGTGGCGGTGAAGGGCGGCCTGGTAGTGGGGCAGGTGGTGGAGACCATGAGTTCGATCAACGAGAGTTCGAAAAAGATCGTGGACATTATCTCGGTTATTGACGGCATTGCGTTCCAGACCAACATCCTGGCGCTGAACGCGGCGGTGGAAGCGGCGCGGGCAGGCGAGCAAGGGCGGGGTTTTGCGGTGGTGGCGACGGAAGTGCGCACGCTGGCGCAGAGGAGCGCGGCGGCGGCCAAGGAGATCAAGCAATTGATCGGCGACTCGGTGCACAAGGTGGAGGCTGGCACGCGGCTGGTGGATGAAGCGGGCAAGACCATGGAGCAGATCGTGTCCTCGGTGAAGCGGGTGACCGACATCATGGGCGAGATTGCGGCGGCGTCGCAGGAGCAGGGCCATGGCATCGAAGAGGTGAACCAGGCGATCGTGCAGATGGATCGTGTGACGCAGCAGAACGCGGCGCTGGTGGAGGAAGCGGCCGCGGCCGCGGAGTCGATGCAGGAACAGGCGCAATCCCTGGCGCAGGCGGTAGCGGTGTTCAAGTTGGGTGAGGGCATGGAGCGCCCGGTCTCGCTGGTGAGGGAGCGCAAACATGGGGTGCCCCGGTCGCGGCCAATTGTCACGCATGCGCCGGCGCACAAGCCACTCGATGCTGGCGCGCCTACTGAGCGACGCCTGAGCATCGCGCACGGGTTCGGCCATGCGGCTGAGAAGCCCGAAAACGACCAATGGACCGAGCTATGAGGTGCCGGTTTGGGCGATGCCAGTATGATGACCTGCGGTTGGCGATCCGGTTGGTAAATATGGATCGACAAGGAGCAAGCCAGTGACGAAATCATTCTCGGGGGGAGGCGCGGTTGCGCCGTCGGCGGTGGTGGAGGAGCAGGCGGGCAGTGAATACCTGACATTCACGCTGGGCCAGGAAGAGTACGGCATCGAGATACTGAAGGTACAGGAGATACGGGGCTACGAGGCGGTGACGCGGATTGCGAATGCACCCGAATTCATCAAGGGCGTGATGAACCTGCGCGGCATCATAGTGCCGATCGTGGACATGCGGATCAAGTTCAATCTGGGCAAGGTGGAATACGACGAGTTCACGGTGGTGATCATTCTGAACGTGGTGGGGCGGGTGGTGGGGATCGTGGTGGACAGCGTATCGGATGTAATTCAGTTGGGGGCGGAGCAAATCCGGGCGGTGCCGGATTTTTCCTCATCGACTTTCGATACCCAATACATCACTGGGCTGGGCACCATTGAGCAGCGCATGCTGATCCTGGTGGATATCGAGAAACTGATGTCGGGGGCCGACATGGCCCTGATCGAACAGGCAACGCTGCAATAGAGGCTGTAATAGCCATCACGAATTACCATTGGGGGAGGAGAAAAATAATGTTTTCAATCAGAAACATGAAGGTCAGTGTCCGGCTCGCGTTGGCGTTTGGACTGGGGCTGCTGCTGCTGGGGGCCATTCCGTTTCTGGGATTAGAGCGCATGGCGAAGCTTAACGAGATGACAGTCGAGATCGCTAGCGACCGGATTCCAATGTTGAAATGGTCGAACGCGGCCGATCTCGCGATCAGCGATATCGTCAACTCGAGCTATGGATTGCTGCTCACGCGAGATGCGGCCTTTGCCGAGAAAGAAAAAACGAAACTCGCCGATGCGCGCACTATGCTCGCAGAAAACATTGAAAAACTCGGCAAAACGGTTTCCTCTGAGAAGGACAAGGAGATACTTCAGGCTATGACGGCGGCAGAGAGCACATTCTTCACCAAAATTGACGAGGCCCTCAAGCTGCAATCTGACGGCAAGAATGAGGAGGCCTTAACGCACCTGCTGACCGACACGCGGGATGCACGCAACGCTCTCATGAAACAAGCTGATGCCATGGTCGAATTACAGAATCAATCCGTCGCCGATGGGATGAAGAACGCGGCAGAGGCCTATCAGGACGGACGTATCCTTGTGCTGTGGATCAGTGGATTCGCCATTCTGCTGGCGATCAGCCTGAGCTGGTGGATCATGCGCAGCGTCACGCAGCCCTTGAATGGAGTGATGGCAATAATGCAGCGCATGGCCAATGCGGATATGAGTGACTGGATCGAAACCACCGCGAAAGATGAGATCGGCCAGATGCTGGAGGCGTTGAAAATCATAAGCAAAAGCATAAAGAAGATCAGGCGCGTAGTTAGCGAGGGGACGGATGCGATCGGCACGGCTTCGGAACAGATCGCCAGCGGCAACGCCGACCTGTCGCAGCGGACCGAGCAGCAGGCGAGTTCGCTGGAAGAGACGGCGAGCTCGATGGAAGAACTGACCAGCACGGTGAGGCTGAACGCGGAGAATGCGAAGCAGGCCAATCAACTGGCGGCGGGAGCTTCCGCGGTGGCGGTGAAGGGCGGCCAGGTGGTGGGGCAGGTGGTGGAGACCATGAGCTCGATCAACGAGAGTTCAAAAAAGATCGTGGACATTATCTCGGTTATTGACGGCATTGCGTTCCAGACCAACATCCTGGCGCTGAACGCGGCGGTGGAAGCGGCGCGGGCAGGCGAGCAAGGGTGGGGTTTTGCGGTGGTGGCGACGGAAGTGCGCACGCTGGCGCAGAGGAGCGCGGCGGCGGCCAAGGAGATCAAGCAATTGATCGGCGACTCGGTGCACAAGGTGGAGGCTGGCACGCGGCTGGTGGATGAAGCGGGCAAGACCATGGAGCAGATCGTGTCCTCGGTGAAGCGGGTGACCGACATCATGAGCGAGATTGCGGCGGCGTCACAGGAGCAGGGCCATGGCATCGAAGAGGTGAACCAGGCGATCGTGCAGATGGATCGTGTGACGCAACAGAACGCGGCGCTGGTGGAGGAAGCAGCCGCGGCCGCGGAATCGATGCAGGAGCAGGTGCAGAAACTGGCGCAGGCGGTGGCGGTGTTCATGTCGAGCGAGCGCCCAGTGGTGGCAGTGAGGCAACAGAAGCCCGAGATGCCGCTGACGCAGGCGATCGCCATACACGACGCTCCCAAGGCGCGACGCCTGAGCATCGCGCACGGGTTCGGCCATGCGGCTGAGAAGCCCGAAAACGACCAATGGACCGAGCTATGAGGTGCCGGTTTGGGCGATGCCAGTATGATGACCTGCGGTTGGCAATCCGGTTGGTAAATATGGATCGACAAGGAGCAAGCCAGTGACGAAATCATTCTCGGGGGGAGGTGCGGTTGCGCCGTCGGCGGTGGCGGAGGAGCGGGCGGGCAGTGAATACCTGACATTCACGCTGGGCCAGGAAGAGTACGGCATCGAGATACTGAAGGTACAGGAGATACGGGGCTATGAGGCGGTGACGCGGATTGCGAATGCACCCGAATTCATCAAGGGCGTGATGAACCTGCGCGGCATCATAGTGCCGATCGTGGACATGCGGATCAAGTTCAATCTGGGCAAGGTGGAATACGACGAGTTCACGGTGGTGATCATTCTGAACGTGGTGGGGCGGGTGGTGGGGATCGTGGTGGACAGCGTATCGGATGTAATTCAGTTGGGGGCGGAGCAAATCCGGGCGGTGCCGGATTTTTCCTCATCGACTTTCGATACCCAATACATCACTGGGCTGGGCACCATTGAGCAGCGCATGCTGATCCTGGTGGATATCGAGAAACTGATGTCGGGGGCCGACATGGCCCTGATCGAGCAGGCAACGCTGCAATAAGCGCCGCAACGGATTGTCGCGAATTGAACCGAATCAGATTCCAAGAGCAATGAGCGTGTTTTCGATCGGCAAGTGGCGGGAGTTCTAAGCGATAACGGAGGGAGAAGGGTGAAATGATAAAAAAATTGACGCTGAAGCAGAAGTACGCCATCGGGCTTGTTCTCGTAGTCGTGGTGTCGCTTTTTAACCTGGCAGGGGTGCGTTACCTGAGCAAGGGTGCGCGCTTCTATCATCTTGAGCGCCTGTATCTTGCGGAGAACATGGAAATGCGCCGAGCACTCGAGGCGGTAGAGTATGGCACACCGCTCGCCGCGACTGTGTCGCGAGCTGGCTTCCTGGCGCACATCGCACGCGACAAGGAATTGGCTGAAACGGCAGTAACCGAGCTGTTCTGGATAGAAAGGAAATTATTTCAGGCGGTTGGCCACGGCGCAGTGCTTGCCCTGCCGGAGGACGCCATACGGAATCTGCTGCGCATGCGCGAGACCATAGAGATCGAGCCGGGGCAGGCGATGACGCCGGCACTGGTCGCAAAACTTAAGCCGAATTTTGCCAAACTCCTCGACATTGGCGACAAATTCGGCCCCGCGGTCGGCGACGCCGTGGACTTCCTGCAAAGCGTCATCTGGACGGTGACGGTCTTGGGGGCATTCCTGCTCATTGGTATCTTTGTGGTTCTGCGGCGTAGCACGCTGGCGTCGCTCGAAGCAGCGCTGGAAATCACGCGCAAGATTGCGGCGGGGGATCTGACGGGCCGTATTGAGACCAGCTCGACCGACGAGTTGGGTGTGTTGCTTGGCGCGCTCAAGGACATGAATAAAAACCTGAAGGGAATCGTGACCGAAGTGAGGGAGGGCGCTGATGTCATCTCCACGGCTTCGGAACAGATCGCCAGCGGCAACGCCGACCTGTCGCAGCGGACCGAGCAGCAGGCGAGTTCGCTGGAAGAGACGGCGAGCTCGATGGAAGAACTGACCAGCACGGTGAAGCTGAACGCGGAGAATGCGAAGCAGGCCAATCAACTGGCGGCGGGAGCTTCCGCGGTGGCGGTGAAGGGCGGCCTGGTAGTGGGGCAGGTGGTGGAGACCATGAGTTCGATCAACGAGAGTTCGAAAAAGATCGTGGACATTATCTCGGTTATTGACGGCATTGCGTTCCAGACCAACATCCTGGCGCTGAACGCGGCGGTGGAAGCGGCGCGGGCAGGCGAGCAAGGGCGGGGTTTTGCGGTGGTGGCGACGGAAGTGCGCGCGCTGGCGCAGAGGAGTGCGGCGGCGGCCAAGGAGATCAAGCAATTGATCGGCGACTCGGTGCACAAGGTGGAGGCTGGCACGCGGCTGGTGGATGAAGCGGGCAAGACCATGGAGCAGATCGTGTCCTCGGTGAAGCGGGTGACCGACATCATGGGCGAGATTGCGGCGGCGTCACAGGAGCAGGGCCATGGCATCGAAGAGGTGAACCAGGCGATCGTGCAGATGGATCGTGTGACGCAGCAGAACGCGGCGCTGGTGGAGGAAGCGGCCGCAGCCGCGGAGTCGATGCAGGAACAGGCGCAATCCCTGGCGCAGGCGGTAGCGGTGTTCAAGTTGGGTGAGGGCATGGAGCGCCCGGTCTCGCTGGTGAGGGAGCGCAAACATGGGGTGCCCCGGTCGCGGCCAATTGTCACGCATGCGCCGGCGCACAAGCCACTCGATGCTGGCGCGCCTACTGAGCGACGCCTGAGCATCGCGCACGGGTTCGGCCATGCGGCTGAGAAGCCCGAAAACGACCAATGGACCGAGCTATGAGGTGCCGGTTTGGGCGATGCCAGTATGATGACCTGCGGTTGGCGATCCGGTTGGTAAATATGGATCGACAAGGAGCAAGCCAGTGACGAAATCATTCTCGGGGGGAGGCGCGGTTGCGCCGTCGGCGGTGGTGGAGGAGCAGGCGGGCAGTGAATACCTGACATTCACGCTGGGCCAGGAAGAGTACGGCATCGAGATACTGAAGGTACAGGAGATACGGGGCTACGAGGCGGTGACGCGGATTGCGAATGCACCCGAATTCATCAAGGGCGTGATGAACCTGCGCGGCATCATAGTGCCGATCGTGGACATGCGGATCAAGTTCAATCTGGGCAAGGTGGAATACGACGAGTTCACGGTGGTGATCATTCTGAACGTGGTGGGGCGGGTGGTGGGGATCGTGGTGGACAGCGTATCGGATGTAATTCAGTTGGGGGCGGAGCAAATCCGGGCGGTGCCGGATTTTTCCTCATCGACTTTCGATACCCAATACATCACTGGGCTGGGCACCATTGAGCAGCGCATGCTGATCCTGGTGGATATCGAGAAACTGATGTCGGGGGCCGACATGGCCCTGATCGAGCAGACGACGCTGCAATAAACGCAGCAACGGTTATTTTGAGAGGGAAAACATGTTTGCAATCGGCAATATGAAAATCGGTGTCCGGCTCGGTGCCGGACTTGGAACGGTCACCGGGGCCTGGTCGCGCGGATTGTCTTACGGTGGGTGACGCAGCGAACGACTGCTGTCACGAATGTCAATAGCAATTTTAGAACTGGAATATCGTGCAACAGCAACGGGACTCCCTTGTCGATGACGTCCGACAGATAGGCGATGAATTCGAGTTTACGGATGACGATTTTCATCGTATATGCGGACTGATACAGTCACGCGCAGGAATACGGCTTGGACACAATAAACGAGCGATGGTCTACAGCCGTCTTGGGCGGCGGTTGCGCAAGCTCAATATTGCGTCGTTCAAGGAATATCTCGATTGCATGGAGTCCGGCACGGGCGAGGAGTTCGCCGCTTTCATCAATGCCCTGACCACGAATCTGACGTATTTCTACCGCGAGACGCACCACTTTTCGGTACTCCGGTCGTTCCTTGAAAGCGGCGGCCTGCCACGTGGCGCGACCATCTGGTCGGCCGGCTGTTCGACCGGCGAGGAGGCCTATTCCATTGCAATGGTGCTCGCAACAGTACGGGGATTGCGGCCGCAGAACGGGCAGGTCGTGGCGAGCGATATCGATACCAGCGTGCTCGAACATGCAGAACGCGGAGTCTATACCGAGGAACGCGTGAAGAATGTTCCGCCCGCGGACCTGAAACGTTTTTTTCTGGGAGGAATGGGCGACAACGCCGGCTTCGTCAAAGTGCGGCCGGAATTGAGGCAGCTCATCACCTTTCGTCAGATTAATCTGCACGGAACCAGCTGGGCCGTGCGCGTGCCGGTGAAGGTGATCTTTTGCCGGAATGTGATGATCTACTTCGACGCGCCGTCCAGGCGCCGGATTCTCGAACGCTTCGCCGCGCAGCTGGATCCGGGCGGGCTGTTATTCCTCGGGCACGCTGAAAATATCGCCGACTTTGGCGGCGTGTTCCGGTCGTTGGGGCAGACAGCTTACATGCGTACTGACTGCGATGCTTGATTCTGAAATCAACCCAGCGCAACCAACGACGCCCAACCACCTTTATTTCGACAGCTCCATCGAAAGATGGGTAGCCAAGCTTCTGCCTGGACAGTATTTGGCGAGTGCCAACGAAACGGTGATCGTTACGGTACTGGGCTCGTGCGTCGCTGCGTGCCTGTACGACAGCGTAGCCGGAGTGTTCGGAATGAATCACTTCATGCTTCCTGGAGGTAGCGGACAGGCAAGCAAGTCCATGCGTTATGGCGCGTATGCAATGGAAGTCCTGCTCAACGAGATGTTCAAGCTCGGTGCGCGCCGTGAGCGGCTGCATGCGAAGATCGTCGGCGGAGCGGCGGTGTTGCCGGACATGAAGTTGCTGAACGTGGGGGCGCGCAACGCCGTTTTCGTCGTTGACTATCTCAACACCGAGGGCATTTCAATCCTGTCTTCCGATCTGGAGGGACAATACGCGCGCAAGGTCTACCTTTACGGAGCAACGGGGCGAGTCAGAGTAAGACAATTGCGCGCTTTGAAAAACGATACCGTGCGGCGTCGCGACGCGGAATATTTGTCGCGCCTGCAACAGGCGCAAATCGAAGGCGAGATCAGCTTGTTCAAATGAACTCACAGAAAAAAATCCGGGTTCTGGTGGTGGACGATTCAGCATTGATGAGGTTGCTGCTTAGCGAGCTGATCGGGGCCGAGGCGGACATGGAGGTGGTCGGCGTCGCGAGCGATCCCTATATCGCACGCGCGATGATTCGCTCGCACAATCCTGACGTCATCACTCTGGACGTCGAAATGCCGAGGATGGACGGGCTCAAGTTTCTGGAGAACCTGATGCGGTTGCGGCCAATGCCGGTGCTGATGGTGTCCACGCTCACGGAAAAGGGATCTGACATCAGTCTGCGCGCGCTCGAACTCGGCGCCGTGGATTTCGTCTCCAAGCCGAAACTGGATATCGCGCACACAATGAATGAATGCGGCGGGGAAATCGTCGAAAAAATTCGCGCCGCGGCACATGCTCGCATTCTTAATCGCCCGCGCGAACCATTGTGTCCACTACCGAAGATATGGGAGCGGCGGACGCTCTCGACCGAACATCTGATCGCGGTCGGGGCCTCCACTGGCGGGACGGAGGCCATAAAAACACTCCTTGTGAGCTTGCCGCCGGATGGGCCGGGCATAGTTATCGCGCAGCATATGCCGGAGGGGTTCACCCGGTCGTTCGCGGCGCGACTCGACAGCCTTTCCCGGATGAGAGTGAAGGAGGGGGAGGATGGCGAACGCGTATTGCCGGGACACGCGTACATCGCACCGGGTCATTCGCATATGTTGCTACAGCGCAGCGGCGCGAACTACTTGCTGCGGCTGAGCCAATCCGAGCCGGTGAACCGGCACCGGCCGTCGGTCGACGTGCTGTTTAAATCGGTTGCGGCGCACGCCGGTCCGAACGCGATCGGCGTGATTTTGACCGGCATGGGCAAGGATGGTGCCCAGGGGATACTGGATATGCACCACGCTGGCGCCCATACGCTGGCGCAGGATGAGGCCAGTTGCGTTGTGTTCGGCATGCCCAAGGAAGCCATTGCGATCGGTGCGATCGACGAAGTTGTCTCAATCGGGGACATCCCCGCGCATCTGATGAGGCAGGTTGTCACCATGGGGCCGCGTTCGGTGCGCATCTGAACCATCTGGGCAATCCCCGCCCGTACGGCTTTCAGGACAGCGCAGCGCCCATGACCGAAATATAATTTTGGAACCGTCCCGGCACGCGTTACTCTAAAATAGGGATAATCAGGCGGTTGTTATGTTATCGTCATGAGCCCGAAGGCGGGTTTTCCGGCGCCCAAGGGACGTGGAATTATGTGCAGTTTCATTGCGCGCATCCCGTTTCATGCCAATCGCGAAAAGGAGTTTTCGGAGATATACGCATGACCATTCGAGTTCTTATTATCGATGATTCCCCCCTCGTCCGGGGTGTGCTTCAGACTATTATCAACGAGCAATCGGACATGCAGGTGGTGGGAGCGGCGCCCGACGCCATCGTCGCGCGCGACATGGTTCGCCTGCTCAACCCGGACGTGATCACGTTGGACATCGAAATGCCCAAGGTGGATGGGCTCAGCTTTCTCCGGCAATTGATGGAGGAGGCGCCAAGACCCGTCCTCATGGTTTCATCGCACACGGAAATCGGATCGGACATCACCTTTCGCGCGCTCGAGATCGGCGCGGTCGATTTTGTTACAAAGCCCAAGATGAATTCGCAAGACGGGCAGAACTACGGTGAAATGATTGCCCAGAAGATACGTGCCGCGGCATGCGCGCGCGTAAATGTTCGCGCGCCAAACCGGGTGCCCGATGCCGTGGCGAAGCCTCCTGAGTCCAGTGAGTCGAGAAAGGAATTGGCGGTGGATACTCCACACGTCGTCGTAATGGGGGCATCCACCGGGGGTACCGAGGCAATTCGCGTGATTCTTGAAATGATGCCGACATCATGCCCACCGATTCTGATTGTGCAGCATATCCCGGAGAATTTTACGCAGCCATTTGCTGAACGGCTCGACCGGTTTTGTGAAATCGTGGTGAAGCAAGCCGAGAATGGCGAGCCTCTCCTGCCTGGGCATGCCTACATTGCGCCCGGCGATATCCACTTGATGATGCGCAGCACCGGTCCGCATCGTTACTGTGCCGCACTGGTACAGGCTCGACCCGTAAATCTACATCGACCATCCATTGACGCGCTTTTCAGTTCCGCTGCAAAAAGCATCGGCAGCGGTTCGATCGGTGTGATCCTTTCCGGCATGGGCAAGGATGGCCCGGCGGGGTTGCTCAAAATGAAGAACAGCGGCGCACGCACCATAGTCCAGGACGAACAAACGTCGGTGGTGTTCGGCATGGCACAGGATGCGATCGCGCTGGATGCCGTGGATGAAATTCTTCCGCTCGAGAAAATCGGGAAGCGGCTGCTGGACATAGCGGAGGCGCCTGTCGACAAGGCAGTGTAGGAGCCAGGATGCGGGTGTTGGTGATCGATGACGATGTCGCTTTTCGGCACCTGCTGACGGGGATGCTTGCGTTCGTCGGTGCCGATATCAAAGTCGAGCACTACGATCCGGTGGAAAAGGGCTGTCCGACCGCAGAGTTCGGCCTGGTCGCCTTCGACCTGATATTTCTGGACTACCACCTTGGTCAGGAAGACGGCTTGAAATGGCTTCGTGAATTTAAATCCAGGCCAGGCTGCCCGCCAATCGTCCTCATGACCGGGCAGGGAGACGAGGCGTTAGCGGTGCAGGCGATAAAGCTTGGCGCCGCCGACTATCTCGTAAAACAGCGTATCTCAGGGGAAACGCTGGCGCGAATCGTGCAAGAGGCAAAAGATGCCCGCAAGGAGCAGGCCGCAAGCACCCTGCAGTTTATCCACGAGAATCCCGGCGGCGCCGAATTGAAAATTGAGGGATATCGGGTGATCCGAGAAATCGGACAGGGCGCAACATCGCGCGTTTATTTGATCGAACCGGAAGCGGGCGGTGAACCGATCATTGCAAAAGTATTGCTGGAAGAGTTCATCCAGAATCAGGACTACCTCGCGCGGTTTCTCAAGGAATACCAGATTGCAGGCAGGATCAAGAGCCCGTACGTTGCAAAAATTTTCAATTACGGCTTCAGCGACAGCAGCGTATATATTCTTATGGAATATCTGCCGGGCGGCGATGTGCGCGATTTGTTTACTTCACGGCAGGTCGACCAGGGACGCATCATGGCGATCTTTCGCCAGGTGCTCCTGGCGCTGCGTGACATCCATGCGGCTGGCGTCGTGCACCGTGACTTGAAGCCGCACAACATCATGTTTCGCAAGGACGGCAGTGTCGCGCTGGTCGACTTCGGGATTGCCAGAATCCTTGACGAACCCGGGGTGACCCAGCAAGGTACGTTGCTCGGTACCCCTACTTACGTGAGTCCGGAAACCATTCTGGGAGGCGTCGCGGATGCGCGTTCCGACTTGTACAGCGCCGGGATCATGCTTTATCAGATGCTGGCGAAAAAGGCGCCTTTTCAGGGAAATTCGGCCGAGGAAATATTGCAACAGCACGTTAGCGCCCCAGTTTCGCCGCTGCCGCGTTCACAGGATGACTTCCAGGCGCTCATTGACGCCCTGCTGGCGAAGGATCCCGATGCGCGCCCACCTTCCGCCGAGGCGACCCTGAAACTCATAGACCGGCTTTATTATGAGTGAGCCACCCGCAGCCAAACGCCCCCTGGTGCTGGTTGCCGACGACGCGGAGGATTCGCGGACGCTGTTTGCCGTAATGCTCAAGCCGCGCTATGACACACGGCTCGTAAACAGCGGGACGGAGGCACTGAGCGCCGCCAACGTGGAACCCCGGCCGGACCTCATTCTTCTCGACGTGATGATGCCCGACCTAAACGGTTATGAAGTATTCAAGCGGCTGAAGGCGAACGCATTTACGGCCGATATTCCCGTGATTTTCATTACAGCACGGACCGACGACAAGGACGAGACGTGGGCGCTGAGGCTCGGCGCGGCGGACTTTGTGACCAAACCCATCAATGTATCGAGTACGCTGCTGCGCATCGCCGCGCAACTGGCGCTCCGCGACCACGGACGCAACCTCGAGCATGCCTTGGCCGAAACGAAGAGTGAACTGCATCGAACGCGGCGGATGGTGATTCGGCGCCTGGCGCGTGCCATGGAATACCGGGAAGGCGGCCTGACGCATCGTGTCGCGCGAATAACCCACTACGTCAAGTTGCTCTGCGCGGGGATGGGCGTGCCGGCAGCGCACTGCGAATTGCTGGCGGAGGCCGCGCCACTCTATGACATCGGAAAGCTCGGTGTGCCTGAGGCCATATTGTGTAAAACGGGCCAGCTTTCCGCGAGTGAATGGAAAGAAGTGCGGCGTCACCCCGAGATCGGCGCCAGCATTATCGGCGAGCATCAGGATTCCCTGCTCGAAATCGCGCGGGTGATGGCACTCACGCATCATGAGCGCTGGGACGGGAGCGGGTACCCGGCTGGACTCGATGGCCAGGCGATACCCTGGCCTGGCCGGATCATGGCGGTGGCCGACGCATTCGAAGCCATGACCAGCACCCGGCGGCACCAAGAAGCAATGCCGATCCGGGAAGCCGCATCCCGGATCGTGAAGGAATCCGGCAAACAGTTCGATCCGCAGGTTGTGGATTCATTCAAGAAGCAGTTGCCCATGATGATTGAAGTAAAGAACAAGATCTCCGACGAGCTCGAAGGCATTCACGATCTGAATTTCACGCCTGACTCCGCTGGCGAGGCGAGAGATGATGCTTGAGCCGGACCCGGGATGTCGGGAGAGTCTGACTGGAGCCGTCCGCGTGGATGCGGAAGGTAGGACAATGCAGGCATCGAGAACGAAATTTACACTGGCAGTGGCTCTGTTGGGGGTGCTGGCGGCTTCGCTGGGCGCCCTGCAATTGCTGGATGCCAGCAGACTGCGCGCACCGATTGTCTGGGCCGTTGAAGGCGGAATCGTGATCCTCGCTGCTACGCTCGTGTGGCTGGACATTGAATGGCGAAAACAGGCAGCAAATCTTCGATTGCTCACCGATGCTGTGCCGGCGCTGATTGCTTACGTAAATACGGAGGAACGGCTGGTTTTCCACAACCGCGCGTATTACAAGAGGTTCGGTCCGGCCGGGCCATCGGCGATCGGACGCACGCTGCGGGAGATTCTGGGCGAGCTGCTCTACCGCCGGACGAGGAAGCATGTGCAACTCGCCCTCAATCGCGCCGAATCGTCGTTTCGAAGCTTCTACAGAACGTGGGACGGGGTGCGGTGCACCGACCGGGTCAGGCTGGTGCCGCATGTATCCGAGGACGGAAAGGTGCTCGGATTTTATGCTTTGCTCATCGATGTCACCGAACAATGGCATAACGAGGAAAAACTCAGGGAGGCGCTGGACCAGGCAAGGAGTGCCGCGCGTGCCAGGGATGCTTTCCTCACCACCGTTAGCCATGAGTTGCGTACTCCACTCAATGCGATCATCGGTTTCAATTCCCTAATGCTGGAAAAGGATTGTTCGCAGGAGGAGCGTAGGCGCTACCTGAGTTTTGCGCGCGATGCCGGGCAGGCTTTGCTAACCCAGGTCAACGATTTGCTGGACATGGCGAAAATCGAGGCGGGAAAGATAGAGCTTGAGACAGTCGACTTCGACCTGGCGCAACTGATCGAAACTTCGGTCAACGTGATCCGAAGCGAGGCGCAGTTGCGCGGCATCGATGTCGGCATTGATATCTCCGCAAAATTGGGCCGATGGGTGCGGGGCGACCCGGCACGCCTGCGGCAAATTCTGCTCAATCTGCTCAACAACGCGCTGAAATTCACCGAGCAGGGTTCAATCCACGTATCGGCGCGGACTGCCGGCGAGCGAATGATGGAAATCAGCGTTGCCGATAGCGGGGTGGGAATTCCGGCTGACAGATTGGAAGCGATCTTCGAAAAGTTTAGTCAGGCCGATGTATCGATCACGCGGCGGTTCGGTGGAACCGGACTCGGCCTGGCGATTTGCAAAAGCCTGGCGAAGCTGATGGGGGGTGAAATCGCGGTCGAAAGCGAGCCGGACAGCGGCAGCATCTTCCGTGTTACGGTCCCGCTGCGTGAAGCCCTGGCTCCCGTCGCCGTTGTGGCACCACTGCGCGGAGCCCGCACCGGGCGCATCCTCGTGGTCGAGGATCAGGAAGCGAATTCCGTTTTGGCCAAGGCCTTGCTCGAAGACATGGGGCACCAGGTGGAACTGGCCGCGAATGGAAGCGAAGCACTGGACAGGCTGCTGCAGGAAAGATTCGACATGGTGCTGATGGATATGGAAATGCCGGTAATGGGTGGACTGGAGGCAACGCGGCGTATTCGCGCCATGACCAATCCGGCAAGGAACATACCCATCATTGCCATGAGCGCTTCCGTGTATGCTGACGACATCGCATCATGCCGGGCAGCGGGCATGGTCGACCACATCGCCAAGCCGGTCGGGCGTGAAGTGTTGATTCGAGCGTTGGATCATTGGTTGCCGGAACGCCGCATGAGGCCCAGGAACGCCATTCCCCAGCCCGCCGTTGCACCGTTTGGCAAACTCATTGCCATGGTCGGCAAGGACTCGGCCGTTCAGGTAGCAAAGGCATTTGAAGCAGCTTTGGTCAAGCGTCTGGACCTGTTCCGTGTGGAGCGTCCGGATTTACCGGCGATCAAGATCGAAGCGCACAATCTGGCCGGTATTTCAGCAACGCTCGGTTTTGACGAACTCGCCGAAACTGCGCGTCAGGTCGAGGATCGTATCAAGCGCGGCGAACCGGCCGAAGAACTCATACCCCACCTGATCGCCAGGTGCGAAGCCGCCGGGCATGACCTGCGGTCAGCGCTCGCCAAAACGGTCGCGGGCTAGCCCCGCTGCCGGGCCGCCCCAAGGCGGGGCAGGCGTTGCCCGAAGCGAAGCGAACTCCAGTCACCTCCTTCCTTGGGGCGAAGGCGAGAATTCAACAAGTATCGCTCGGAGTCGCCGTAGCGGGCCAACTGTGCAAAGCGAGCCCTCCGGGGGCAGGGGTAGGCCCAAGTGAGGCCACTTAAGCACACAAGCCGAACCTTGCCTCAAGATAGGCGAGCAGTTCATGCGCATCGCGAAACCGGTCGCTGGCGCGCTTGGCGAGCAAGCGGTCGACAAGCTCCTGGTACTGTGCCAAATCGTCAGGCAGCACGGGTACCGGCAGGCGGCGGTGCTTGTTGATGACATCGAGAAAATTGTCGCCGAGGAACGGTTTGACGCCCGTCAGCATTTCATAAAAGATGACACCGGCACTATACAGGTCGGTTCGCGCATCGACAGCTCTTCCATTGGCCTGTTCCGGGCTCATGTAAAAAGGAGTGCCCAGCAGGCTCTGTCTTTGCGTGATGCCCGCATCATTGAATGCCAGCTTGGCGACGCCGAAATCGAGGATGCCAAGGCTGCCGTCTTCCCGAAACATGATGTTGTCAGGCTTCAAGTCGCGGTGAATGATGCCTGCATCATGTATATCCGCCAGCGCTTCGCCAATCCGGTAAAGCAGTTCGACGGCCCGTGCCTGCCCGATCCCCTGGGCGATTTGCCGCTTCAAGTCGCCGCCTTCGAAATACTCCATCACTATATAGGTTCGGCCCGCGACGATGCCTTGGTCGTGGATCTTGGCGACATGACGGCTGTTCAGGCCGAGGACGATCTTGCGCTCCTGCTCGAACCGCCGCATCATCTCCGGATCGCGGAAAAGGCGCGAACGCATCAGCTTGATCGCAACCCGGGTGCCATCGACAATCTTTTCGGCCAGATAGATCACCGATGAGGTGCCAATGCCGATCTGACGAATCGTGCGGTAATCCTTGATGGCGATCGTAGTGCCGCGTCGCCCAAAATTATGGCTGCGCCAGTGGTCGCCGAAATACGGATCAACGGCGGACAATGTGATAGCTTCCTCGATCGCTTCCGCCAGTCTGTCGACCGACAACGAGGCCTTGGGAATGTAGTCGATCGCGCCCGCGCGCATCGCCGTCAGCACCACTTCTTCGCTTCCCGCTCCGGTGATCATGACGATCGGTGGGCAGCCCGTCCGCGCGCGCAGAATTTTCAGCCACTCCAGTCCGTCTTCTTCCCCCAGGCGAAAATCGAGCAGAATCACGTCGTATTGGGACAGATCCTGGTCTGCGCCCGGCAAGCCCTGCTTGACAGGATCCCACGGCGCCACTGATGCGTCGGGCCAGCGCATCCGCACAAACGCAGTGCACAGGACGCGGTATTCTTCGGCGTCGTCGATGAGCAGTACCGACAGCTTCATCGTGCTAGGGGGACTCCGTAAACAAGACGCGCAGCCGCCCTGCTGGTGGCGTTGTCATCCAGCACTTTACCGGCGGCGCGCGTTTTTCAGTTTCGTCCGGGGTTTGGGGGGTGACGCTCATTGCTGTCGGGCTAAGCGGAAGACATGATGATTCATTTTACCTGCAACCCGCCCAGCATTGTTCCTTGCCGGCTTGAGGCGTTTGACCTGACGCGCTATGTCAGTCGATTCCTGGCTTTGAATAAGCCAAATCCGTTTGCGTTATGATGCCGTAACCGGTCTTGCCTTCAACATCTGAAGACATCCACCTGGCGACAGACGGATAGGAAAAATGAATTCCAGGCTTTGCATTTGTTTCGCTGCATTGCTGACATTCCTGGCGCTGGCAATGGCCGCTTGTCATCGTGCGCCCAGCTACGCTGCGCTGCCACCCGGCAGTGTGGTGCTTGCCTTTGGTGACAGTGTCACGTTCGGCATCGGTGCGGCCGGCGAAGAAAATTACCCGAGCCAGCTGGTGTCGATCAGCGGCTGGCAAGTGGCCAATCGTGGCGTGCCCGGCGATACCGCGGAAGAGGCGACGGCGCGGATTGCGGAAGCGCTCGATGTCACGCAGCCAAAGCTGGTGATTGTCGAGATCGGCGGCAATGATTTCCTGAGGCGGCATCCCGAAGCGCAAATCAAGGAAGACATCCGCAGCATTCTGAAGACGGTCAAGCAGGCTGGAGTACCGGTGGCATTGGTGGCGACACCACGATTTTCGTTGCTGGGCGCTACGCTAGGGGCGCTGCCGGACGCTGCACTGTATGCCGAGTTGGCGAAAGAAGAAGGCGTCCTGCTGGTGCCGGATGTGTTTGCTGAGGTGCTGTCCGATCCATCACTCAAGTCGGATCAGATACATCCCAACGCCGCGGGCTATCGCAAGCTGGCGGAAGGCATTGCCGCCAGTCTGGTGAAGTCGGGTCTGCTGGCAAAGCGCTGACATGATGGGGCGTAGGTCCACGCCAGGATGCAATTTTCCGGCATATGGATTATCTTGCCAGACCGTTGCAGGGCGATAATCTGTCTGGGCTGCATCGCCAGCCACCATCTTATGTGAATAAAATTGTCGTTTGAACACAGGAGAAACATCATGAACATGAAAAAGCTTGCCACTGTAGTCGTAATTGGACTTTTCGCCACTACCGCTGCCGCTGCCGATGCGACCAGCAAAGCCAGCTACGGGGCAGCCAAAAAAGAGGCGGCAACTCGCTATGCGGAAGACAAAAACCTATGCGCCGAAGAAACCTCGTCCAGCGCACGCATGCAGTGTTTGCGCGATGCCAAGGCAGAGTACAAGAAGGCTTTGGCGGCGGCCAAGCAGGCTACGTCCGCTCAACCAGTCGCCAAGCAACCGGTCACCAGGACTTCAGGGGTCTGTGCCGAGTGCGGCAAGGTGACGTCGGTCAAGGTTGTCGAGAAGGAAGGGGAGGGTTCTCCTCTGGGCGTGATAGCGGGCGGAGTGGCGGGGGCAGTACTTGGTCATCAGGTGGGTGGCGGCAGCGGCAAGGATCTGGCCACCATTGCCGGTGCGGCGGGTGGCGCCTACGCGGGCCACAAGATAGAACAGAAAGTGCGCTCCAAGAAGCTATGGGTCGTGAATGTGCAGTTTGAAAATGGCGATGAGCGCAGCTTCAATTTCGAGAACGATCCCGGCTATGCGGCGGGCGATGCGGTGAAACAGACCGGCAACAATATCGTTAGGCATTAAGCAAGGGTAGCAGCCATTCCCGCGCTGGCGGGAATGGCATGATTGATCTTAATCGATCAGTTCAATCTCGCCGTTCACTGAAACGGTGACAACGCCGTCACCGCCTTCGATCGGCATCGGGGCGGCTTCCATTTTGAGCATGGCGCCTCGTGCCATCGGGTAGGCCGGCCCATGGCTGCCGCCGCTGACGTTCATGTTGATGATGCGATAGAGCTTCTTGAAGTTTGAAGCAATCAACTGTGCCTTGGCCTGAAATGCGTTCAACGCGTCCAGAGTGGCCATGTCTTCTGCGTTGCGCCGGGTCTCCGTAGCTGGCTGCAAGGTGATCTGGCTCACGGCCAGGTCCTCCTGCAATTTGCCCACCAATTCTGCTAACGCAGCAAGCTTCTGACTCTCCAGATGAATTTCGGAACGCATGTGCCAAGATTCAATGTTGCGTCCGTTTTTGCCATAGACGGGCGCGGTCCAGGTTGCCCCGGTTTTGGTCTTGATGTCCGGGTAAGTTTTTGCCACGGCGATAGCCCTTGCCATGGCCGCGTTGACCTTGCGCGCGACTTCAGCCGATTGCGTATCGGTGGCCTCGGCGAACACAATGGCATGTGCCAGATCGTTGGCAACCATCTGGCTGGCCTCGACGGAGAAGCTAAGCAAGGTGCCCACTGGTTTCTTTTCATCGGCGGCAAGGGTCGTCGAGCAAAAGACGCATAACGATAGCATCGAAACTGCCAGCGATTTCGGGAGCGAGTGCATTCCGATTTTCCTCATATAGGACTCAAGTGTTTTTCATAGCGTTGCCAGTTCAGAACGTAATTGCCGGCACTGACTTTGAGTCTCTCGATTTCAGCGGGTTCCAGCTGGCGGATCACTTTCGCCGGAGAGCCAAGGATCAATACGCCGTCAGGAAATATCTTGCCTTCGGGAACCAGCGAACTGGAACCGACAATGCAGTTTTTGCCAATCTCGGCATGGTTCATTATTACGCTGCCGATGCCGATCAAGGAGTTCTCGCCAATCGTGCAGCCATGCAGCATCACCATATGGCCGATGGTGCAGTTGGCGCCGATTTGCAGCGGTATGCCAGCATCGGTATGCAGCACGGAGCCATCCTGCACATTGGTGTTTTCGCCAATGGTGATGAGGTCGTTGTCGCCACGGGCGACGACGTTCCACCACAGGCTGGCGTTTTTGCACACATTGACGGTACCAATCACGATCGCATTGGGCGCAATCCATGATTCAGGATGGATACTTGGAGTGCGATCCGGCAGTTGGTACAAATTCATGATGAATAATCCTGGCCGAGGAAAACGGAAAGCATGCCGATCGAACCGAGATCGATGCCTTCAACGGGGAAATATATCCGGTCATCCGGCCGCCGCGCTCCCAGCACATAGAGCAGCGGCAGATAATGCTCCGGCGTGGGAATCGCGAGCGGCGCTTCCTGATCGAGCGCGGCGTAGTCGATCAGCGCTTGCGGATCTCCATTGGCAAGGCAATCCTTCAGGCGTTGTTCTATGCGGCTGGCCCAGGGGTAGGGCGGGGCATCGTCACCCCAGCGAATGGTACGCAAATTGTGCACGAGGTTGCCGCTGCCGAGAATCAGCACGCCCTCGTCCCGCAGCGCCGCCAGCTTCTGGCCCAACTGGTGATGGAAAGCGGCGGGTTGTCTAGCGTCAATGGCGAGCTGCACGACCGGAATATCCGCTTGCGGAAACATATGGGCCAGGATCGACCAGGTGCCATGATCCAGCCCCCAGTCGTGGTCGGCAACCACCGTCAGCGGTGCCAGCAGCGCCTGAATCCGTGCCGCGAGCGCCGGATCGCCGGGGGCTGAGTACTGAAAGTCGAACAGTGCCTGGGGGAAGCCGCCGAAATCGTGGATGGTTTTCGGTCGTGCCATTGCCGTGACCGCGGTGGTGCCGATGTACCAGTGCGCGGAGATGGCGAGGATTGCGCGCGGGCGCGGCAGGGATCGCCCGAGGGCATGCCAGACCCGCGTGTAGCGGTTGTCTTCAAGGGTATTCATCGGGCTGCCGTGGCCGATGAACAGGGCCGGCAAGGTGTTGGCTGTTTTTTCCATAAAGCCATGATAGCAGCGCCGAATTGGACGAAGAGAAACGTTACCCGGGAAAAACCCGGCATCACACCTGCGATAATCCACGTTTTCGCACTTCACCTACATTCAATGGCGATCCAGTGGTTTCCCGGGCATATGGCCTCGGCGCGCAAGAAGGCGGCCGAGACGATGGAGCGCGTCGATGTCGTCATTGAAGTGCTCGATGCGCGCCTGCCCGAAGCCAGCAGCAATCCGATGATCCGCGAACTTCGCCTGCAGCGGCAGCGACCCTGCCTCAAGGTGCTGAACAAGGCCGACCTGGCCGATCCGCTTGCCACAAAAGCCTGGCTCGACTACTTCAATGCGCAGAAAGGCGTCAAGGCGGTTGCGATCAGCACCAAAAAGGCCGGCGATGTGGCCAAACTGCCGGGCCTGTGCCAGAAACTGGCACCGCATCGCAATGACAATATCAAGACGCTGCGCATGATGATCATGGGCATTCCCAATGTCGGCAAGTCGACCCTGATGAATGCGCTGCTGAAGCGCCGCATTGCCGCCGTCGGCGACGAGCCGGCGGTGACCAAGGCGCAGCAGAGCTTCGATCTGAATCCGCGCATGACCCTCATCGACACGCCGGGCCTGCTGTGGCCGAAGATCGAGCACGATTCGGATGGCTACATGCTCGCCGCCAGCCATGCGGTGGGCACCAATGCGGTGGTCGAAGACGAGGTGGCCTACTTTCTCGCCGGTATCCTGCTCGCGCGCTATCCCGACAGCATCAAGCAACGCTACGGTTTCGAAACCGAGGGACTCGATGCGGTGGGCGTCGTCGAAGCTGTTGCGAAAAAACGCAATTGCCTGAAGCCGCGCAGCAAGGAACTGGATATCGGCAAGGCCGCGCTGATCCTGCTCACCGATTATCGCGATGGCGTGCTTGGCCGCATCAGCCTGGAGACGCCGCAAACGCGGGCGGCGATGCTGGCGTCAGGCGCGGATGAATCATGAGCGGTCCGGTTGAGATTCGCCCCGGGCAGTCGCTCGAACTGCTCAAGGAATTGCATATCCTCACCCGCGACGGCAAGCTCAACCAGGACAGCCGGCGCAAGTTAAAGCAGGTCTATCACCTCTACCAGTTTATCGAACCCCTGCTGGCCGAGGTGATGAAAGAGCGCGGTACAGTGCGGCTCGTCGATCACGGCGCCGGCAAGTCCTATCTCGGCTTCATCCTCTACGACCTGTTTTTCAAGTCCCTGCCGGGCGACTCGCATATCTACGGCGTCGAAGCGCGCGACGAACTGGTCGAAAAGTCGCGCGAGCTGGCCATTCGTCTCGGTTTTCCCGGCATGTCCTTCATCAACCGCACGGTCGCCGAAGCAGCAACGGCGGACGAGATTCCCGCTGCGGTCGATGTCGTCACCGCACTGCATGCCTGCGATACGGCGACCGACGATGCGATCCGGTTTGCCCTTCAGAAAAAAGCCCAGTTTATCGTGCTGGTGCCCTGCTGCCAGGCCGAAGTGGCTGCCGCATTGCGCCGTCACAAGGCCGGCGCATTGGCGAAAGGCGCCTTGGGCGAGTTGTGGCGGCACCCGATCCATACCCGCGAGTTCGGCAGCCATGTCACCAATGTGCTGCGCTGCCTGCAACTCGAAGCGCATGGCTACAGGCTGAACGTCACCGAACTGGTGGGCTGGGAGCACTCGCTGAAAAATGAACTCATCATCGCCCGGCGCGGCGCGCAGGGCAACCGCCAGGCCGCGGCCAGGCTGGCGGAAATTCTCGACCTGCTTGGTTTGACCGAGCTGCAGCAACGATTCTTCATTCCCGATCGACTCTAGCAAACATCATGGCGCGCATTTTCATCGAACTCCCGCAAAGCTTTTCCTTTTCCACCGATATTCCATTGTATTACCAGCACATCAACCTGGCCGGACATCTCGACAATGCGATGCTGCTCGGCATCGTCGGCGAGGCGAGGATGCGTTTTTTTGCGTCCATCGGCTATCAGTCCGGAAACATAGAAGGTCTCCGCGCTTTCGTCGGCGACATCGCCGTGCAATATCTTTCCGAGGCTTTCCATGGCGAAGTCATGGTGGTCGAGGTGGCGGCGCGCGAGTTCAACAAATACGGCTTCGATATGGTGTTTCGCGTCAGCGACAAGGCCAGCGGGCGCGAAGTGGCGCGCGGCAAGACAGGGATGGTGTTTTATGACGTTCAGGCAAAAAAAGCGGCTCTGGTTCCCGAGTCTTTCAGAAGCAAGTTTTCCGGTTAAGGTAGTGCTGTATTCTTGATGAACCGTATAGAAAAAATATTTGTCATTCCCAAGAAAGCGGGAATCCAGTGGCTTTCCCGGCCAAGACACTGGATTCCGGCTCACGCTTCGCGCGTCCGGAATGACGGAGGGTTTGTCGTTAAATTACGTAACACCCAATAGTTTTGCCGGCTTCTCGATACGCATTTATTGTCTATGGCACTCAAATCCACCGTCTATAAAGCCACGCTTGGCATCGCCGACATGGATCGCCCCTACTACGGCGAGCACAACCTCACGCTTGCGCGCCATCCCTCCGAGACCGAGCAGCGCTTGATGGTGCGTCTGCTGGCCTTTGCGCTGTACGCCGACGAGCGTCTCGAATTCGGTCGCGGCATTTCCAGCGACGACGAGCCTGCTTTGTGGTTGAAGGAATACAGCGGCGAAATCCGGCTCTGGATCGAAGTGGGCCTGCCCGACGAGCGCCTGCTGCGCCGTGCCGCTGGCCGTGCCGAGAATGTGGTGGTGTTCGCCTATGGCGGCAAGGCCATGGAAATGTGGTGGCAGAAGGAAGGCACAGCACTTGCGCGGTTGCGCAACCTGCATGTGTTTGCCTTGTCCGATGAGCAGTCCACCGCATTGACTGCGCTCGCGGATCGCAACATGAGTCTGCAATGCACCGTGCAGGACAGCCAGGTATGGATCACCAATGGCCCGGCGACGGTGCTGATCGAATTGCGCGAACTGACGCATGCCGCCGGCTGAAGCACGAAAATTCAAGGTCGCCGTCATCGGCGGCGGCCCGGCCGGACTGATGGCGACCGAAGTGCTGGTCAATGGCGGGGCGCAGGTCGACGTCTATGACGCCATGCCCTCGCTGGGGCGCAAGTTTCTGATGGCGGGCAAGGGTGGTCTTAACCTGACCCATGCCGAAGCCATGCCCGAGTTCATCGCGCGCTATGGCGCGCGCAGCGAGCAGGTGGCGTCGTGGCTGGCCGATTTCGATGCGACGGCGCTGCGCACCTGGGTGCATGATCTTGGCATTGAGACTTTCGTCGGCAGTAGCGGCCGCGTTTTCCCCGCGGAGATGAAAGCCGCACCATTGCTGCGCGCCTGGCTGCATCGCCTGCGCGCGGGTGGCGCAAAATTTCATGTGCGTCAGCGCTGGACCGGATGGAACGCCCAGGGCGCGCTGCGTTTCGCCACACCCGGCGGCGAGAAGTCAGTCGCCGCCGCTGCGGTAGTGATCGCGCTGGGTGGCGGCAGTTGGGCCAGGCTTGGCTCTGACGGCGCATGGGTACCCTTGCTTGCGGCGCGCGGCGTCGACATTGCCCCGTTGCGGCCGAGCAATTGCGGCTTCGACGTGAACTGGAGCGAACATTTCCGCAGCCGCTTCACCGGCCATCCGCTCAAGAACATAGCGCTTTCGCATACGGATGCGCAGGGGAATGTGCTGCACAGGCAAGGCGAATTCGTCATCAGCGCGCACGGCGTCGAAGGCAGCCTGATCTATGCTTTTTCGGCACGCCTGCGCGATGCCATCGAGGCGCAGGGCAGCACCATCGTGCATGTCGATCTTGTTCCGGCCAAGTCCTTGCAGCGCCTCAGCGAAGAGATCGCCCATCCGCGCGGCGCGCGCTCCATGGCCAGCCACCTGCAAAGCCGCGCCGGCATCCGCGGCGTCAAGGCCGGCCTGCTGCGCGAATGCGCGAGCAGGGACGACTATGCCAATCCCGCGCGTCTTGCCGCGGCAATCAAGTCACTGCCCATGACACTGGTTTCGCCCCGCCCGCTCGACGAAGCGATCAGCAGCGCGGGCGGCATCTGCGTCGATGCACTCGATGCGCAATTAATGCTGCGACAACTGCCCGGCGTTTTCTGCGCCGGCGAGATGCTGGATTGGGAGGCGCCGACCGGCGGCTACCTTCTCACCGCCTGTTTCGCCAGCGGACGCAAGGCGGGGCAGGGCGTTCTCAATTGGCTGTTGAGCCGACACTAAGCGATACGATCCGATATCCGGGGTAAAGTTCACCTTTCGCCAAGGGGGCCTGAAAATGAAAAGATTGAACGTCGTTATCCATGCGGAACTGGAAGTCCCCGACGACTGGGAACTGGTCGAACATCCTTCCGGCGCTCAGGTGCTCAAGATCGGTGATGAGTTTGTCGACTTCGACATCGCGCCGCTGTCGACGCGTTCGGACGATCCGGATGCCGAATGGTCGGATGAGGACGCCGAGATCGTCGGCAAGGTACTCGATGCCGTCATCGGGCTGGACACGGACCTGGAACTCAAGTTTCAGCACTGACGCGCGCCAGGGCAGGGAACCCCCGGTTTGCTCGGGGCTGGTTCTTATTTCGTAGTCGTGAGGATTTCCTGTTGGACGTCGGCGATGTTGCGCGCGCGAGTCACCGGTGCCGCATCGCATTGTCCCTGGCGCGGACAACTTGAGCAGCGGGAGCAGATTATGCGTGCGGATTGTTCCAGGGATTCTTCTACCCAGGCAATGCTGAGAATGCTGGCCACTTCGCGAATGGCCTCTGTTGCCGCGCGATTTACCTTGGCCTGGCCTTTTTTCCGCAGGCAGTCTTCTGCGATGCTATCCACAATCTGCACTGCATCGGCCCCATTCGATGACAGGGCGGGCAACAGGTCGATCCCTACGGACAGGACATGGGGATTTCCAGCCATATCGCGCGTGCGCAGCGTGTGGCAACAGTAAAGTTGCCACTGATCGTTTTCTCTCAGCACCGATATCTGCGAACTCGCGTTCGGCGTGTTTCCAAACATGCGGAATACCGCCCAATGCGGGCATGGATCTGTAGCGCGAGCCATATTGCCCCAAGGCAGCGGGATGCCGTTGCCGCGATACACGGCGCGAAAATGGCCGGGTGCGTCCGCGTCAAAAAAGTGCCAATAGGGATAAGCGGAAACCTTGGTCATTCGCCGCATGATGACTGCCGCTGTGAGTTCGAGCTTTTGTCTTGCCTCGACGCGATATCGTTCCCTGGTGAGAAAGCGGCGAAACGGTATTTTTGGGCAGAGCAGCGCACCGGCGAAGAAACTACATTCGAAGTCTCTCCATGCATGCAGAACATCTCTCGCTTCGATGCCGGTATTGGAGGCTGAACCGCTGTCCGGACTTTCCCCTATATCGCCTCCAGTGGCATGAGGAGATTTCAGGCCGTCGCCGCCATGGAGCACCTTATGTCCGATATGGGACGCCAGATCGAACTTCAGCCGCGCCGGATCCGATTGCAAAGCCTTGTTCAGAAATATGGTGCCGGGAGAATCGAAAAAGGATCGGATCACGCTACGAACCTCGCGGTCTTTATTCCCCGCAAGAATCGGCTTGCGCTCAAACCAGCGAATCTCAAGGCCATGATGCTTACATAACGCCATCAGATCGTCGACGTTGAGCGGAAAGACGCGTTTGCCCACCATCTCGGCGGCACGTTCCAGATCGGGATATTCGTTACGGGATATTTCCTGATGTGAGCGAATCAGCAGTTGCGCGAATTGGCGTCCCGTCGTTCCCGTTTGTGACAATAGTTCAGGAATCGCAGCCTGCAGCAGATCCTTGGAAAAAAGGAACGAAGGCTCGAAAGGAATCCGTGCCGCACCGCCCGCGGCTTGTTTGCGCCCAACCGGGGCGAACTCCGTTTGGTCGAGGAACCACGCCGGCTTGCGCTGGAGAACGCCCGCAATCAGGGCGAGCAATTCCTGGGAGGGATTGCGGCGTCCGCTTTCGATCATGCTGAGGTAGGACACTGACGGAGCGGATTGCGGATCGATCTGAGCGCAACGTGCAGACAGGTCTTCAAGCGTAATCCGGTGCTCCTTGCGCAGGTTGCGCAGTTTGGCACCGAGAAAGTGGCTATTCCTGATGATTTGTTCCATGTCTCATCCAGCCCGTAAAAATGATGCTGTGAAGTTGCAGAAACCGATGCTTGTCAACTTAACACAGTCAACTTCTATTATGTGGAATTCACATAATACCTGCCTTATCGTCCAGCCATCGTTTTCACATCAAAGGAGATCATCATGATCAAGAGCACGGACAAGCGGCAGGCTGCAGCTGACGCTGCCATGATTCAGAAGGACTGGACCGAGAATCCGCGCTGGCGGTCAGTGAAGCGTGGCTATACCGCAGACGACGTGGTTCGGCTGCGGGGGACCGTGCGCATTAAATATACGCTCGCCGAACGCGGAGCAGAAAATCTTTGGCGGCTCTTTCAGGAGCGTCCCTTCGTCAATGCGCTGGGCGCGATGACCGGCAACCAGGCGATGCAGCAGGTGAAGGCCGGCGTTCCTGCGATCTATTTGTCCGGCTGGCAGGTCGCCGCGGATGCCAACAATGCAGGCCAGATGTATCCCGATCAGTCGCTATATCCAGCGGATTCCGTTCCCAACGTCGTGCGGCGAATCAACAACACGTTGTTGCGCGCCGACCAGATCCACCACACCGAGGGCGACGACAGCATCGATTGGCTTGCGCCTATCGTCGCCGACGCGGAAGCGGGATTTGGCGGTGTGCTCAATGCCTTCGAACTGATGAAGGCGATGATCGAAGCGGGAGCCGCCGGGGTGCATTTCGAGGATCAACTGGCCAGCGTGAAAAAATGTGGCCACATGGGCGGCAAGGTACTGGTTCCCACGCAGGAAGCCGTGCAGAAACTGATATCCGCGCGCCTGGCAGCGGACACCCTGGGTGTTCCCACCGTGCTAATTGCACGCACTGACGCGGAAGCTGCTTGCCTGCTGACATCGGACATCGATGACAACGACAAGCCATTTGCGACTGGTGAGCGCACGCCGGAAGGCTACTTCTATGTGCGTGAGGGTCTCGATCAGGCGGTGTCGCGTGGCCTGGCCTATGCGCCTTATGCCGACATGGTCTGGTGTGAAACGGGGAAACCCGATCTTGACTTCGCAAAAAGATTCGCCGAGGCGATCCGCAAGGTCTATCCCGACAAGCTGCTTGCCTACAATTGCTCGCCCTCCTTCAACTGGCGCAAGAACCTCGACGCTTCGACCATTGCGAAATTCCAGCGCGAACTGGGCGCCATGGGCTACAAGTTCCAGTTCGTTACGCTCGCCGGTTTCCATGCGCTCAATTACAGCATGTTCGAACTGGCGAAGGGTTATGCGCAGGAAGAAATGACGGCATATGTGCGCCTGCAGAACGCCGAGTTTGCCGCCGAGAAGCATGGCTACACGGCGACGCGGCACCAGCGCGAGGTCGGCGTTGGCTACTTCGATGCCGTTACGCAAATCGTTCAGGGCGGGCTGTCCTCAACCACGGCCTTTACAGGATCCACCGAAGAAACTCAGTTCCACGCCGCGGCACAGCCCAAGGCTGTCGCTGCCTGATATATCCTTAAAGGAGAACATCATGACCATCACCACCTACTATGCCAATTGCAACCAGAACCGCCGCAATGCCCAGGCCGAGGCTATCATCAACTTCGTCAATGACCTGACAGAGAGCAACGGCGACTGCCATTCATGGGATGCGGTACGGGCACATATTGACGCCATCATCGATACCGACGCGCAAAAGCAGCTCGGCATCACCATCGAAGCAGACGTGGCAGAGCTGGTGCCGGAGGATTAAAATGAACTACGCCAAGAATACCGCGGCGCTGAGCCGGAGGGCGCCAATGTCTTTCAATCTGCCGAAGGGCGTCAGAATAGACGCTCCCCTGCTGCCACGTTTCGAAGAGATACTGACTCACGACGCGCTTGAATTTGTCGCCAGGCTGCATCGCACCTTCGAGTCGCGCCGCCGCGAACTCATCGCGGCGCGCGCGCGAAGGCAGATGGAATTCGACGCCGGCATGCTGCCGGATTTCCTGCCCGACACTGCGCATATCCGGAGCGGAAGCTGGACTGTTGCGCCGTGTCCGGCGGACCTGCAGGACCGCCGCGTCGAGATCACGGGTCCGACGGAACGCAAGATGGTGATCAACGCCATGAATTCCGGCGCCAGCGTCTTCATGGCAGACTTCGAGGATTCGAATACCCCGACCTGGGAGAACCTCATTCAGGGCCAGATCAATCTGCGCGACACCATCGATGGCACTATCAGCTACACCAGCACGGAAGGGAAAAGCTACCGGCTGGCCGAGCGAACGGCGACGCTGCTGGTGCGGCCACGCGGCTGGCATCTCCTGGAAAAACACGTTCAAATCGATGGCGATGCGGTCGCGGGATCCATTTTTGATTTTGCGCTCTATTTCTTTCACAACGCGAAGCAGCGTATCGCCAACGGCAGCGGCGTCTACTTCTACCTGCCGAAAATGGAAAGCCATCTCGAAGCACGGCTCTGGAACGATGTTTTTATCGCGGCGCAAGACATGTTGGGCGTCCCGCAAGGCACCATCAAGGCGACGGTGCTGATCGAAACCGTGCTCGCTGCGTTCGAAATGGACGAAATACTCTACGAACTGCGCGAGCATTCGGCCGGCCTTAACATCGGGCGCTGGGACTACATTTTCAGTTGCATCAAGAAATTTCGCTCCCGTCACGAGTTCTGCCTCGCCGATCGCGCGCGGGTGACGATGACGGCACCGTTCCTGCGCGCATATGCCCTCTTGCTGATCAAAACCTGCCATCGTCGCAACGCGTTCGCGATGGGCGGCATGGCAGCACAGATCCCGATCAAGAATGATCCGGCGGCAAACGAAGCAGCCCTGGAAAAAGTGCGCGCGGACAAGTTGCGCGAAGTTACCGATGGCTGTGACGGCACATGGGTGGCTCACCCCGGCCTGGTTGCCATTGCAAAAGAGATTTTCGACCGGCATATGCCCACGCCAAACCAGATCCAGCGCCAGCGAAACGACGTCAACGTCACTGCGCGAGATCTGCTCCAGTTCGAGCCAGAAACACCGATTACCGAAGAAGGACTGCGCAACAACATCAGCGTGGGCGTGCAGTATTTGGGCTCATGGCTGGCCGGCAACGGTTGCGTTCCGGTGTTCAACCTGATGGAAGATGCCGCCACCGCCGAAATTTCACGTTCGCAGATTTGGCAATGGATCAGGAATCCCAAAGGCGTGCTCGACGACGGTCGCAAGGTGACCGAGCTTCTGTTCCGTCAACTGCTCGCCGAAGAGTTGCCGCGAATCCGAACTCTGCTTGGCGAGAAAGGCTGGAACGCAGGCCAGTACGAAAACGCGGCGCGGTTGTTCGAGCAAATTACGACCAGCGACAAATACACGGAATTCCTGACATTGCCGGCATATGAAATGATCATGTGAGTTACTGCTTAATGGCCATGGTTTATCATGCCGCGTATACATTACGAGGAGCTTCCCCATTGGAGTTTTGATGACGCAAGACATTGCTTGACGTGGGTCAGCGAGTTGGAAATCAGGCTAGAGTACTCAGCAAAAACTCGGCGTCTGCAGACGATAGCCGGATGTCGTCTTCATGTTCTCCGGTTAGCTCCACCCAGGTTTTAGGGCCTGACCAGGCTTCAAAGAACGCCCGCGAACGCTCCTTCCGAATGACGACGTCGTGGGCGAAGACCAGGCAGCGAATCGGCGAGGCTGCTTGCCCGACCGCGCTATCGACATCGATTCCATGTCGGAAAAATCTCTTGAGTATCCGCAGCGGTGCAATGCCATGGGAGTAGTCATGTGCGACTTTGGTCAGGGAGTCCCAGGGGGACACGACCAATGCCGGTACTGGGTACGCCGTAGCCGCCAGCGCCGCCATGCCGGCCCCAAATGAACGACCGAAGATGGCGCGCGGCTGGAGCGTACGTGCAAGCACCTGCGCATCCAAAGCCATGGCGGGACCGCTAACTTGTCCGCCCGTGGCGCCGTAGCCCCGATAGTGAGGTGCAATCACGCAGAACGATGCTGCCGGGGCGTAAGACAATAGCTCCTCACGCAGCCGGGTAGCGTATTCCAGTGCGTCACCGCCATTGCCCGGAAAAGCCAGGAGGATGTTTTTCGATTCGTGCGCACCGACAGTGAAGCATTGGATAGAACGTCCATCGTCGGCAAGAACAGATAGAAGGCGGGCATCTGCATTGTGCAAGGCATCCGATGTGGGTGGTACCAAGGTGCGCGAACCCGGAAACGCCAGCGTATCCTGTTTCACTAGCAGGGTTGCGAGAATCCCCGCCCAGGTCGCCAGGAGCGCGGTTGAGGCAATCACGACGCCTTTATTGGTTTTTGGACTCATGACGTTGTTAATTTGGCCTTTTTTTGTCTAAATATACCGGTCGAGTGCGCATGAAGTGCAATCCACCTGTCAGCGTGTCAGACTCTTGTCACTCATGCATGCAATTGGAAATTACACTCAAAGACTCAAGTCAGCAATACTGTTGCTCCTGTATCAACAAGAAGTTCCAAGGCCATGAATGGTATCCATGTCAATCGATTTATAGTACTGCTGATGAGTTGCTTGGCCATGCCTGTGCGATGGCAGGCGGTTGTGTATGGAAGAAACTGGCCTAATTATTCAAGGATTACGTTATGACTTCCTTCCCCTTGGCTTCATTGGTTACCCTGCTGGTGCTCTTGCTTATGGCTGTTACAGGAGTGAATGTTGGACGTGCCAGGGAACGCTATGGCATCAAAGCCCCCGCAGTGACGGGACATGCGATGTTCGAGCGCGCGTTCCGCGTTCAAATGAACACTTTGGAAAGTGCAGCACTGTTGTTGCCCGCCTTGTGGATATACGCAGGATATATCGGCGACCGGGGTGCCGGCGTAATGGGAATCATATGGCTTGGCGCCCGTGTATGGTATGCGGTTGCTTATATGAGCGACCCAGTCAAACGAAGCGGCGGATACGGTCTCTCTTTCCTGGCATTTGTCGGGCTGTGGCTTGGAGCTCTATGGGGTGTTGGAAGAGTGATGTTGCACTGAATCTGTTTAGCATATATAACTGTTAGCTCCATGTGTCCATGGACTACCTTTCTCATGAGGCAGAAGTCGGCCAGGTGCGGGCGTAGCGACCCAAAAAAATTGAGCCGCTCGAACGGCTGGCAACTCATCAGATACCTGCCGCTCGCCCCTGTAGTAATCCAGCCCAATCCTCGGCAATTGCCGCCGTTGGACTCACGGGACTCTGACGGCTACCACGGGTTCGTCGCCGGATGTATGCCAGAAAATCATACTGAAAAGCGGCTTTGGTGATCTCTTGGCAGAGCCCTCAACAAAAGCGACCCATTTTGCAAGCAAAACCAACTCAGTTATGCCAGAGAAAAATTTCAATTTGAGGCTCGCTGATTCGATGGTTAATGGTCTCAATACATTCTGTGCCTGAACAGCCATGCCGCACTCGTCAGAGCTACCGCACCAATCGACGCCATTGCAACAAACGGGTGGATCAGCAGATGGAACGGAGTGCCCTCCAGAAATACCCCCCGCAGCACCACCAAAAAATATCGCAGGGGATTCAGCAAGGTCAGATCCTGCACCAGCGACGGCATATTTTCGATCGGAGTCGCAAATCCGGACAGGATTATGGCGGGCACCATGAAGAAAAAAGCCCCTAGCAATCCCTGCTGCTGGGTGACGGCGAGCGACGAAATCATCAGGCCCAGACCGATTGCTGACAGCAGGAACAACACGATGCCGGTATACAGCGTCAGCAAACTGCCCAACAGCGGGACATGAAACCAGAATACGGCAACCAGAATGATCACAGTGGCTTCGGCGATGCCGATCACAAAACTGGGCAATGCCTTTCCCAGCAGGATTTCAACCGGCCGCAGGGGCGTAACGAGCAACTGGTCAAACGTGCCCTGTTCGCGCTCCCGTGCTACAGACAGAGCCGTCACCAGCATGGTGACGAGCAGCGTCAGCAGGCCGACGATGCCTGGCACAAAAAACCAGCGGCTTTCCAGGTTGGGATTGAACCAGGCCCGTGTTTCGATCACTGCCGGCGGCGGCCTGCCACCGTGGCTGGCTACCCAGTCGGTATTGAACTGTTTGATGATCAGTTGCGCATAGTTGACTGCCAGCTGCGCCGTATTCGAATTGCGTCCGTCAACCATGATCTGGATCGGCGCGGGATGTCCGTTCAGCACCTCTGCACTGAAGCGTGACCCGATACGAATGACCAGCAGCGCCTGCTTGCTGTCGATCATCGGCACAATCTCCCTGTCCTGCGTCAGCTGCTCGACTTCCTCAAAACTGGGCGAGCCGCGAAAGGCCGCGATTACCTGCCGTGAAACGATACCGCTGTCTTCATTGAAGACGGCAAACGGTACCTGTTTCAGATCGAAGGTGGCGGCGTAGCCAAACACGATCAACTGGATCAGCGGCGGCACGATGATGACCACACGGCTGCGCTTGTCCTTGAGCAGCGTCAGGAACTCCTTGATCGTCAGGGCGAGAATGCGTCTCCACATCAGGACTACTCCAAGCGCTTGCGGGATTTGCGGTAAGTCAGACCGAGGAAGATCACGGTCAATACGGCCAGACCCAACAGGTTGGGTAGAATTACGCTCCATACATTGCCGGCAAGAAATACTGTTTGCAGAATGGCCACGTAGTAGCGGGCTGCAATGACATGCGTAAGGGTTTGCACGATGCGGGGTATGCTGCCGATATCGAAAATGAATCCGGACAGCAGGAATGCTGGCAGGAAGGTCGTGATGATCGCGATCTGCCCGGCGACGAACTGGCTTTTGGCGACGGTGGAAATGAACAGGCCCATGCCCAGCGCGGTTAGCAGAAACAGCGCCGATGCGCCGAGCAGCAGCCAGGGCGAGCCGCGCAGCGGTACATCAAACAGCCACAGCGCCATGGCTACGGAAAGCGCCAGCCCGCCCATCCCCAGAATAAAGTAGGGGATCAGTTTGCCCAGAATCACTTCGTTCATGGTCACCGGCGTCACCATCAGCGCTTCCATGGTGCCGCGCTCCCATTCGCGCGCCATCACCATCGCCGTCAGCAGGGCGCCGATCAGCGTCATGATGATCGCGACCAGACCCGGCACCAGAAAATTGCGGCTGCGCAGTTCGCTGTTGAACCAGACGCGCTGCCCGATCTGCACCGGCGTGGCCAGCGACTGGCCGCGTGCCAGGGCGACATGCTCCAGCCATGTACCCCATACGCCTTCGACATAACCCGAAATGATGCGGGCCGTGTTGGCATCGACCCCGTTCACGATCAATTGAATCGGCGCGCTGCCCCGCCCCCGCAGACGTTGTGCAAAGTCCTGGCGCAACACGACGATGGCTTTCACGCGGCTTGCCATCATGTCGGCTTCAGCGGCCCGGGTGGTGGGGTATGAAGTGGGCACGAAATAACGGGACTTGTGGAACGCTGCGGTGAAGCTGGCGGTGTCCGCGCTCGGCTGTTCGACCACTAGGGCCACCGGGATCGATTCCGAGTCCAGCGAAACGCCATAACCGAACAGCAGCAGCAAGACCACGGGCATCAGAAAAGCGATGCCGATGCTGCTTGGGTCGCGGAAAATCTGCAGGAATTCCTTGCGAATCAGGCCGCGCAAACGCATGCCGAATTTTCCTGGCGCTTCCGAACTGTTTTGATGTGGGCGATCGTTCACGCGCTGGGCACCATTTGACTGTTGGCCTGGGTCTGCGCTTCGATCAGGCCAATGAAGGCATCTTCCATGGTCGGGTCGGGCACGGCCTCGGTCCGGGCCTGAAGCTTGATCGCGGTCGGGGTGCCGATGGTCAGGATTTCACCGCTCACCATGATGGCAAGGCGATCGCAATATTCGGCTTCTTCCATGAAATGGGTGGTCACCATGATGGTGACGCCCTGCTCGGCCAGCGTATCGATGCGCTGCCAAAATTCGCGGCGCGCGAGGGGATCGACGCCCGATGTCGGTTCATCCAGAAACAGGATGTCCGGTTCATGCATCAGGGCGCAGGCCAGTGCCAGGCGCTGCTTGTAGCCAAGCGAGAGATCGCCGCTGACCGTATTCGCCAGCGGTGCCAGGGCAAACTCCGTCATTGCCCATTGCATGCGCTGCTCGGCCCGCTTGCGCGACAAGCCATAGGCGCTGCTGAAAAAGCGCAGGTTTTCGATGACGCTGAGGTGCCCATACAGCGAGAATTTCTGCGACATGTAGCCGATGTGTGCACGCGCCGCAGCAGGCGCATTCCGAAGATCGACGCCGGCCACCCTCAGGTTGCCGGCGCTGGGCGGCAGCAGACCACACAGCATGCGAAAGGTAGTGGTCTTGCCGGCGCCGTTGGCGCCCAGCAAGCCGAAGACCTCGCCGCGCGTTACGGCAAAGTTGACGTTCTTGACGGCGCGGAAACTGCCGAAACGGCGCTCCAGTTGATCCACTTCGATGATTGCTCCGCCATCGGCTGTCTTTGCGGATGACAATGCCTGTGGAGGCGTAGCTTGAGGCAAGGTGGCGCCGTCCGGATGGGGCTGGCCCTTCAGCAGGGCGATGAAGCTGTCCTCGTAGCGAGGCGCCACTTTGGCCACGCTGACGTTTTGCATGCCGGGCAGTATCGCTTCCAGATCGGGGGGCGTCGTATCCTCCATCACCAGACGCACATGCTCGCCCTGAACCAGTGCGTCCACCACGCCGGGTGCATGCGACAAATGCGCCTGCAGCGATCGCTTGAACAGACTTTCTGCGGTGACGGACCAGGTTCTGCCTTGCATGCGGTCGCGCAATGCTTTCGGATCGCCCTGATCAAGGAGTTGCCCGTCATACAACAGAAATATCTCGTCGCAGCGTTCCGCCTCATCCAGGTAGGCGGTGCTCAGCAGCACGGTGGTGAATTCATTGCGAACCAGCCGATTGACGATGGCCCACAGTTCGCGCCGCGACAGCGGATCCACGCCGACGGTCGGCTCATCCAGCAGTAGCAAAGCGGGTTGGCGCACCAGGCTGCAGGCCAGCCCGAGCTTCTGCTTCATGCCTCCGGAGAGTTGTCCGGCTAGGCGCCCGGTAAATGGTTCAAGTCCCGCCATCTGTAGCAACTCCTGATAGCGATCCGCACGATGTATGACCGGAACGCCCTGTAGGTCAGCGTAGAGGTCGAGATTCTCCTGCACCGTCAGGTCTTCATAAAGGCCAAAACGTTGCGGCATGTATCCGATGCTGCCTTGAACCTGAAGTGACTGGGTGGCGGCATTTTTACCAAGCACCTTGATGCTGCCGCTATCGGGAACCAGCAAGCCGGCAGCCAAGCGCATGAGGGTCGTTTTGCCGGCGCTGTCCGGGCCGATAAGGCCGGTCACCTTGCCGTGCTGAACCCGAAAACTGACATTGTTGAGCGCCTGAACCACGCGCCCGTTCGAATGAAAATTCTTGGAGAGCTGATCGATGTCCAGTACGATGTCACCCCCCCGATCCGATGGGAAATGGAGGCTTGTCGAAAGTATGGCGGTGCCTTGCGGCATTACTGGCTCGGGCAAGGCGGTATTTCAGTAGCAACGGACTGGGATTGATCCAGCACAATATTCACCGTTGCAGGCATGCCGAGGCGCAGTTCATTCTGCGAGTTGCAGACAAACACCCGCAACTGATAAACCAGGTTGGATCGGACTTCCGTCGTTTCCACCGATTTCGGTGTAAATTCGGCGCTGGGCGAAATATATCCCAGCCATGCACGATAGCGCTTGCCGGGATAACTGTCTGTGGTGACCTCGGCGCGCATACCGTTGTGAATCTTGCCCATGTCCGATCCCTGCACATACGCGCGCACCCAGATTGGATCGGTCAGGGCCAGGGTATATACGGAAAGTTGAGGTGAAGCCATGTCGCCCGGCTCAAGAATCCGGTCTTGAATGACACCATCGGCAGGCGCATAAAGTGAAGCATCGGCCAGTTGTCTGCTGGCAATCGCAAGCGCCGCCCCATTTGCTTTGAGAGTAGCACTGGCGGCGGCGATATCCTCCATACGCGGGCCCAACTCGGCAAGTCGATGCATCGCTTGCGCTGCTTCGTACTTGGCATGTGCGGCATCTGCCGCAGCCTTGGCGTCGTCTGCCTGCTGCTTGGCGACGAAGTTCCGGGCGACAAGATCATTCAATCGATGATAAGTCCGCTCGGCATTGTTGGCCTCAATCCTGGCGGCGTCTTCATCCGCACGTGCCTTTCGAATTTCTTCCGGTCGATTGCCTGCCTTGAGACGGGCAACCACTTGATGCTGCGCAGCCTGTTGCGCCTCCAGTAATGCGACATTTTGTTGCAGCCGGGTAGTATCGAGCGAAGCAAGGAGCTGCCCTTGGCGAACGGTCTCTCCCTCTTTGACCAGCATGCGATCGATCCGGTCCGATCCATTGAATGCCAGCTGCACCTGCCTGATGTCGACGTTGCCATAAAGCGTAAGCACGTGGGCTGGCGGTTCATGATTATGCGTGTATTGCCAGAAATAGCCGCCAGCCGTACCGAAAATGGCAATCACGAGGAGCAGAATACCTATTTTGCGTTTCATTTGGCCTTGCTCATTTCAAACAGCAGATGTAAATCTGAAATGCAACATCTTTGTGACATGAAGTATAGCTGTTTCATAATGTGCATCCATGAGTGTCAGCCCGCCGCAATTCCCACACTTTTTTTCTGGCGTCGAATTGCCGATATTGACATGAATCAAAGCTATTTCGCTCTAAAAGCCGAAGATCACCGCTCTCACACCATGCCGTGGTGCAGCGGCGGCAATGGCCCACCTGCTGTCTGACAGCCAATTCTCGTGGGCGGCAGCTATATCAGTAAGCCGCCATGGGACTTGCCAATGTCATGATACAGCAAAGGGCAAATTACCGCTGAGTTTTGCGGCGGCTTATTCAGCGTTTCCTTAGCCATCTTTCGACAGCGCCACCGTCAGCGCGTCATCCACATGTTCCAGCCAGAGGAATTCCAGCTTCTCGCGCGCTTCGGCGGGGATGTCCTCCAGATCCTTGCGGTTGCGGGCGGGCAGCAGCACGGTCTTGATGCCGGCGCGCAGCGCGGCGAGCACTTTCTCTTTCACGCCGCCGATCGGTAGCACCAGCCCGCGCAGGCTGATCTCGCCGGTCATCGCCACGTCGCTGCGTACTGGACGTTGCGTGAGCAGCGAGGCGAGGGCGGTGAACATGGCGACGCCGGCGCTGGGCCCGTCCTTGGGCGTGGCGCCGGCGGGCACATGCACGTGGATGTCGGACTTTCCGAGCAGCCCGGCATCGAGTCCCAGTTCCGCCGCACGCGCCTTGATCAGCGATAGCGCCGCCTGCGCGCTTTCCTTCATCACGTCGCCGAGCTGGCCGGTGAGGATGAGCTTGCCGCTGCCCGGCATGCGCGCGGCTTCGATGAACAGGATGTCGCCGCCCACCGGCGTCCAGGCGAGGCCGGTGGCAACGCCGGGCACTGCAGTGCGCATGGCGATTTCGGCCTCGAACTGGTGCGGGCCGAGTATGACAGGCAGTTCGGCCACGTCCACGTTGATGCGCTCTGTGCCGCTATTGTCGGCAAGCTCGGCGATACGCAGCGCGACATGGCGGCACACCGAGCCGATCTCGCGTTCGAGATTGCGTACGCCGGCTTCGCGCGTGTAGTCCTCGATGATGCTGAGCAGCGCGGCGTCGGTGATCTCGCACTGCGCCGGCTGCAGGCCGTTGCGCGAGAGTTGGCGTGCAAGCAGGTAGCGGCGCGCGATTTGCAGTTTTTCCTGCGCGGTGTAGCCGGGCAAGTGGATCACTTCCATGCGGTCGCGCAGCGGGCCGGGGATGGTGTCGAGCACATTGGCGGTGCAGATGAACATCACTGCCGAAAGGTCGTAGGGCACCGCCAGGTAGTTGTCGCGGAAGGTCGAATTCTGTTCGGGGTCGAGCACTTCGAGCAGCGCCGACGAAGGGTCGCCCTGGAAGCCGCCCATGCCGAGCTTGTCCACTTCGTCCAGCATCATGAGGCAGTTGCGCGTGCCGGCCTTCTTCATGCCCTGGATGATGTTGCCGGGCAGGGCGCCGATGTAGGTGCGGCGATGGCCGCGGATTTCGGCCTCGTCGTGCGTGCCGCCGAGGCTCACGCGCACGAACTCGCGCCCGGTGGCGCGGGCGATGCTCTGACCGAGCGAGGTCTTGCCGACGCCGGGCGGGCCGACGAAGCAGAGGATGGGTGCCTTGCCGGTAGGGTTGAGTTTCTTCACGGCGATATATTCGAGAATGCGCTTCTTGATCTTGTCGAGGCCGTGGTGGTCATGGTCGAGCGTGCGACGCGCCTCATTGATGTCGATCGCCGGCGCGTCCGGGGATTTCCAGGGTAATTCGATAAGCCAGTCGAGATAGGTGCGCACCATGGAATACTCGCCCGCGGCCTCGGGCATGCGCTGCAGGCGCTTGAGTTCCTTGCGGGCCTGTTTCTCGACTTCCTCGGGCATGCCGGCATCAGTGATGGCTTTGGCCACTTCTTCCAGTTCGGCGGCATTCTCGTCGCCTTCGCCGAGCTCCTGCTGGATGGTGCGCATCTGTTCGCGCAGCATGTGCTCGCGGCCTTTTTCGCCGATGGATTGCTTGGTGCGTTCGTCGATTTCGTGTGACAGGCGCAGCACTTCGGCGCGGCGTGAGAGGATGTCGAGCAGGCGATCCAGGCGTGTGCGCAGGTTGAAAGTTTCGAGCAGGGACTGCTTTTCTTCGATGCCGGCATCCATCAGGCCGGCGACAAGGTCGGCCAGCCGCGACGGCGACTCGATCGATTGCAGGCCGTTGATCATTTCTTCCGGTACCTGTTCCGGCTGAAGCTGGAGTATCTCGATGGCGCGCTGCCGCAAGGACAAAGCGCGCGCTTCGATCTCCTTGTCGGCTTGCGTGCTGTCCGCGATGCGCTGCACGCGCGCGGCCAGGAAGTCGTAGCCTTCGAGGAATTCGAGCACGCGGAAACGCTCCTCGCCCTGGCAGATGAGATGGTGCGTGCCATCGGGCGCGGTGACGTAGCGCATTATTCTGGCGGTAGTGCCGACCCAGTGCAGGTCGTCGGGCCCGGGTTCATCGTTATCGCCCTGGCGCTGCAACAGCACGCCCAGCGGGTGCTGCGTGTGCATGGCCAGTTGCGCGGCGGCGCGCGAACGGCTGCGGCCGATGCTGAGCGGCACCACGGTGCCGGGGAAGAGCACCATGTTGCGTACCGGCAAGATGGCGAGCGCATCCTCGGGCAACGGCCGCGATTTGCGCGTGCCGTCTTGCGGCGCCGATGCGCCTTCTGTCTGCTGCGGGGGCGTGTTGCCTTCCACTTGCGAGGGAATGCGGTGGGTCTCTGCTCCAGCCAATCGGTCATGTAAGGGCATGAGTAAGCTCCATCAGGGTATGGTTTTTAATGTTGATCCTCATACCTACAATATAGGGGCGGATTCGCCAAGTTCCAGAGCCATGTGTATTCGCGGCGGCTGTGGCGCAATAGCCGTCCGACCATAAAAAAGCATCAACCCCCAATGGAAACAACAGGAGACACCAATGCCCACCAACACCGTTCGCCTGCACCGCGTGCTGCGTGCAAAACCCGAAAAAATCTACCGTGCCTATCTGGATCCCGATGCGGTGGCGCGCTGGCTGCCACCGAATGGCTTCACCTGCAAGGTGGAGCATCTGGAGGCGAAGGTCGGTGGCACGTTCCGCATGGCCTTTACCAACTTCAGCACCGGCAACGGCCATTCCTTCGGCGGCACTTATCTCGAACTTGTTCCCAGCCAGCGCATTCGCTACACGGACAAATTCGACGATGCCAAGCTGCCAGGCGAGATGCTGACCACCGTGGAACTGCGTGCGGTCGTCTGCGGCACAGAGATGACCGTGGTGCAGGAAGGCATCCCCGAGGCGATTCCGCCTGAGTTCTGCTACCTCGGCTGGCAGGAGTCGCTCGACCATCTGGCGCGGCTGGTCGAGCCCGAGATTCCCGACTAGAAGGAGATAACCATAAGCGAAGGCGCACTACGCAACGGATTAACCAAGGAGACAATCATGCCGGTTCAACCCTATCTGTTTTTCGACGGTCGCTGCGAGGAGGCGATTGAGTTCTATCGCCAGGCGCTTGGCGCCGAGGTCGAGATGCTGATGCGCTACAAAGAGAGTCCTGATCCGATGCCGCCCGGCACGCACGCGGGCTTTGACAACAAGGTGATGCATGCGAGTCTGCACATCGGCGATGGTTCGGTCATGATGTCCGACGATTGCATGGGCCATCCCGACTTCCAGGGTTTCTCGCTGTCGTTGCAAGCGGCCAGCGAAGCCGAAGCAAGGCAGCGCTTCGATGCGCTGTCGGCTGGCGGTAAGGTGCATATGCCGCTGGGCAAGACTTTCTATTCGCCCTGTTTCGGTATGGTGGTTGACCGCTTTGGCGTGTCGTGGATGATTATTGTGCCAGCGAAAACCTGAGGCGGCGAGTGCGCTGAAATACCGCTGTCTCGCCTACCAAGTGAAAACGACATTCAAGCGCATGCGGCGCTGGGAATGGGTTAATCCTTGGGAACCATGAAGGGCTGCATCGTATCCTTGGAGTGTTTCTTGACATCTTTCGCAGCCTTCTTTTCCTTCTTGCTCAACGCTGGCTGCTTCTTGGTTTCCTTGTTGCTCTTCTGTACTTTGGACATGGTCATTGCTCCTTGTTGATGGGCGGCGGCGTAATGGCGGTTTTAAGTATATGCCGCCGCACAGGAAAAGGCTGCCCGTCTAGCGGCTGATCGGGCGGTAGCGGATACGTTTCGGCTTGGCGCCTTCCTCGCCGAGGCGCTTTTTCTTGTCCTCTTCGTATTCGTTGTAATTGCCGTTGAAGAAGGTCCATTGCGAATCGCCTTCACAGGCGAGGATGTGCGTGGCGATGCGGTCGAGGAACCAGCGATCGTGGCTGATCACCAGCACGCAGCCGGAGAATTCGAGCAACGCGTCTTCCAGCGCGCGCAGGGTTTCCACGTCGAGGTCATTGGAGGGTTCGTCGAGCAGCAGCACGTTGCCGCCGGAGATCAGCGTCTTGGCCAGGTGCAGGCGGCCGCGTTCGCCGCCGGAGAGGTTGCCGACGATCTTGCCCTGGTCGCCGCCCTTGAAGTTGAAGCGGCCGATGTAGGCGCGCGAGGGCATTTCGAATTTGCCGACGGTGAGGATGTCGGCGCCTTCAGCAATCGTATCAAATACCGTCTTGTCATTGGCAAGACCTTCGCGCGACTGGTCGACCGAGGCGATCTTCACCGTGGGGCCGATGACGATTTCGCCCGAGTCGGGCTCGTCGAGGCCGCGGATCATCCTGAACAGCGTGGTCTTGCCGGCGCCGTTGGGGCCGATCACGCCGACAATGGCGCCGGGCGGTACGATGAAGGAGAGGTTGTCGATCAAGAGCCGCTCGCCGAAGGCCTTCGTGACATTATGAAATTCGATTACCTTGTCGCCGAGGCGCTCGCCGGGCGGGATGAAGATTTCCTGCGTCTCGTTGCGCTTCTGGTATTCGGTGCTGGCCATTTCCTCGTAACGGGCGAGGCGCGCCTTGCTTTTGGATTGGCGTGCCTTGGCGCCTTGCCGTACCCATTCCAGCTCCTGCTTCATCGCCTTCATGTGGGCGTCGATCTGCTTGTTCTCGGTTTCGAGGCGCGCTTCCTTCTGTTCCAGCCATGACGAATAGTTTCCCTTCCACGGAATTCCATGGCCACGGTCGAGTTCGAGAATCCACTCCGCTGCATTGTCGAGGAAGTAGCGGTCGTGGGTGACGGCGACCACGGTGCCGGGAAAGCGCACCAGAAACTGCTCCAGCCATTCCACCGATTCGGCGTCGAGGTGGTTGGTCGGCTCGTCGAGCAGCAGCATGTCGGGCTTCGACAGCAGCAGCTTGCATAGCGCGACGCGGCGCTTCTCGCCGCCGGAGAGATTTTCGATTTTCGCGTCCCAGGCCGGCAGGCGTAGCGCGTCGGCGGCGATCTCCAACTGATGCTCGGTGTCGGAACCGGAAGCGGCGATGATGGCTTCGAGCCGCGCCTGTTCCTCGGCCAGCTTGTCGAAGTCGGCGCCTTCCTCGGCATAGGCGGCATAGACTTCTTCGAGCTTTTGTTGCGCCTGCATCACTTCGCCCATGCCGGATTCGACTTCCTCGCGCACGGTCCTGGCCGGGTCGAGCTGCGGTTCCTGCGGCAGGTAACCGATGTTGAGGTTGGGCTGGTGCTGCACTTCGCCGTCGAATTCCTTGTCTCGCAGCGCCATGATGCGCAGCACCGTGGATTTGCCCGAGCCGTTCAGGCCGAGCAGGCCGATTTTGGCGCCGGGAAAGAAGGAAAGCGAGATGTCCTTGATGATGGTGCGCTTGGGGGGAACCGTCTTGCTCACGCGGAGCATAGACATTACGTATTGGGCCATGTGTTTTTCTGGTTGGTTCGGAAAGCGCGAAGCTTAACCGAGGTTGATGGGCGGCGGGTCGGCAATGAAACCAAAAACCTGCTTGAGTATCGCTGTGTTTGAAATCACAGGAATCGCCTATTAGCACCAATCTTTGCCTCTCATCCCCGCGCAGGCGGGGATTCAGTGTCTTTGTTCACGGAACATCCCTGGATGTGTGCCCTTCAGGGTATTCCGGCTCGCCGCTCACGCTACGTCCGGAATGACTGGAGGAAATCCACGTGGGATGGCGGCAGTTTGTGTCAAATGCATATGTTGTCGCTCGATAAGCGTTTGCGCGGCGGCTTTCTGGACTTGGCGCAGCGTGTTCTCCTGCCCCGCCTTCGTGAATGCGGCCAGTAACGGCTGGAATGTCTTCAGTGTGTCGGTGCAGGTCAGCAAGCGCGCCGCATACTTGGTTGCCAGTTCGATGTCATTGATGCATAGCGCGGCACAAACTACGTCAATCCCCAATTCCGCACCAGGTTGTTCAACGGCGAAGAAGGTGGGGCGCTGGGATTCAAAATCCGCTTTCATTGACGGATCTATCACGGTGCGTACAGCGATCAGCGAAAGACGCTGTGCATGCTCCAGATCTTTCTGCTGCTCCTCCGGAATCCGGGCCAGTGTAGCCGCGGCGGCAGTGGCATCGCCTTTTTCCGCCTGTAGTCGGGCCATCGCTATCAGATCGGCCGACCCCAAAGCGCCTGGCGTGTTGGCAAGGCGGATCACGGTGTCCATTGCCTTGCGTGCGGTAACCATATCGCCGTTGGCCACTGCCGCATCAGACAGTTTCCGTTGTCGCTTCCAGTTAGCCGGATTGCGTGAGACGCCCAACTCAAGCATGCGCTGAGCCTCGGTGTAGTCACCCAGGGCGGTGCAGACCGAGGCCTGGAGATCTATGGCACTGAGATAGTCAGGGGCCACCTCGATGACTTCCTCCAACAGCGCCCGTGCGTTGTGATTGTCGGCAATTGCCGCAAGGCACCGCGCCAAGCCGGCCTTGGCCCATGGAAAGGGGCGGATAGCGAGGATGGTTTCGTAGGCTGACCGTGCTTCGTCGATACGGTCTGCGTGGAGCAGCACCTCGGCGCGGCTGCGCATGATTTCAAATCGGTAGATGGCGCCCTCGGGTCTGGCCTGCAACGCGTCCAGCTCAGCTACGGCCGCATCGATATCATTGCTGCGCTTGTGGCCAAAGAACCTGGTGAAGAAAAGTTTCTTGCGGACCAACCGGTCGAGGCGCAGGCGCAAGGCCTCCGGCGTGAAGGGCTTGAGTATGTAGTCGTCGGGAGCCAGTTCCACGGCTGCAACCACCTGTTCATAGGACCGCTCGGCGGTGACCATCATGAATATCGTTTCATCCGGAATCAGTTTTCCGATTCGTACTTCCTCAAGGAACTGCTGGCCATTGCGGCCTTTTCCCAGGTCATAGTCGCAGAGGATGACCGAAGGCATATGGCGGTGGGAAATCTGGTACAGAGCCTCATTCTGGCTGGCGACAAAGCCGACGGAAACACCCCCATGGCAAGTATGGAAATACGCAAACTTTGCCGCGAAGCGGGCTGGTCGTCGATGACCAGGAAGCGCTGCTTGTCGAAGGTGATTGGGGCTTCGCTGCGCCATCGAGTCACCGGCGGTACCGCTACCGACAGCAGGACGCCGATCTCGTTTTCGCTGGTCATGGCAGTTCCAGCAGGAACAGGGCACCTCCCAGTTCACCTCCATTGGCGAGCACCAGCTTGCCGCGCCGCGTCGTGCCATCGTGGGACAGGTAATTGTGCAACTGGGCAATTCGCTCGGCAATATAGAGTCCCACGCTGTGCCCGCTCGATGTCTTGTCGTCGAATCCAGGGCCGTCGTCGTTGACTTTGAACACCAGCGTGTCGTCGTGTTTGTAAATACTCAATCGAATGAGCGACCGGGCGAAACGGCCGGCGTTTTGCAAGGCATTGATCAACGTCTCCTCCACCAGTTTACGCGACAGCGGCCATTCGCCGTGGAAGCCTACCTCGGTGCTGATGCGGACGCGAGTCTGCGTTTGGCAACGGACCAGCACATCCTCAACCAGATGCGGTATGAAGACCGGAACCACCGCGGCCATGTTTTCGTACCGGAGCAGGCGATAAGCGGTAAGGGTACGGTCGAGATGGAAGGCAACCTCCAACAGCGATTTCTGTATTTCGGCCCAGTCGCAGCTATCGGTATTTTCCTTCGCCCCAATGGCAAACAGGCGGTTCTTGGCATCGTGAATGCCCGAGGCGAGTACGTCTGCGGCGCGCAAGTGGTCGCCCATTCCGGCCCCCATAAGGATATTGCCAGCCTGATTGACCAGCTTGGTAATGTTCCATTAACGACACACCCAAGCCAGACTTGAATCCGGCAACGCTATCTTGCTTTGTTGGCGCAAAAGGCGGTTGTTCTCGCCGGGCAGGAGCGACTACATGGCGGCCAAACAACGCGCCTGCAAGATGGCCGGTGTGCCGCCGGAGAGATAGTGGGTTCAACGGCAGCGTGACAAGGACGCTTTCTCGACCATTCGGAGACTTGGAAATGGCGTCGAACGGCAGGTTATATTTACGCTACGTCGGGATCGTGCCCATTGCCGACACTGGTCTAAAATAAAAGCAGACCTTCGCACCAAACCCCAAGTCTTACGAAGCCTTTGTTGGTTATGCTAGTGTATTTTTCCGCTTGGAGTTGATGACGATTACTCCAGTACGGTAATTGGGTACTTTGCAGCTGCTGGGATATATTTTCCTGGCGTCGTCCCGGGCAATTGGAAAGCCATTGAGCCTGTTAGACATTATGGGAGCATTTAAATGCGCGGAATTAATCTTGTGGGGATGCGAGTATTAATTACTCAGTCCCAAGAGTTTATGGGACCGGCGTTGTGCGACTGTTTTCGAGATTTTGGTGCGGAGGTTATCGCTGACTCAAGTCTGCTGACCGAGCAGGGCCAGCCTCAGCAGCTTATTGCATCCGCAGGACGCATCGACGCACTAGTGCTGAATCTTTCGACTCCAGCTCCGAGTACACCAGTAGAACAGGTGGGTGAGGATGAATGGCAAGGCGTCTTCAATACTATGGTAAATCCTATGCAACAGATGGTGAAGGCGGTATTACCACAAATGCTTGAACGCAAATCAGGCAAGATACTGTTAATGGGTAGTGCCTCCGCTCTCAAAGGAATGCCTAACCGTTCTAGCTATGCTGCAGCCCGAGGCGCACAACTTTCCTATATCCAGGCCGTTGGCGTAGAAGTTGCCCGCTATGGCATACAAATTAATGCGATTGCCCAAAACTTTGTCGAAAATCCAACTTATTTCCCGTTAGAAGTTCAGTTGCTTCCAGCATTCAAAGAAAGGCTTAAGTGGCAAGTTCCGCTTGGACGCCTAGTTACCCCCTATGAGGATGCAGCATTTGCTGCATATTTATGCAGCGATGCTGCCAACTGCTTTGTAGGACAGGTTTTTCCAATGAGCGGGGGTTGGGTTACGCGCTAATGGCCGTTTCATAGCAACGAATGCCGTGGGTGACTGGTATGAAGAAAAAATCTCACTGTCTGGTCGTGGCTGATTGTACTCATTCGGCAATACGTTTGGAAAGCGGTCAATCGAGGAAGTTATCGCCGAGCCGATGACCGTCGCCCTTGGCCGAAGCAGCCTTTCGCTTGGTTCGTCGATAATCGCTACCATGGCGTCTCCAGGAGCGAGGTAATACGGAATGAGAGTGGTCGTGCAGCGTGTCAAGCAGGCAAGCGTGAGTGTCGAAGACGGAGTTATCGGGCAGATCGGAGTCGGTCTGCTGGTGCTGGCCGGATTCGAGGCGGCGGACCAGCCCGCCGATGCGCACTGGATGGCGCAGAAACTGGTGAAGCTGCGGGTGTTTTCCGATGAGCAGGACGTAATGAATTGTAGCGTTGCCGACATCGGCGGCGACATTCTCGCCGTTTCCCAATTCACGCTGTATGCCTCGACCAAAAAAGGCAACCGACCTTCCTGGGGCCGGGCAGCCGCAGGCGACATCTCGCGTCCCTTGTTCGATGCTTTCGTCGATCAGGTCTCGCTGGCGCTGGGCCGGCCGGTCCCGACCGGAGCCTTCGGCGCCAACATGCAGGTGAGCCTGGTCAATGACGGGCCGGTGACCATCGCCATCGATTCGCGTAATCCGGAGTAGGACGTGCAGTTCGTGTCGCTCGTCATGACACCTTGATGGATGCGTTACAAATTTATTTCGGATCAGGGGCGGGCTGCGGGTCGGCGATGAAACCGAAACGCGCCGGGATATCGCTGCTGCGCACTGGCGCCAGCGGCAGGTGCAGCGCTTGCCAATCCAGCGTGAGCGGTACGCGTTCTCTCGACATGACAAACACGAGCGCCTCTTCGCCGGCAGTTTTGCCTGCCGGATCGTGGAGGGCGTCGAGCAGGGCGGGCAGGTCGTGATCTTCGACCAGGCTGATGCCGCGCTCGAAAGCGATCAGCAGATTGCCGGATTCGTCGAGCAGCGCGGCACTGGCCGCTTGAATGGCCTGTCCAGTGTGAGTGGTCAGCATTTGTTGTTCGCCGATGCGCAATATCCAGGGTGTGTAATCCAGCTTCACATAGACGCGTTGCGGACCGTTCTGGAAGAACCACGCGCCGTGTTCATCGCTTGCGTAATTCCGGCCGATGAACTCTGTGATGTGCGGATTGGTGATCGGACTGCCTTGCAGGCGCCACTGGCCGCGCCGGTCGAGCGAAAGCCAGCCGTAAACGTGGGGCACATTCGGCCAGCGTGCAAGCGCCGCAATAGCCGGGTCAGCCACGACTCAGAGGGTTTCGACGATGGAAATATCCACCATCAGATCGTCGGAAAGGTTTTCCAGTTCAGCCTTGAGTGCCCGTGCGTCGAGGGTGGGTGAAGCGCGCAGTTCGGCGTTAGCGTGGAACAGGGTCTCCGCCGACATGGGGGCGCTGGCAGTGTAGGTGGTCAGCTTTTCGACATTCACCGTATGCCGCGCGAGTACTTGCGTTACCTCCCTGACGATGCCGATGCGGTCGTGTCCCACCAGCGACAGCAGCAAGGTGCGGCCTTCTGCTTTGGTATCGACGCATGATGTGGCTGTAGTGATCTGGAGATCGGCGAGGCCACACAGGGCGGCTTGCAGCAGCGCGGCCTGGAAATCGGGAAGTGCGACGCGCACAATGCCGGCGAATTGCCCGGCCAGATGCGACATCGAGGCCTCCAGCCAGTTGCCCTGGTGTTTGCTGATGACGGTAGAGAGTTCTTCGACCAGGCCAGGGCGGTCGTTGCCGATGACAGTAAGGACAAGATTGGTAGACATGGCGGCTTCACACGAGGCAATTATGAATAAGCCGGCATTCTAACGGCACTGCATATCGACGCAGTGCGAAAAACACGCTACGGGCGCAGGTTGGGGGGAGGGGGGCGCCCGTAGCGTTAGGGGAAAACTATACCGCCGAGATGACGGGTTTCGGTTTGATGGCGGTCTGCATCGATGCCGCGTTCGCAGCAATTGCCTGCACGTCGCCGGAGATCTGGCCGCCTTCTTCGATAAGTATCTTGCCGTAGCGGATCTTGCCATTGACATGGCCGCCGGCATGGATGAACAACTGGTCTCGCGCAGTCAATTCGCCGTCGAAACGGCCGCGGATTTCTGCCGTATCGACGCCGACAGTACCCTCGAACGATCCCTGTTCAGCGATGCGAATGATGCGGCTGTCGAGCGTGGCTTCGACGCGGCCCTCGACGATCAGGGTGTCGCAGTCGTTGATCTCTGCGCCTTTGAGTTTGACGTCAGGGCCAACGATGAGTCGATTGCCGATGGAATTGTCGCTGTCGCTGGCTGCCTTGGCTGGCTTGGCCGGTTCGGCCGGTTCGGCCAGCTTGGCCGGTGTTGCTGGTGCAACTGCGCTAGAGGTTTGTGGCGCGGGGGCGGCTGGTTTGTTGAGATTGGGGTAACGCGCGTCGCGCGCTGAATCAGCACTCTTGCCGAAGCTGGAACTCTTGAACATGGGTTGTCCTCGCTGAAATCCTTTGCGGCGCTACATGGCCGATCCGGATGCAGGCCTTGGCGCAAGCCCCGTGCCTGTTGCGACTTAATGCCAAATAGCGTTTCTGATTCAAGCAGATAGTGGCAACTGTCGGCGCATTGTAGTTGCGTTGCAGCTTCCTGTTTGTCGCCACATCACGACATTGTGCTGTGGCGCTTGTCTCAACCGCCTGATTCGCAGCGCTATCAGCTGTCGTTGTTTGCAGACAGAATTTGGTTCACGAAAAAATGATCGTCGCGACAAATTTCGCACGGATATGGAAGGGCTGTTTTGCCCAACGCTCGTCTAATGTGAGCATTTTTTCAAGCCAAACGAGAACCATCAACCTCAAATTATTTTGGGCCACGACATTTCCGAACGTCCGTTATACTAAAACTATAAGCATTAATTCGAATTCCCGGAGGAGAGAGTGTCATGTTCGAGCAATTGGTTAAAGATTTTATGGACCCGAAGAAGGTTCTTACGCTTCCGCCCGAGGCCACCGTTAGTGAAGCCGCGGTATTGATGGCCAAGAAGAAAACCGGGGCGGTGATGGTCGTCGTAGAAGAGCGCCTGGTTGGAATCTTTACCGAGCGCGATGCGTTATTTCGAGTTGTCGCACGCGAGCTGGATCCCGTTACCACGCGATTGTCCGAGGTGATGACCGCCGATCCAAAGACCGTCGGCCCCAAAATGACTTACGGTTTTGCGCTCGTGATGATGCAGGAAAATGGCTTCCGGCATGCGCCGGTCGTCGAAAATGGCAAACCGATCGGCATAGTCGGCTCGCGCAATGCATTCGATCCCGAACTGGAAGAATTCGCGGCGGAAGCACATCGGCGCGAATACATCCGCCAGAGTTATAAGTAAATAAAACGATATCGCATATTCCGGGGAAAGCCGCCTCAGATGTAACTTCGCGTGTACTTCCCTCGACAAAGACAGCATTGGCCTTCCACGCGATGACGCAGCGGCTTTGGTGAGGGGGCTGATGGTTACAGGCGAAATTGGTGACGAGGCTAATGTGCCAATGCAGTAATCTGCTGCTGATCAATTATCGGTAGAAGCCACAAATGCCATTGATCGAAACCACAGCAGCGTTCTTCGGGTTATCCCTCCTCCTCGGATTTTCACCCGGTCCAGACAACCTCTATGTTTTCATGCAGTCGGTAGCGAACGGACGTAAAGCCGGGCTGTTCGTTGTTTTAGGGCTATGTACTGGACTGGTAATTCAAACCGCCGCTGTCACGCTTGGTCTTGCCGCTGTGTTTGCAGCCTCAGTCTCGGCCTTCGTTGTCCTCAAGTATGTAGGGGCAGCGTATCTGGCATACCTTGCATGGCAAGCATATCGGGCACCAGACTGCAATCCTGCTCAAGGTACTGTTCAGTCTCTACCGTATAAAACGCTGTACCTCAGAGGTATCCTCATGAACCTCACAAACCCGAAGGTGGTGGTGTTTTTTCTCGCCTTCCTGCCTCAGTTCGTCGATCCAAAGCTAGGTTCGGTCGCTCTGCAATTGTCCTGGTTTGGATTCGTCTTAATTATCGCAACACTCCTATCATTCGGAACCATCACCTACATGGCGGCGATCTTTGGGAAATTGCTTGGAAGTTCGACGATTGCACAGCGCCTTATGAATCGCATTACTGCTCTTGTGTTCGTAAGCCTTGCGCTGCGTTTGGCACTTTCTGAGCGCTGACCGGCTTTAACAGGACGATGCCAAACCACGTTGGACAACTGAAACTGTGCATCCCCTGTATTTAAGCGGTTCTCCAGGACTTCATTGGACATCGTTCTGGCGGAGGCGGTGAGATTCGAACTCACGAACGCCTTGCGACGTTGCCGGTTTTCAAGACCGGTGCATTCAACCACTCTGCCACACCTCCGAACGGCACCGGATTCTGCCACGATGCCGGTTTTAGCTCCGGCAAACGCGCTACGCGCGTTGAAGCCTTCGCTACCGCAAGCTTCGCGTGCGGCAAGACCGGTGCATTCAACCACTCTGCCACACCTCCGAACGGCTGCGGATTTTCTCACAATGCCGGTTTAAGTCCTAACTTACTTTGGCATGGCTTCGCCGTCGGTTAAAATGACGTCCGCCGTACCGGGATGCTGCGGTGTCTCTTCAGGCAATACAAGTCCGAACCATGAACTGGTTCGATCTATTTATCAATGAATGAATTGGCCAATCCATGTTCGACATCGTTCGCAATAATCGCAGACTGGTACAGGTATTCCTCGTACTCATCATGCTGCCATTCGCCTTTTTTGGCGTGGAGTCATATTTCCGCAACAGCGGTGCGGGTGATGATGTGGCCAAGGTCGGCGGCAGTAAGATCACGCCGCAGGAATTCCGCCAAGCCCTGCGCGACCAGCAGGAGCGTCTGCGCGCTCAAGCACGCGGCCAGCAGATTCCGCCCGCCATGCTCGACTCGCCGGAGATCCGGCGCAGCGTCATTGAGACGCTGATTAATCGCCGCTTGCTCGCGGACTTTGCACGCAAGGCGCATTTCACTGTCAGCGACGAACAACTATCGCAGTTCATCGCTTCGGTGCCCGCGCTGCAAGTGGAGGGAAAATTCTCGCAGGAGCGCTACGATGCCGTGGTGGCCGCGCAGAACCTGTCGAAAGAAGCCTTCGAGGCGCGTCTGCGTCAGGATCTGATCCTGCAGCAAGCGGCCGGCGGGCTGTCCGCCTCCTCTCTGACGGGCAAAGCGGCGGCTGGTTTGTGGCAGAACGCGCTGCTCGAAGAACGCGAAGTTGCCAGCATCGAACTCAAGCCGGAGCAATACTTGGCGCAGGTCAAGCTGGCGGTCGATGCAACGAAAAATTATTACGACACGCATCGCAAGGACTTTGAACTGCCGGAACAGGTGCGCGCGGAATTCGTGATTCTGTCGCAGGCGGCACTGCTCGGCCAGGTCAGCGTCAGCGATGCCGAGATCAAGACGGCCTATGAGGGGCACGCGGATCGCTACAAGCAGGGCGAACAACGCCGTGCCAGCCATATCCTGATCCTTGCCGACAAGGGTGCGCCCGAGGCCAAGGTGGCGGCAGCCAAGGCCAAGGCCGAGGCGCTGCTGGCGCAGGTGAAGAAAAACCCGAAGGAGTTTGCGGCACTGGCGAAACAGAATTCGCAGGACACCGGTTCGGCGGCCAAGGGCGGTGACCTCGACTGGTTCAGCCGCGGCGCCATGGTCAAGCCGTTCGAGGATGCCGCTTTTGCGCTCAAGGAAGGCGAAATCAGCGGCGTGGTGCGTTCCGACTACGGTTTCCACATTATCCAGCTCACCGGCATCCGCGCCGAAAAGAGCAAGTCGCTGGCCGACGTGCGCGGCGAGATTGAAACCGAACTGAAGCAGCAGGCGGCGGCAAAGAAGTACGCCGAAGCGGCCGAGACCTTTACCAACATGGTGTACGAGCAAGCCGACAGCCTGAAGCCGGTGGCCGACAAATTCAAGCTGGAGATACAACAATCGGGCTGGATAGCCAAGGGTGTGTCGGGTAATGGTCTTGCCAGCAATCCGAAGCTGCTCGCGGCTTTGTTCAGCGATGACGCGATCAAGAACAAACGCAATACCGAGGCCGTTGAAGTGGCGTCCAATACGCTGGTCGCGGCGCGCGTAATCGAGTCGAAACCGGCCACCGTCATGACGTTTGATGAGGTCAAGTCGACCATCGAAAAGAAACTCACGCTCGAAGAAGCGCGCAAACTGGCCGCCAAGGATGGCGAAGAAAAGCTTGCCGCCTTGAAGAAGGGCGATGAGGGCAAGTTGAGCTGGGGTGCGAGCCATCGCATTGCGCGCATGGGGGCCGAAGGCGTATCGCGCGCTGCGCTGGATGCAATATTCAAGACGCCGGCCTTGTCACTGCCGGCGTTTGCCGGCGCCACAGGACAGGATGGCGGATATGTCCTGTATCGCATCACCCAGGTGATTCCTTACAGTGGCGCCGACAATCCGCGCGCCAAGGCACTGCACGATCAGTATCAGCAGTTGGTGGCGGGCGAAGAATTTGCCGCCTGGATCGGCGTACTGCGCGAAAAGGCGGGCATCGAGATAAACGAGAAGGTGCTGCTGCAGGCCAAGGAGTAGCCACTTTAACTTGCCATGAAGCTCCAGCAACTCCGCTTCCTGATTGAGGTCGCCGACAGCAACCTCAATGTCACCGTGGCGGCGGAACGGATGTTCACTTCGCAACCGGGCGTCAGCAAGCAGGTACGCCAGCTTGAGGAAGAGCTTGGCATTACCGTGTTCGAACGCAATGGCAAGCGCTTCATCGGCATCACCGCTGCCGGCGCAGAGGTGATCCGGGCTGCGCGGCGGGTGCTGCTGGAGGTCGACAACCTCAAGCGTACCGCCGACGATCAGCTTGACGAATCGACGGGAACCCTTACCGTCGCCACCACGCATACCCAGGCGCGCTATGTCCTGCCGCGCGTGGTCGCTGAATTCACGCGACGGTTCCCCAAGGTAAAGCTTTCAATCCGCGAGGGCGACCCGCATCGGGTTACCGAGACCGTGCTGCGCGGCGAGGCGGATATCGGCATTGCCACCGAGTCGCTGGCCAAGGAGGCCGGGCTCGTGACGTTGCCGGCCTATACGTGGCATCACCTGGTGATCGCGCCGCTCAATCATCCGGTATTGAAAAACACGCTCTCGCTCAAGGCGCTGGCGAAATATCCCCTGATTACCTACGATCCGATGTTCTCGGGACGTTCGCGCATCGACGCTGCATTCAAGCGTGTCGGCGTCATGCCCAACCTGGTGCTTACCGCAGTGGATTCCGATGTCATCAAGACCTATGTCAGCCTCGGGCTCGGCATCGGCATCATTGCAGAGGTGGCCTACGATGCACAGCGCGACAACAGTCTTGGCGCGGTCGATGCAGGCAGCCTGTTTGGCGCCAACATGACGCGGGTAGGGCTGCGCCGCGGCGTGATTTCGCGCAAGTTCGCGCTGGTGTTCCTGGAACTGCTGTCGCCGCAATTGTCGGCGGCGGCGGTTGCCGCGGCAAGCCGCGACGATAGCCAGATCTACGATATCTGATCTGTTACCAGAGCTTCCACCACGGCTCTTCGGTTTCCAGCACTTTGGTTGCGTAGTCGGTCTTGGGGAAATTCTTTTTCAGGACGCGGAGCGCATCATCGCGCAGATCCTTGATGCCAAGCGCATCATAGGAACGGACCATCAGGATCAGGGCCTCTTCCGTGGCTGGCGCGTTCGGGTATTGCTTGATCGACTGCTCGGCGCGATTGGCGGCGGCAATGTAGGCGCCACGACGATAATAATATTTCGCCACATGCACGTCATGCGCGGCGAGGAAGTTGTTGAGATACACCATGCGCGCCACGGCATCGGGGCTGTATTTGCTGTTGGGGAACTTGGCGACCAGATCCTTGAAGGCATTGAAGGACTCGCGCGCCGCCTTGGGGTCGCGCTCCGATTGATCCTGATTGGTCAAGTTGCCGAAAAGGCCGAGGTCTTCGTTGAAGTTGGCGAGGCCCTTCAGATAGTAGGCATAGTCGACGCTGGGGTGGTTCGGGTGCAGTTTCATGAAACGGTCGCAGGCCGCCACGGCGGAAGTGGTTTCGTCCTGTTTGTAATAGGCGTAGGCTTCTTCGAGTTGGGCCTGTTGCGCATAGCGCCCGTAGGGATAGCGCGATTCGAGTTTTTCGAACAGCTTGATGGCCTTGTCCCATGCGCCGTCGGACATCGCGCCACGCGCCTCGGTGTAGATTTTCTCCGCCGACCAGCCGCTGGTCTCGTCCTTGTCCTTGCCGCTGCCGGCACACCCGGCAAGCAGGAGAAGAATGGCCGCAATTGCCGCTACACTACGCGCGATGAGCATGATGAAAACCTTGGAATCGAATGCGGGCGATTATAGCCGAAGCGGGTTGCCTGTCCGCCGCGCTCGAATTCCGGCCGACTGTGCCGGGCTGCGACTCGATGCGGTGCTGGCGCAGTTGTTTCCCGATTTATCGCGCAGCCGTCTTGCCGCCTGGCTCAAGGACGGCCACATCATGGTCGACGGCGCCCAGGCCGCGCCGAGCCGCAAGACTTGGGGCGGCGAAATGGTGGAGCTGCGGATGCCGGAGGGAATTCTTGAGACAGACGACAAACCCGAAGCGATCGGGTTGAGCATTGTCTTTGAAGACAAGTCTCTCATCGTGATCGACAAACCGGCTGACCTGGTCGTGCATCCCGGCAGCGGCAACCGCTCGGGCACACTGCTCAATGCCTTGCTGCATCATGCGCCCGGCCTGGCCGAGATTCCGCGCGCCGGCATCGTGCATCGGCTCGACAAGGACACCAGCGGTCTGCTGGTGGTCGCCAAGACACTGGAAGCGCAGACTGATCTGGTGCGCCAGTTGCAGGCACGCACGGTCAAGCGCCACTATCTGGCCCTCGTGCATGGCCAGGCCGGCCAGGATGGGACAGTGGACGCCGCCATCGGCCGCCATCCCACACAACGCACCCGCATGGCGGTGGTGCCGGGCGGGCGTCAGGCGCGCACCCATTACCGTGTGCTTGAGCGTTTTGCCAGGGCGACGCTGCTCGAATGCATGCTCGACACCGGCCGCACGCACCAGATCCGCGTGCACATGGCATCGATCGGTCATCCGCTAGTGGGCGATGCCACTTATGGCAAGCGCAAGTCGGGCGATACGCTGCTCGACACCTTTCCCCGTCAAGCGCTGCATGCCTGGCAACTCGGCTTGTTGCATCCGGTCAACCATGAAGCGATGCAATGGGAAAGCGCATTGCCGGAGGACTTTACGCAATTGCTCGATACCTTGAGGAGCCTGCCATGAGCGATTTCATCATCCCCGACTGGCCCGCGCCGAAGAACGTGCGCGCCTTGGTGACGACGCGCCAGGGAGGCGTCAGCGTCGGATCGTATGCCAGTTTCAATCTCGCCGATCATGTCGGCGACGACCCGCAGGCCGTGGCGGCGAATCGCAAACGGCTGCGCCAACTTGCACCGGAACTGCCGGCCGATCCGCTCTGGCTCAAGCAGGTGCATGGGGTTTCTTGCATCGCGGTGGAAAACAGCGTTCCCGGCGTGGAAGCCGATGCCTCGTGGAGCCATACAGCGGGCAGGGTATGCGCGGTGCTTACCGCCGATTGTCTGCCGCTGCTGTTGTGCGATGAAAGCGGCAGCGTTGTCAGCGCCGTGCATGCGGGCTGGCAGGGGCTGGCCAAGGGGGTTATCGAAGCGGCGGTGAAAACCCTGCCGGTAGCACCGCAGACATTACTGGCGTGGCTGGGCCCGGCCATTGGCCCGACAGCTTTCGAGGTAGGCGCCGACGTGCGCGACCCGTTTTTTTTGCACGACCACGAAGCTGCCACGGCGTTCAAGTCGATAGCGAATGGCAAATGGCTGGGCGACATTTATCTGTTGGCACGACAACGGTTGAATGCGCTCGGTGTGACACGCATCTACGGCGGTGGCGAATGCACCGTGACGGATGTGCAGCGCTTCTATTCGTTTCGCCGCGACAAGCTTACCGGCCGCATGGCCTCGCTGATCTGGTTGGCCGGGCCAACTTGACACGGCGGGTATAATTCACGGTTTATGTCATTACTTTACTGGATCATTGCGGCCTCGCTTCTGGGCGGTGCCTTGAGCGTTGCCACAGCGGCGGCGTTCGCCTTTACCGCGCGCGTAGCCTGGGTGCCGCATCTCATCAGTTATGCCATCGGCGCATTGCTCGGTGCCGCCTTTCTCGAGGTGCTGCCGAATGCGGTGATCGCCAGCGGTGATGCTACCAGCATTGGCAAGGTGATCCTGTTCGGCCTGCTTGGTTTCTTCGTGCTCGAAAAGCTGGTGATCTGGCGCCATTGCCACATCGAGGAATGCGAAGGGCATGAGCAGATCGAACCTGAGCATGGAGCTGCCGTCAGCCACGACCACGGTCGCAGCGGGCTGCTCATTGTGATCGGCGACACCTTCCATAATTTCGTCGATGGCGTGCTGATCGCGTCCGCTTTCATGGCGGACATCCGCCTCGGCATGGTGACCGCGCTGGCCATCATCGCCCACGAAATTCCGCAGGAGGTCGGCGACTTCCTGATCCTGATCCATTCCGGCTACAGCCGCAGCAGGGCCTTTATGTACAACCTGCTGTCCAGTTTCGCCACAGTGGTCGGCGGTCTGCTCGCCTATTTCGCGCTGTCGCGTGCCGAGGGCGTGGTGCCGGTGATGCTCGGACTCGCCGCTGCCAGCATGATCTATGTTGCCGTGGCCGACCTGATTCCGGGCCTGCATAAACGCACCGAACTGAAAGCCACGGTCCAGCAAGTGGTGCTGATCGGACTCGGCATTGCTTCCATCGCTCTTAGTCACCGCCTGATAGACGCTTTCGTGTCGGGCGTGTAGGGTTCTCAAAGAGGTTGTGCTGGACCCAGGCAGGATCACTTCGATGGCCGAAAAAACGCAGATGTACGAACAGGGGGAGACTCCCCTTGTATATCTCCCATATGGGAACAAGAGGGCAGGCCCCTTTGTAAATCCCCAAACTATCGCTCCGGTCAATCAGGCACAGAAACGATAAAGCCATGGGCGACCTGATCGAATTCCCCAATAGCGTTTACCGCTTGCACCAGCCGTTTGCGCCGGCCGGCGATCAGCCGCAGGCGATCCAGCAACTGGTCGAGGGTTTGAACGACGGCCTGTCCTACCAAACCCTGCTTGGCGTCACCGGCTCGGGCAAGACTTACACCATGGCCCATGTCATCGCCCGGCTCGGCAAGCCGGCATTGGTGATGGCGCCGAACAAGACGCTGGCGGCGCAGCTGTATTCCGAATTCCGTGAATTCTTTCCCGACAACGCGGTCGAGTATTTCGTCTCCTACTACGATTACTACCAGCCCGAAGCCTACGTGCCGGCACGCGACCTGTTCATCGAGAAGGATTCGAGCATCAACGAACACATCGAGCAGATGCGTTTGAGCGCGACCAAGAGCCTGCTCGAACGGCGCGACGTGGTGATCGTGGCTACGGTGTCGGCGATTTACGGCATCGGCGATCCGGTCGATTACCACACCATGATCCTGCATCTGCGCCAGGGCGAGAAGCTCACGCAGCGCGACATCATTCGCCGCCTGGTCGAGATGCAATATGAGAGGAACGAGGTCGAGTTCGCGCGCGGCCACTTCCGCGTCCGCGGCGACGTGATCGACGTGTTCCCGGCCGAAAATGCCGAGAGCGCGATCCGCATCATCCTCTTTGACGATGAGGTCGAGTCGCTGACTCTGTTCGATCCGCTCACCGGCCATAACAAGCAGAAGCTGTCGCGTTTTACGGTCTATCCATCGAGCCACTATGTCACGCCACGTGCGACGATAGTGAAAGCGATTGAGGCAATCAAGGTCGAGTTGCGCGAGCGCATCGAATTCTTCCAGAAGGAGCAGAAACTGGTCGAGTGCCAGCGCATCGAGCAACGCACCCGCTTCGATCTGGAAATGATGGATCAGCTTGGCTTCTGCAAGGGCATCGAGAACTACTCACGCCATCTCTCCGGGCGCCAACCGGGCGAACCGCCACCGACGCTGATCGATTACCTGCCGCCCGATTCGTTGATGTTTATCGACGAATCGCATGTCACCATCGGCCAGATCGGCGGCATGTACAAGGGCGACCGTTCGCGCAAGGAAAACCTGGTCAACTATGGTTTCCGGCTGCCTTCGGCGCTCGACAACCGGCCGCTCAGATTCGAGGAATTCGAGCGCCTGATGCCGCAGACCATCTTCGTTTCCGCGACGCCGGCCGAGTACGAGGAACAGCATCAGGGCCAGGTGGTGGAGCAGGTGGCGCGGCCGACCGGCCTCGTCGATCCGGAAATCGATGTCAGACCCGCCGCGACGCAGGTCGACGATCTGTTCGGCGAAATCCGCAAACGCGTCGCCGCGGGCGAACGCGTGCTGGTGACGACGCTGACCAAGAAGCTGTCCGAACAGCTCACCGATTATCTTGCCGACAACGGCATCAAGGTGCGCTACCTGCATTCGGACATCGACACCGTCGAGCGCGTCGAGATCATCCGCGACTTGCGCCTTGGCCTGTTCGACGTGCTGGTTGGCATCAACCTGCTGCGCGAAGGCCTCGACATTCCCGAGGTGTCACTGGTGGCGATTCTCGATGCCGACAAGGAGGGCTTCCTGCGTTCGACGCGCAGCCTGATCCAGACCATGGGCCGCGCCGCGCGCCACCTCAACGGCCGCGCCATTCTTTATGCCGATCGCGTCACCGATTCGATGCAGCGCGCGATCGCCGAGATCAACCGCCGCCGCGACAAGCAGCTCAAGTTCAATGCCGAACACGGCATCACGCCGGCCGGGGTGGTGAAGCGCATCAAGGACATCATCGACGGCGTTTATGACATAGAGATAGCGCAACGCGAACTCAAGGCGGCGCAGGAAGCGGCGCGCTACGAGGCGATGAGCGAGGTGGCGCTGGCCAAGGAAATCAGGCGTCTCGAAAAAGCCATGCAGGAACACGCCAGGAATCTGGAGTTCGAGGAAGCGGCCGCCGCGCGCGATGAACTGTTCAAGCTGAAGAAACTCGCGTTTGGCGGCGAAGCGCACGATTCGTCGATCGGTGATTGAGCAGGAAAAACCCTACAACTTATCCCCAGTATGATCACAAGCCATTCACAGCTTATTCAGCACATTTCCACAAACTTATACCTTGCACCTGCCACGCCAAAGCGTAGAGTGCACCGTCTGCTCGGGGGATAATCGATGTCGCAGGTAAGAGCATTCAATAATAATCAACAAGCTGATCCGCAGATCGCCGCGCTCAGACTGCCGCCGCACTCGATTGAAGCCGAGCAGTCGCTGATCGGTGGCCTGCTGCTCGACAACACGGCCTGGGACCGCATCGGCGACGTGGTCAGTGATGCGGATTTCTACCGTGACGACCACCGCCGCATTTTTATCCACATCCGCAAGCTGGTCGAGGCCGGCCGTCCCGCCGACGTGGTGACGGTGTACGAATCGATCGAGAAATCCAACGAAGTCGACCAGACCGGCGGCCTCGCCTATCTCGGCGAGATTGCCAACAACACGCCGTCAGCGGCCAATATCCGCCGCTATGCCGAGATCGTGCGCGAGCGCGCAGTGCTGCGCAAGCTGGTCACGGTCGGCGACGAGATCGCCGCCAGCGCGTTAAATCCCGCCGGACGCGAGGCCAAGCAACTGCTCGACATCGCCGAACAGAAAGTGTTCGAGATCGCCGAGGCCGGTTCGCGCAACATGGCAGGCTTCGTTTCCATTCAGCCGTTGCTGGGCGAAGCTGTCGATCGCATGCAGCAGCTCTACGACCGCGACGATCCGAGCGAGATCACCGGTACGCCGACCGGCTTCACCGATCTCGACCGCATGACTTCCGGTTTGCAGCCGGGCGACATGGTTGTCATCGCCGGTCGCCCCTCGATGGGCAAAACCGCGTTCGCGCTCAATATCGCCGAGCACGTCGGCGTCGATCTCGGCCTGCCGGTGGCGATCTTCTCGCTGGAAATGTCGGGGCCGCAACTGGCCATGCGTTTTTTGTCCTCGGTCGCGAGCATCGACCAATCGAAGATGCGCAGCGCCAAGCAACTCACCGATAACGACTGGGACAAAATGACCGTCGCCCTGGGCCGCCTGCATGATGCGCCGATCCATATCGACGAAACCGGCGCCATCAATGCCACCGACTTGCGTGCCCGGGCGCGGCGCCTGCATCGCCAATGCGGCAAGCTCGGCCTGATCGTGATCGACTACCTGCAACTGATGTCCTCGACACGTTCAGGCGAAAACCGCGCCACCGAAATTTCCGAGGTATCGCGCTCGATCAAGTCGCTGGCGAAGGAACTGCAAGTACCGATCCTTGCCCTGTCGCAGCTTTCGCGCAAGGTCGAAGAGCGCAACGACAAACGCCCGCTGATGAGCGACTTGCGCGAATCCGGCGCCATCGAGCAGGATGCCGACATCATCATGATGATGTATCGCGACGAGTATTACAACGAAAATCCGCAGAACAAGGGCCTTGCCGAAGTCATCATCGGCAAGCACCGCAACGGGCCGACCGGCAAGGTCACACTTACCTTCATCGGTGAGTATGCCAAATTCGTAAATTCCGCGGCGCCGGGGCACTACTGATTTTCCCGCGCGTGATGCGCTTGTCGAACCACAAACTTTTCGTCCACAGGGATTTCCGTCGGTCATTCCCTCGGAATGAGGGAATCCAGTTTCTTTCAGCCTTGCCTGGACTTATCCTTAAGCAACAGCAATGTCAAAGGTATATTTTGTCGCAATGCAGCGGTAAGCTGCATTGATAGGGTACACTCCGCCCCGCGCTGAGCCATCCAATCAGTCAATAATTCGGCGCGTTGCGGTCGATTTCCGGCTGTATCCCAATTCCCCAGAGCGTTTCCGCCTCGACTGGTTCGTGCCAAGCACGCAAGGCCGAATCCAGGAGTAATTCATGAGTTTTACCAATCTCGGCCTGCGCGCCGAAATTCTGCATGCCATTGGCGAGCAGGGCTATGACACGCCGACCCCGATTCAGGCCAAGGCAATCCCCTTGGTTTTGGAAGGTCGCGACCTGATGGCTTCGGCCCAGACCGGCACCGGCAAGACGGCGGGGTTCACCTTGCCCATCCTGCAACTGCTGAGCAGCCGCCAGGAGGGGCTGTCGCTCAAGCGTTTCAAATCGCGCGCATTGATTCTTACGCCGACGCGCGAACTGGCGGTCCAGGTGCAAGAGAGCGTGCGCACCTACGGCAAGCATCTGTCCCTGCGCTCGGCGGCGATCTACGGCGGGGTCGGCATGGGACCGCAGACCAAGGCGCTGCGTGCGGGTACCGATATTCTGGTGGCAACGCCGGGACGCTTGCTCGATCACATCCAACAGCGCAATGCCGATCTTTCCGGCATCGAAATTCTGGTCCTCGATGAAGCCGACCGCATGCTCGACATGGGTTTCATCAACGATATCAGGAAAATTATTGCATTGTTGCCGAAACAGAAGCAGAGCCTGCTGTTCTCGGCAACTTTCTCGGATGAGATCCGTGCCCTGGCTGCCGGCCTCATGCGCGACCCGGCCAGCGTCGATGTCGCGCCGCGCAACGCGGCCACATCGCTGGTCAAACATTCGGTCTATCTGGTTGATCGCGCACGCAAGCGCGATCTGCTGATTCAGCTGATCGAGAATCACGGCTGGCATCAGATATTGGTTTTTGCGCGCACCAAACATGGCGCCGATGCGCTGGCGGAGCGGCTCGACAAGGCCGGCATTCGTTCCGCCGCCCTGCATGGCAACAAGACGCAGGGCGCCCGCCAGCGCGCGCTCGAAGACTTCAAACGCAACAAGGTGACCGTGCTGGTGGCGACCGATATCGCCGCACGCGGCATCGATATCGACCAGCTGCCGCATGTCATCAATTTCGAGCTGCCGAACGTGCCGGAAGATTACGTGCATCGCATCGGCCGGACCGGCCGTGCCGGCACCAATGGCGAAGCGATCTCGCTGGTTTGCATCGATGAGCATCGTCTGCTGCGCGATATCGAGCAGCTGATGAAGAAAAGCATCGAGAAAAAAGTGCTGTCCGGCTTCGAGCCCGATCCGAGCATTCGTCCCGAACCGATCCAGAACGGCCGTCGCTCCGCCGGCGCAGCGAAAGCGCAGCGCAAGAGCGATCCCCGCAGCAGGACCGCAGGCAAACCGCAACGTCCACAGCAGCGGGGAGCTTCCGGCCGCAGCGCGCCACCAGCGCGCAAAAGCGGCGGCAATTACGCAGGTTCGCGCGATCGCTAGATTCTGATCAAGTAAAAAAAGAACCCGGCGCAGTTGCCAACTGCACCGGGTTTCCTTTGTTGCTGGCGGATCGGCGATCAGACCTGTGTCGTTTCCGCTTCTTCGAACAGCAGCTTGACCTTGTCGTTTTCGTCGAGATCAATGGTGACCTTGCCACCATGGACCAGGCGACCGAACAACAATTCGTCGGCGAGCGCCGAGCGAATTGTGTCCTGGATCAGCCGCGCCATCGGCCGCGCGCCCATCATTGAATCAAAACCCTTTTCGGCCAGCCAGGCGCGCAGCTCGTTGGTAAAAATCGCTTCGACCTTCTTTTCGTGCAACTGTCCTTCGAGTTGCATGAGGAATTTGTCTACCACGCGCAAAATGATGACCGAATCGAGTGCGGCAAACGAAATCGTCGCATCCAGCCGATTGCGGAATTCGGGCGTGAATAGACGCTTGATCTCGGCCATTTCGTCGCCCGCCTGCTTGTTGCTGGTGAAGCCGATACTGGTCTTCTGCAAGGATTCGGCGCCCGCGTTGGTCGTCATCACAATCACGACGTTGCGGAAGTCGGCCTTGCGACCGTTGTTATCGGTCAGCGTGCCGTGATCCATGATTTGCAACAGTATGTTGAATACGTCCGGGTGCGCTTTCTCGATTTCATCGAGCAGCAGAACAGCATGCGGCTTCTTGGTCACTGCTTCGGTGAGCAGCCCGCCCTGGTCGAAACCGACATAGCCCGGCGGTGCGCCGATCATACGAGACACCGCATGGCGTTCCATGTATTCCGACATATCGAAGCGAATCAACTCGATACCCATGCAATACGCAAGCTGGCGCGCGACTTCGGTCTTGCCGACGCCAGTGGGACCGGAAAATAGAAAATTGCCAATTGGCTTCTGCGGATTGCCGAGGCCGGAGCGTGACATTTTGATGGCGCGGCTCAGTGCATCAATGGCAGCGTCCTGACCGAATACGATGCTCTTCAAATCGCGGTCGAGATTCTTCAGTGCAGAACGGTCGTCCGAAGATACATGCTGCGGCGGGATGCGCGCGATCTTGGCGACGATTTCCTCGATCTCCTGCTTGCCGACGATTTTCTTCTGGCGCGACTTGGGCAGGATGCGTTGCGCCGCTCCCGCCTCGTCAATAACGTCGATCGCCTTGTCGGGCAGATGACGATCGTTGATGTACTTGGCCGCGAGTTCGGCGGCGGAGTTGATCGCGGCGGCGGAGTACTTGATGCCATGGTGTTCTTCAAAGCGCGTCTTGAGCCCACGCAGGATGGAAATGGTTTCTTCCACCGAAGGCTCTTCAACATCGATTTTCTGGAAACGGCGCGAAAGTGCATGATCCTTTTCAAACACGCCGCGGAATTCGTCGTAGGTGGTTGCGCCGATGCACTTCAATGCTCCAGATGACAGCGCCGGTTTCAGCAAATTGGACGCATCCAGCGTTCCGCCTGACGCCGCACCGGCGCCGATCAGGGTGTGGATTTCATCGATGAACAGCACTACTTTCGGATTGTCGACGAGTTGCTTCAGAACCGCCTTGAGCCGCTGCTCGAAATCGCCGCGGTACTTGGTGCCGGCAAGCAGGGCGCCCATGTCTAGTGCATACACCGTGGCATCGGCAAGTATCTCCGGCACCCGGCCTTCGATAATGCGGCGCGCGAGTCCTTCCGCAATTGCGGTCTTGCCGACGCCGGCTTCGCCGACCAGCAGCGGGTTGTTCTTGCGCCTGCGGCACAGGGTCTGGATGACGCGCTCGAGTTCCTTGTCGCGCCCGATCAGGGGGTCGATCTTGCCCGTCAAAGCTGCCTGGTTGAGATTTTGGGTGTAGCTGTCCAGCGCACCGGTTTTTTCCTGGCTTTCCGCTTCCTGTTCGGTCTGTTCTTCCTGCTTGCCAGCCGGCTGCGCGGCCTTGGCAATACCGTGCGAAATGAAGTTGACGACATCGAGCCGCGTTATGTTGTGACGCGTCAGGAAATACACGGCGTGGGAATCCTTTTCACTGAAGATCGCCACCAGTACATTGGCGCCGGTGACTTCCTTTTTGCCGGAGGATTGCACATGCAGGATGGCGCGCTGGATCACGCGCTGGAAACCGAGCGTGGGCTGGGTGTCGATTTCCACCGTACCCGGCACCGTGGGTGTGTGGTCGGCGATGAAGGTTTGCAGTTCCTTGCGTAGCGCTTCGATATCGGCTGCGCACGCACGCAACACCTCGGCCGAAGATGGATTGTCGAGCAGGGCCAGCAGAAGATGCTCGACGGTGATGAATTCGTGCCGCTTTTGCCGTGCTTCGACAAAAGCCATGTGTAGGCTGACTTCGAGTTCCTGGGCGATCATTTCAACTTTCCTCCATCACGCAAGCGAGCGGATGCTGATGCTGCCTGGCAAATGCAGTAACCGCGGCTGCCTTGGTGGCGGCAACATCCTGTGGATATATACCGCAAACTCCCTTGCCCTGACGATGCACCTGCAACATGACTATAGTCGCTTGCTCGGTACTCATGGCAAAAAATTTCTGCAGCACGACGATGACGAAATCCATGGGCGTGTAATCGTCATTCAACAGCAACACCTTGAACAGTGGCGGCGATTTGAGATCGGTCTTCTTCGGCGCCAGTACAAGGTTGTCGTCACGTGAGGACTGTTTGCGGGAAGCCATGGAGCAATTCTAATGCTGCCACGGGGTAATTCGTTGATTTTCCCTATCTCGAATAAAGCCCGGAATAGTTCTCAAATCCGGCCAGAGAAAAAAACCTGAGAGTGTTGTTTTTATGGGATAAAAAATACTTGACGTTTCGAATTAAAGTGCGTAAAAGGCGAACCGTGTCTGGTTCAGGTATCACCGCAGTGTCGAATGCCCCGCAGTCCTTCAGCTTTCTGAATCTCCGCTCGGCCCCCTTCCGCAGTGAACTTGTCGTCAGGCATGCCCCGTCGCGACGTATGCTAATTTCATGGCTATAGTGCGCCGGATCGTTTGATCAACCAAGGAAGAGGGTTTATGGCAATAGGTACTGTCAAGTGGTTCAACGATGCCAAAGGTTTTGGCTTTATTACTCCGGATGACGGCAGCGAAGATCTCTTCGCTCATTTTTCTGCCATCAATATGTCCGGTTTCAAGTCTCTGAAGGAAGGCGAAAAAGTGTCCTTTGAGGTCGTTCAAGGTCCCAAGGGCAAACAAGCCTCCAATATCCAGAAGGCCTAATAAAGGCCCCAAAACACGGCGTCGGCGACAGCACCGACACCAAAACAAAGCCCGCCCATTATTACCCTGGGCGGGCTTTGCATTTCATCATTGCATTAAATCAGTCAGGCATTGAGGGTGGCCAGTGCCGCATTCAGCGTGGTGCTGGGGCGCATGGCCTTCGACGCCTTTTCAAAATCCGGATGGTAGTAGCCACCGATGTCCTGGGGTTTCCCCTGGGCGCCAAGCAATTCGGCATTGATCTTCGCCTCGTTGTCGGCCAGTTTCTTTGCCAGCGGAGCAAAACGTGCCTGCAGATCCTTGTCCTTGCTCTGAGCGGCCAGCGCTTGCGCCCAGTAGAGAGCCAGATAGAAATGGCTGCCCCGATTATCGATTTCGCCGACCTTGCGCGCGGGCGAACGGTTGTTATCCAGTATCTTGCCGTTGGCCTGATCAAGGGTATCCGCCAGCACCTGGGCCTTCGGATTCTTGAAGGTCTGGGCCAGGTGTTCCAGCGATACCGCCAAGGCCAGGAACTCACCCAGTGAATCCCAGCGCAGATAACCTTCCTGCTGGAACTGCTGGACATGCTTGGGCGCGGAACCGCCGGCGCCGGTCTCGAACAGTCCGCCGCCTTTCATGAGGGGCACGATGGACAGCATCTTGGCGCTGGTGCCCAATTCGAGGATCGGGAACAGGTCGGTAAGATAGTCGCGCAGCACGTTGCCGGTGACGGAAATCGTATCCTTGCCGGCCCGGATGCGTTCGAGGGACAGGCGAATGGCATCCTCGGGCGTCATGATGCGGATATCCAGGCCGCTGGTATCGTGGTCCTTCAGGTATTTTTCGACCTTGAGGATGATCTGGGCGTCATGGCCACGGGCCTTGTCCAGCCAGAAGATGGCGGGGGCGCCAGTGGCCCGGGCACGGGCCACCGCGAGCTTGACCCAATCCTGAATCGGCGCGTCCTTGGCTTGGCACATGCGGAAAATGTCGCCCTGTTCCACCTTCTGCTCCAATAGCACCTTGCCCGTGGCATCGACGGCGCGAACGACGCCGTTGCCGGCAATCTCGAAGGTCTTGTTGTGGGAACCGTATTCCTCGGCCTGCTGGGCCATGAGGCCGACATTGGGCACGCTGCCCATGGTTTTCGGATCGACCGCGCCATGCTTCTTGCAGTCGTCTATGGCTTCCTGATAGATGCGGGCATAGCAGCGGTCAGGGATCATTGCCTTGGTGTCGTGCAGCTTGCCGTCGGTGCCCCACATCTTGCCCGAATCGCGGATCATGGCCGGCATCGAGGCGTCGACGATGATGTCGCTCGGCACATGCAGGTTGGTGATGCCCTTGTCGGAGTTGACCATCGCCAGTTCCGGCCGCGCCTTGTAGCAGGCCTGGATATCGGCCTCGATCGCGGCGCGTTGGGCCTCCGGCAGTTTGGCGATTTTTGCGATGAGGTCGCCCAGGCCGTTATTGACGTTGACGCCCAGTTCCTTGATGACCGCCGCATGCTTGTCGAAGACATCCTTGAAAAATACGGTAACGGCATGGCCGAACATGATGGGATCGGAGACTTTCATCATGGTGGCCTTGAGATGCAGGGACAGCATGATGTCCTGCTTCCTGGAGTCCTCGATCTGGGCCGCGTAGAACTCGCGCAGGGCGCGGCGGCTCATGACTGCGGCATCAATGATCTCGCCGGCCAGAAGCGGTGTCTTGTCCTTCAGCACCGTGGTCTTGCCGTCGTCACCGACGAACTCGATGCGGAAGCTGCCGGCCTCGGCGACGGTGACGGATTTTTCGCTGCCGTAGAAGTCGCCGCCGGTCATGTGTGCCACATGGGTCTTCGAGTCGGCGCTCCAGGCGCCCATCTTATGCGGATGGTTGCGGGCGTACTGTTTGACTGAAGCGGCGGCACGGCGGTCGGAATTACCTTCCCGCAGCACGGGGTTGACGGCACTTCCCAAGACCTTGCTGTAACGGGCCTTGATCTCCTTCTCGGCGTCGCTTTTCGGGTCTTCCGGATAATCCGGAACCTTGTAGCCTTGCGACTGCAATTCCTTGATCGCGGTTTTCAGCTGCGGAAGGGAAGCACTGACGTTGGGCAGCTTGATGATGTTGGCTTCCGGTTTTTGCGTCAATTCGCCCAACTCGGCCAGTTCGTCGGCGATGCGCTGGCTCGCAGTCAGGTTCTCGGGAAAATTGGCAATAATCCGTCCGGCCAGGGAAATATCCCTCGTCTCGACTACCACGCCAGCCGCGCTGGTAAATGCCTGAACGATGGGAAGCAACGAGTAGGTCGCCAGCGCCGGTGCTTCATCAACCTTGGTCCAAATAATCTTCGATATCTGCGTCGTCATGCTTCTTGCACCTCAATTAAGTATTTGATCTCCAGCGGCTTGCGCGCAATGCGTCATGTGAAATACCAAGTACATTGACATGCAAGGGTATGGGTGTCCAGGTTGCGGCCGCGGTCGATATGGGCGTCAATTTTACCGGTGCATTCGACCCTCCGTCCGAACGGGAGGACTTTGAAAGCGGCATCCCTCCGGGCTTCTTGGGGAAGGCGTCCGGACGGTGGCAAGGCCACGATTGTTTCAGGATAGATGCCGCAATCACGGTGCCAATGTTAACGCAAAAGCCCTTTCCCGTAGCAAACCAAGTGCAATAAACTGCTATAAATATTCATCCTTCATTTTCAGACAGCCAGGACTCATCATGGTTCAACCATTGATGGCGCTCGTTTACGGCCCCCGTCGGCGGTTAGCCCCGGCCATTGCGCACAAAGGTCGATCGACAGTTGCATATTGGAAGGCCGATATCGCCATAAAAATGTTTTTACCTGCGTCAACCGGCCGCCAAGCGCCGCGTTATTGGCAGTGACGCCCGGTTTTTTGCCGATCGTGTCAAGTCAAATCCAATACACTAGTGAAAGGAAATTGAAATGAGCAAACTGATCGCCACCCTGGTTGCTGGGCTTTTTGTCGCTGCTACCGCATTTGCCGCCGATGCTCCCAAGGCTGATGCCAAGGCTGCCCCGGCTGCTGCTGCTCCTGCTGCTGCTGCTCCTGCTGCTGCTCCGGCCGCCGCTCCCGCTCCTGCTGCCGAAGCCCCCAAGGCTGAAGCGCCGAAGAAGGTGAAGCATCACAAGAAGGCCAAGAAGGCCAAGGCCGAAGAAAAGGCTCCTGAAGCCGCCAAGTAATTCGGGCTTCAAGTTGCAAGAAAAGGGCGGGATATCCCGCCCTTTTCCTTTGGTGCACGCGGCGCGGGTCAAGCTGCCGCGATGCGTTGCCCGATGTGGCCGAGGGCTGCTCCCACCTGATCCACCAATATCAGGCACAGGTCCCCCTGGTCCAGGCTCGCCAGCGCCGTATCGATGGCTGAAAACTCGCCACGAACTTCCCTGATATCCGAAGTGCGTATTGCGTTTGCCAGGCCTTCGCGCAGCAGGGCGAGCACTTCGCCATCGGCGCGACCGCGCTGGCACTGGTCCTGATACAAGACCACTTGATCGAAAGCAGCGCCGAGGATTTGCGTCTGGCGTCTGAGATCATCGTCGCGCCGGTCTCCGGCACCGCTGATCACGACCGAGCGGCGCCGGGCCGGCATGCCCTCAACCGCTTTTACCAGCGCGAGAATCGCATCCGGATTGTGGCCGTAGTCAGCGATCACGGTGGCGCCACGATAATCAAAAAGATTGAACCGCCCCGGTACCGTATTCGGGTCGCTGACGAAGGTCGACAGCCCATCAACAATGACCTTCCATGAAATGCCCAGAGCCCAGGCGGCGGCGACGGCGGCCATGACGTTCTCGACCTGAAAGCCGATACTGCCGTTGCGCGTGAGCGGAATCCGCTCCAGCGGCAGACGCTGTTCGAACTGGCCGCGGCTGGCAACGATCCTGCCGTCTTCGACAAAGACGACGCGATGGCCTTGCGCGCGGCGCGTGCTGATGATCGGATGGTGCCGGTCGGCAGCGAAAAAAGTGACCGAGCCGGGACAGAAATCCGCCATGCTGGCCACCATCGGGTCGGCCGCATTGAGCACGGCGACACCGTCGGGAGCGACATTCTGCACCACGACGCGCTTTACTACCGCCAGGTCTTCCACGGTACTGATGTAACTCAGGCCGAGATGGTCGCCGCTGCCGATATTGGTCACCACCGCCACGTTGCAGCGGTCGAAGCCGAGCCCTTCGCGCAATACGCCGCCACGCGCCGTCTCGAATACGGCGGCATCGACATCGGGATGCATCAGTACATTTCGTGCGCTGCGCGGCCCGCTGCAATCTCCCGTGTCGATGCATTGGTCTTTGACATACACGCCTTCGGTACTGGTCATGCCGACGCAGCGGCCAGCGGTCGCAAGCAGATGGGTGATCAGGCGCACGGTGGTGGTCTTGCCGTTGGTGCCAGCCACAGCCACGATCGGAATACGGCCATCTTCACCTGGTGCGAACATCTGGGCGATGATGGCCTCACCGACGGCGCGGCCCTTGCCGTAGGAAGGTTGCAAGTGCATGCGCAAGCCCGGTGCGGCATTGACTTCGACGATGCCGCCACCCTGACTTTCAAGCGGTTCCAGCACGGATCCGCAGATGGCGTCGATGCCGCATATATCGAGGCCGACCATTTGCGCCGCCGCCACCGCACGCGCAGCCAGTTCCGGATGAACATCGTCGGTGACATCGGTTGCGGTTCCACCCGTACTGAGATTGGCATTGTTGCGCAACACGACACGCGCGCCGATGGGCGGCACCGACTCGGCGTCATAGCCCTGCGCGGCGAGCCGGGCGAGGGCTATATCATCGAAGCGGATCTTGGTCAGCAACGTGGCATGGCCCTCGCTGCGGCGCGGGTCGCTATTGATCTGATCGACCAGTGCGCGGATGGTATGGAGGCCGTCACCGATCACATGCGGCGGGTCGCGCCGTGCCGCGGCAACCAGTTTGTCGCCGACCACCAGCAGGCGGTAATCCTGGCCGGGCAGGTAGCGTTCCAGCATTACCGCAGAACTGATTTCCAGCGCCGCGTTGTAGGCAATATGCAAGTGGTCTTCACTGGTGATATTGACGGTAACGCCCTTGCCCTGATTGCCGTCCTGGGGTTTGACGACTACCGGCCAGCCGAGTTTGGCGACCGCGACGCGGGCGTCTTCAATGCTCTCCACGGGACGGCCTTCCGGAACCGGTACGCCGGCGGCATGAAGCAGGGTCTTGGTGAGTTCCTTGTCCTGCGCGATGGTTTCGGCGATGGCGCTGCTGCGATCGGTTTCAGCGGCTTGGATACGGCGCTGGCGGCTGCCCCAGCCAAATTGCACCAGACTGCCCTCGGTCAGGCGCCGATAGGGAATGCCGCGGGCAACCGCGGCCCGCACAATGGCGCCGGTACTGGGGCCGAGGCGAACGTCCTCATCGAGTTCGCGTAGCGCTGCCAAAGCCTGCGCCAGATCGAAGGGCTGGTCGTGCAGCGCGGCCATGCATAGCGCTCGTGCGTAGTCGAAGGCCAGGCGGCCGACCGCTTCTTCACTGTATTCGACGATGATCTGGTAAACGCCGGGTTCCACCGTTTGCACCGTGCGGCTGAACGTAACCGGGCAACCGGCCTGCGCCTGCAGGCCGAGCGCGGCCAATTCAAGTGTGTTTGGCAACGGCGGTAGCGATTCATCATTGCCGACTGGCGCCTGATAGCCAATTTCGGGAAAACGTTGGCGCAGCCGGGAAAAATAGCCGGGGCCGCCATACAAATCGCCCTGACAGGAAACGATTGCCTCAATCGCAGTATTCCGGCTCCACAGGTTGGGGCCGCGCAGGGCGCGAACGCGCGAGACATTAAAAGTTGCATACTGCATACTATCCATTTTCTGGCCGGGAGTAGGGCGGTTCATATCGGCCTGGTTACATGCCTGTTGATGCAAGCGTGGTTTTGTCGAGGGCCTCGTCGCGGCTCGGGTCGAAGGTTTCAATGACGGCGCGAATCAGTTCGCGCGGAATTTTCAGCGCCCATGCTGCGGCGACCGCAGTCAGGACGTTCTCGGTTTGGTAGGCAGCCGCCGTGTTGGCAGTCATCGGTATCTGACTCATAGCGGTTAACACGCTGGATTCGCCCCCAGTCGTCAATACGATTTGCCGGTCATGCAGCAGCACCGCGCGGCCGCCGTTGGCCAGGTGTTGGGCGAGGGGGGCGGCAGCGGGATCGCGGCTGAAAAACATGACCTCACCATCGCACAGCGAGGCCAGTTCCGCCACCAGCGGATCGGCGGCGTTGAGCACTGCCGCACCGTCATCGAGCACCAAATCGATCTGGGTACGGAAGACGTTTGTTATCTGCTCCGCGGTTTCTATAAAGAACTCCAGTTCGCTATCGGCAGGATCGATGTTGGTGACAATGCCGACCGAGCAACGATCGTAGGCAAGACCCTCACTGAGAATGGCGCGTTTTCCGTTTTCGAAAACGGCAGCTTCAACCGAGCGCGTCAACAACACCCGATGCGCAGATGCCCAGTTGGCGCAATTGCCCGTTTTGGCGCGGCGGCGGTCGAAAAACAGGCCATCGCCGCAGGCGAGACCGACCTGCTTGCCGGAGAGTTTGAGCATGCGGCCGATCAGGCGCGAGACCGTAGTTTTACCCTTGGAGCCGGTGACACCCACGATTGGAATGCGACCGTTCTCGCCTGCGGCAAAAAGGTGATCAACGATGGCGCGGCCGACCGGGCGCGGCTTGCCGGTGGCGGGCTTGAGGTGCATCAGCAGCCCAGGCCCGGCGTTGATTTCGACAATTGCGCCGCGCTGTTCGCGCAATGGCCGTGAGATGTCTCCAGCAACCAGATCGATCCCGGCGATATCGAGACCGACTACGCGCGCGGCCAGTGATACCGTGGCGGCGATGCTGGGATGAACCTCATCGGTGACATCGAAGGCGACGTTGCCATTGCGCTGGATCAGCACGCGCAGTCCCTTGGCGGGAACAGAGTCGGGAGTAAAGCCGCGGCGCGCCAGATCAAAAGTGTTGGCGGTGTCGTCTTCGAGCGAAACAATATTAAGCGGAAAGTCTTCGGTCAGGCCGCGACGTGGGTCGGAATTGATCTGGCTTTCGATCAGCTCGGTGATGGTCGCGCGACCATCACCCTTCACCCATGCGCTTTCTCCGCGTGCCGCCGCCACGAGTTTTTCCCCCACGACGAGCAGCCGGTGCTCGTTGCCGGGAATGAATTCCTCAACAATGATATGGCGGCTGTGCAGCAGAGCGCGAGTGTAGGAGGCTTTGACATCGGCTTCGGTCGAAAGGTCGACATAAACGCCGCGGCCATGGTTGGCGTCAGCCGGCTTGACAACCACCGGCAGACCGATTTCTTGTGCCGCCTCCCATGCGTCTTCGGGGCTGTCGACCGGACGTCCGCCCGGCACCGGAATGCCGCAGGCAGCGAGCAGGCTCTTGGTCAGATCCTTGTCGCTGCAAATGCCTTCGGCGATGGCACTGGTGAGGTCAGTTTCCGCGGTCCAGATGCGGTGGCTCTTCGCGCTCTGGCCGAGTTGTACCAGATTGCCCTCTGAAAGCCGGATCGTGGGAATGCGCCGCTCGGTCGCGCCATCGACGATGCAGGCGGTACTGGGGCCGAGAAACCGTGATTCGGCCATGTCGCGCAATGGGGCCAACTGTGCGGCAAGGTCGAAGGGCCGGTCCTCGACCGCCGCCAGGAGCAGTTCGCGCGCAGTGTCGAAGCAGGCGCGCGAGGTTTTCTCGTCGCGCGAACGTACCACAACCTTGTACACACTGCGCTGCGAGGTGCCGCGTGTCTTGCCGAAGCCGGTGCGCATGCCGATCAGGTTTTGCAGTTCGAGCGTGACGTGTTCGAGGATGTGCCCCATCCACGTCCCCTGCCGCAGCCGCAGCAGGAAGCCGCCGGGTTCGCCGATGCCGCAGCGATGCACGGCAAGGCTGGGCAGACACGCAGTCAGCCGATCCACGAAACCGGGCAGGGTGTTCGATGGGAATTCCTCGAATGCGCCGATATCGACCCAGGCTTCGAGGGCAGGGCGGTAGGTCCAGATGTTCGGACCGGCGAGATAAGTGACCCGCAGGAACTTGATGTCTTTTGTTTTCATTTAAAGAATTAGCTGTGCCCCCGGTTCAGATCTACAGCCTGAACCGCCCCCCGATGGGGCCAAGTCAATCTTGGGGCGGCCCGACGATTGACTTGATGGAGCTATCCCATTAACGCGGAGTGCGCTGAATTGCTGACAGGCTCCTGTAAATATTCTGGCAGACAAATCATGGTGGAAATCACCGATTAGGCGTGGAAATGACTGGGCTATACTCGCTGGCCCGTGAAATCGGTTTTTTCGGGTGATTTTCGACTTGCATATCAATGACGACAACGCCCCCCTTGCACTCACTTCCCCGCCCAACAGGTGCCTTGCCGCCCGTCTGGGAGACAGCGCTGAAACCCTTGCTGCAAGCGGGTGAAATGTTGCTGGCCTGGCTCGAAACCGACCTCGATGCGCAACTGCATTTCAGGCCGGGGGTGATTGTACTTACCGGTGCGCGGCTGCTGGCCTGCGACGCCAGCGGTCAATGGCAATCCTGGCCGTTGTCGACCGATTTGGCGTTGCGGCATTTAGACCATGCCGGCGTGGGCACACTGGCGCTCGAAGATGCGACGGGACGCCTGTCCGCATGGCGCTTCACGCTGGGGCAGAACGTTGATGCCGTCGGCCTGCTTGACGCATTCGAACGTCGTATTGAAAGCCTTACCAGTGGCCTGCCACCACGGCCGCGCGAAGAGAATGTCTGTCCGCAGTGCAAGGCCGTACTGGAACCGGGGGAGAAAGAATGCCCGATCTGTTCGCGCGCGATCCACACCCCGCCCTCAACCTGGACGCTGCTGCGGCTGTGGCGCTTCGCCCGTCCCTACCGCGGGCAGTTGCTCGCCGGCTTCGTCCTCACCCTGATCGCGACGGCCGCCAATATGGTGCCGCCCTACCTGTCCATTCCTCTGATGGATGACGTGTTGATTCCCTACCAGAACGGTGCACCCATCGATGTCATGCTGGTCGGCAAACTGCTCAGTGGCCTGCTGCTTTCCGCTATTGCGGCATGGGCCTTGAGTTGGGCCAAGACCTACATCCTTGCGCTGGTGTCGGAACGTATTGGCGCCGATCTGCGCACCGCCACTTACGAGCACATGCTGCGTCTTTCGCTCGAATACTTCGGCGGCAAACGCACCGGCGACCTGATGTCGCGCATCGGCTCCGAGTCCGACCGCATCTGCGTCTTCCTCTCGCTGCATTTGCTTGACTTCGCCACCGACGTGCTGATGGTGGTGATGACGGCGGTCGTGCTGTTCACCATCAATCCCTGGCTGGCGCTGGTGACCTTCCTGCCCCTGCCGTTCATCGTTTGGATGATCCATGTCGTGCGCGACCGGCTGCGCACCGGTTTCGAGAAAATCGACCGGGTTTGGTCCGAAGTCACCAATGTGCTGGCCGACACCATCCCCGGTATCCGCGTGGTGAAAGCTTTCGCGCAGGAGGAGCGCGAGACGATGCGCTTCCGCGAAGCCAACAGGCATAATCTCGCGGTCAATGACCGCCTCAACAAGATCTGGTCGCTGTTCTCGCCGACGGTGTCGCTGCTGACCGAAATCGGCCTGCTGGTGGTGTGGGGCTTCGGCATCTGGCAGGTCTCGAAAAGCCAGATCACGGTCGGCGTGCTTACCGCCTTTCTGGCCTACATCGGCCGCTTCTACACGCGCCTCGATTCGATGAGCCGCATTGTTTCGGTGACGCAAAAAGCGGCTTCTGGCGCGAAACGCATCTTCGACATTCTCGATCATGTGTCAAGCGTGCCGGAACCGGTGACGCCGGTGCATCTGAAAGAGGTGAAAGGCGCCATCGAGATTCGCGAAATCAGTTTCCGCTACGGCAACCGCTCGGTGATCCGCAACTTGAATCTCGGCATCCGTCCCGGCGAAATGATCGGCCTCGTCGGTCACAGCGGATCGGGCAAGAGCACGCTCGTCAATCTGATCTGCCGTTTCTACGATGTGTCGGAGGGCGCGATCCGCATCGACGGCACCGATATCCGTTCCGTCCCGGTGGCCGAATACCGGCGCCAAATCGGCCTCGTACTACAGGAACCCTTTCTCTTTTTCGGTTCCATCGCCGAGAACATTGCCTATGGCAAACCGGAGGCAACGCGCGAGGAAATCGTCGCCGCCGCGCGCGCCGCGCATGCGCACGAATTCATTTTGCGTTTGCCGCAAGGCTATGACTCGCAGGTCGGCGAACGCGGGCAGGGCTTGTCGGGCGGCGAGCGCCAGCGCATTTCGATTGCGCGCGCCTTGCTCATCGATCCGCGCATCCTGATTCTCGACGAAGCCACCTCGTCGGTCGACACCGAGACCGAAAAGGAAATCCAGAAGGCGCTCGACAACCTGGTCTATGGCCGCACCACGATTGCGATTGCGCATCGCCTGTCGACACTGCGCCAAGCGGACCGACTGGTCGTGATGGATCGCGGCCAAATCGTCGAAATCGGCGGCCACGAAGAATTGATGGCGCGCGAAGGCGCCTATTACAGGCTGTATCAGGCACAGGCGCGCAATGTGGATACCGAACTGGTGGATGACGACTTGAGCGAGGCCACGGCATGAACACCTCCATCAACTGGAAATTGAGCCGCGACGCTTACGGAAAACTGATTTTCGTCAGTGCCGAAGGAGAAACCGTCGAGAGCGTAGTGCCGGTGCGCGCCTTTCCGCTCACCGCGCCCGATGCAGGAATTGCTCTGGTGGCGGGCGATGGCCGCGAACTGGCCTGGATCCCCGATCCCGGCATGCTGCCTGAACCGCAGGGAGGATTGATTGCCGAAGAACTGGCGAGCCGCGAATTCATGCCCGTCATCCATCGCATCCGCAAGGTGTCGAGCTTCGCCACGCCGAGCACCTGGCGCGTCGAAACCGATCGTGGCGAGGCGAGCTTCATCCTGCGCGGCGAGGAGGACATCCGCCGCGTCGACCGCAATGCGCTGCTGGTTGCCGACAGCCACGGCATCCAATTCCTGATTCGCAATCCGCTGGAACTCGATTCCCACAGCCGCCGAATACTGGATAGATTCCTATGAACATGCTGTTGTGTATCGCGCTTACGCTGCTTGCTTTCATGAACGCAAATGTGCGGGCCGAATCCTTCCCTGAGATGGAACTCGCCATGGGCATATACCGCATCGAAGCCGAAGTCGCGGCCACCGATGCCGCGCGCCAGCGCGGCTTGATGTTTCGCGAAAAAATGCCCGCCAATCACGGCATGCTGTTCGTGTTTCCGGAATCGCGGCAGGAATGCATGTGGATGAAAAACACTCTGCTGCCGCTCTCGGTTGCCTTTCTTGACGACAAAGGCATTATTGTAAATATCGAGGAAATGGCCCCCCAAACTCTGAACAATCACTGCTCAGCCGGCCCGATCCGCTTTGCGCTGGAAATGAATGCCGGCTGGTTCAAGCAACACGGCTTCGGGCTGGGCACAGCCTTGCATGGGTTGGAACGGGCACCGCTGTCACGATAGACCGAGGCGTTGCATCCATCGGTTGAATCCGCTTTCAGAAAGCCGCCGAAGTGGTTGCGTATGTCATTAGGCTGGAATGGGTCGTAGTACATGTTCGCGAAACCAGCAGCGGCCGTTCGCCAATACACCCTTTCTATCCTCGCTAAACGTCGCCTTTGGCCAAGTACCGGCCAAGCCCCAATCAAGGCATGCCGTTTAGCAGTCCCTTGATGCGCCGCCGGATTTCGTATTCTTCTTCCTTGCCCGCCTGTGGAATTCTTTGCATCACGGATAAGAGCTGATAGCCGAAGTCTGGTGAATAGGCGTATGGCAAAACTCCGCGTTGTGCCGAAATATGCCTTAGTCGGCTTCGACTTCCATGTCGGGAATGTGCTGGAAGGCAATGCGCATCGGCGCGGCGAATAACGCCTGGTGCGCGCCGCCGAAATACAGACTGTTGCGACCGTAGCGCAAGTTGACCGCGTCGAGCACGACATTGAGGCGGTCGTGGCTGGTTTGGCCCGCTTCGTCGAACAGGCTGCGCGATTGCTGCGTCTGTTCCCTGAGGCTGCCGAGCGAAACGCCCACCGCCATCGGCGCCGCCTTGCCGCGTGGCTGCCGCGCCCAGAGTTGTTCAAACGCCGCCAGCAGTTGCAGCGTATCGCTGCTCGGATCGAAGCGGATATCGTCGTGCCACGATGTGCGGTTTTCATATTTGACATAGGCATGCATGGCGCCGGCAATCAAGGCATAGCTGCGCAGGCGCATGGCGGCTTTTTGCAGCAGGCGATGCAGCACCGAATGCGCGCCTTGTTGCGTGCGCAACTCGGGTGGCATGACATGAGAATGACCGATGCTGGCGCGCGCATGCTCGGTCGTTGCGGTTTCTTCCCCGCGCAGCCTGGCGTGGAGGCGGCTGCCTTCGATGCTGCCCCAGGCGGTCTGCAACTGGTCGGCGTTGAGCGCGCATAGCTGTCGCATCGTGGTGATGCGCCGGCGCGCGAGGCGTTGCTCCATGGCGCGGCCGATGCCGGGAATGGCGCGCAGTTCGAGCGGGTAGAGCGCATCGGGCAGATCGCCGGATTCGATCACCGTGCAGCCATCCGGCTTCTTCATGTTGGAAGCGATCTTGGCCAGCATGGTGTTGGGCGCGATGCCGATCGAGCAGCGCAGATGCTCGCCGACTGTGGCGGCGATGGTGCGCTTGATGTGCGCCGCCAGCGCCAGCGCCTTGTCGCGCTGCCGTTCGCTGCCCATCAGCGGGCAAGCCATTTCGTCAATGGACAGCACCTTGCCAACCGGCGTGCAGGATTCGACCGCCGCCACCAGTTCGTGATGCTTTTGCACATAAAGCGATGGACGCGCCTCGACGAACACCATATCGGGACAGCGTTTCCTTGCCTCGCGCACCAGGGTGCCGGTCTTGATGCCGAACGCCTTGGCTTCGTAGCTGGCGGCGATGCAGCAGGTGCTCTCGGTCATTACCGGCAATACGCCGAGCGGCTTTCCGCGTAGCGCAGGCCGTAGCTGCTGCTCGACCGAAGCGAAGTAAGAATTGAAATCGACGTAAAGAATGCGCAAAGACATGGCGCTACTTTACGCCCGCCCAGGCTCGCTGCATGAGCCTGGGACTCATCAGGCAGGGTGCCTGAATGCGAAAAATATGCATCGCCCCGAACATTGCAAGTGATTGATATTAAGAGACATCCATAGATATGCCGGACCCAGCCGCATAAGTTTTTTGTACTTCGCCGCGCTTGACTGGCGGCACAGCCTCCCTATCGATTCGATGGAATGTCTCAATATCATATTGATTAATATGAATTAATTGACGCTCTGCGGCATCCTGGCACAGCTGATGCGTATAGACGATCGAGCAAGTCCTGATTATCAAACGTGTCAAAGGAGAACATCATGAGCGCCCTACGTAAATACGAAGTTTCCGAAGTCGAAGTTCAAGCGGTTGCACCGGTTGAGAAGACCGAGCGCTGGATCGCAGTGCCGATCACCCCCGAAGAACACGCTGCCGCCGCAGTTCGTCGCGAAAACAAGGCAAAGAACATCGCTCTCTTCCTCGCCGCCCCGTTCATCGCGCTAGCCTACGCGGTTGCCATGCCCTTCGTGGCCTTGGGCATGATCGCCTGGTTCGGTGCCAAGGCGCTTGCCGTGAAGGTTCCAGCGACCAAATTCATTGCGCTGACCGTCGCTGCTCCATTCATCGGTTTGGCCACAGTCGTTGTCGGTCCCTTCGTCGGACTCGGTGCCTTGGCTTGGGTCGGAATCAAGGCTGTTGCACATCGTTGAACAGATTGGTTGTCAGACAAACAGCACGCAACAGGTGGCCAACATGAGCGAGAAAACCAAAGTCCTGGTGGTTGATGACGAAGAAATCATTCACCGCAGTTACGCCAGGATTTTGGCTGGCGGCAACTGCAATGTCGAAGTAGCCTGGAATGGCAAGGATGCCTTGCAGGCGATGAAGCAACGCGCGGTTGATGTCGTCTTGCTCGATATGCGCATGCCGGAAATGGATGGCATGGCCGTCCTCAAGGCGATCAAGACGCAGTGGCCCGAGATCGAAGTCGTCGTGATCACCGGTAATCCCAGCATTGAATCCGCCAAGGAGGCGGTGGCTCTGGGTGCCTACGACTATCTCGCCAAGCCGGTCGGCCCGGACGACATCATCCAGGCAACCAACCGCGCAATGACGCACAAGAAGTGGGCATTGCACTGTGAGGCGCAGAGTCAGAGCACTGCCATACATTAGTTACCATGGAAAAAACAACGTCCAATTCTCTCAAGGAGATTATCGTGAACAAGCTACCCAGAATCCTGGTTGTCGATGACGACCCTGTCGTCGCAAAAAGTATCGATCGAGTTCTAACCGCCAAGGGCTTTGCGGTCATCAACGCCCAGAGCGGCGAGGATGCGCTGCAGAAACTCAAAAACGAGACCTACGATGTGGTGTTTACCGACATCAAGATGCCCGGCATCAGCGGCATTGAAGTCGCGGAACGGATCAAGGCCAGTCAGCCCTGGTTGCCAGTCGTGATCGTCACGGGTTACAGCTCCCTGGAGAATCAATCCAGGGCAAAGGCAGCCGGCGTATCAGGCTTCCTGAACAAGCCGTTGTCGCCGGAAATGATCGAGCGCAGTGCCAGCAAGGCATTGGAAGAGCATCGCCAGCCGGCCGCCGAACCCATGACGGAAGCGGTTGCCAGCGAAGCCGTCACAGCGCCCGCAGCGACGGCGGCACCGGTGAAAGAGAGCCGGATCAAGAATCTCGCGTTGTTCCTTGTCGCCCCGATCATCGGCCTCGCTTATGCCTTGGCGATGCCTTTCGTGGCAATCGGCGCGATTGCCTGGATCGCCATGAAGGGGAAGAAGAAGGGCTAGTGTTTAGTCCCGGGGTGCGCCGTCAAAGGCTGCGGCCTCTGTGCGCACCCGTGACGGATCGATGTTGATCCCCAGCTTTGAAGGAGATTCAATTTCCGCAACTGTCAAACACGAGGCGACTCGTGCTACTTCTTTTTGCCAGAACGTTTCTTGCCAGATTTCTCATTGCCTATTACATCATCTGCCCAGCTCAATGCCGCCACAACGTTAGGAAAACCTATGGTGCTTGTTACTGAAAGCAGGGCATGGTGAATTTCCTGTGAACTGACGCCTGCCTCCAGCGCCCGCCTTACATGGCTGTGTACTGCACCTTCGGAGCGGATAGCCGCTGCCGCACCTAACTGAACCAGATGCGTGACTGCTTCTCCGAGCGGACCAGCTTGTTGTATTGCTAGTCCTAATGCCTCAACGGCGCACAAGTATTCCGGATATTTTTTCTTGAGCTGTAAATATGCACTTGGCTCGTTCTTTTTTGCCATGATTGTCTCCTTGTATGAATTTACTTCTGATGAGGATACGTTTGAACAGTATGGCATATCCTTTGGCTGCTTATGGTCGATCCCATTACGGTCTGGACTGAGAGCGGTCCAACTTCCCGTGAAAGCCAGGCCTGCAAATCCGTAACGAATCTGCAGGCTTGATGCTTACAGCACTTCGCCGGCGTGATCGGCCAGACGTGAGCGTTCGCCGCGTTGCAGGGTGATGTGGCCGCTGTGGGGCCAGTCCTTGAAGCGGTCAACGACGTAGGTCAGGCCCGAACTGCCCTCGGTGAGGTAGGGCGTATCGATCTGCGAGATGTTGCCGAGACAGACCACCTTGGTGCCGGGACCGGCGCGCGTGATCAGCGTCTTCATCTGCTTCGGCGTCAGGTTCTGTGCCTCGTCGATGATCAGGAACTTGTTGATGAAGGTGCGGCCGCGCATGAAGTTGAGCGATTTGACCTTGATGCGGCTGCGGATCAGGTCCATGGTCGCGGCGCGGCCCCAGTCGCCGCCGTAGGCACCGCCCTGGCCGGGTTCGTCGGCCGGCTTGTTGAGCACGTCGAGGTTGTCTTCGAGGGCGCCCATCCACGGTGTCATCTTTTCCTCTTCGGTGCCGGGCAGGAAGCCGATGTCTTCGCCCACCGGCACGGTGACGCGGGTGATGATGATCTCGGAAAAGCGCTTCGTTTCCAGCGTCTGCGTCAGGCTTGCAGCGAGCGTAAGCAGCGTTTTGCCGGTGCCGGCCTGGCCGAGCAGGGTGACGAAGTCGATGTCCGGATCCATCAGCAGGTTGAGCGCGAAATTCTGTTCACGGTTGCGCGCGGTGATGCCCCACACGGCGTTCTTGTGATGGCTGTAATCAACCAAGGTGGACAACACTGCGGTCTTGCCGTCGCGTGCGCGCACATTGGCGAGGAAAGGGCGCTCCTTGTCGGCATCGAGATAAACAAACTGGTTGACCAGCAGACTTGGCACCAGCGGCCCCTGTATCTGGTACAGCGTCTTGTTGTCCTGCTTCCATGACTTCATGTTCTGGCCGTGGGTCTCCCAGAAATCTGCAGGCAGCGCCAGTGATCCGGTATAGAGCAGATCGGTGTCTTCGAGCACCTTGTCGTTGAAGTAGTCCTGTGCCGCGAGACCCAGCGCACGCGCCTTGATGCGCATGTTGATGTCTTTCGACACCAGGATCACCGGCCGCTTGGCGAATTTGCCCTGCAGGAACATCACCACGGCGAGGATCTGGTTGTCGGCGCGCGAAGTGGGCAGGGAGTCCGGCAGCGTGCCATTCATGGCTTCGGTCTGCAGGAACAGGCGGCCGCTGGCCAGTTCGTGCGATGGTTTCAGCAAATCGATGCCGGCGGCAATGCCGTCCTCGCCGCCGCTGACGATTTCATCAAGCATGCGACTGGCCTGGCGCGCATTGCGCGCGACTTCCGACATGCCTTTCTTGTTGTCATCGAGTTCTTCGAGCGTCTTCATTGGTATGAAGATATCGTGCTCCTCGAAGCGAAACAGGCTGGTCGGGTCGTGCATGAGAACGTTGGTATCGAGCACGAAGAGCTTGGTGGCGCTGTTGTTGCGGTCGCTGGACTTGGTGTGGCGCTTTGCGTTCATCAATACTCCAAAAGGTCAGGGGCGGCAGGGTTGCTTCACTGTTGTCAGTGCGATTTGTACCATAGTTGCCAGTCACGAGTCCTCGCGCATGTTGCTGGCAGCAAAGACCGAGATGCCGAAGGCAATGGCAATCATCAGAAAACCCTCGGCAAAAGCCGTCAGGGTCGCATCACCTGCCGGCGCCAGTTGATGGCTGCGCCATTCGACATATACGGCGATGCTCGCCACGCCGAGCATGCCGCCGAGCTGACGCAGGTATTGCAGGAACACCGTGGCCTGGCCCATGACGCTGCTTTTCAAACCGCGCAAGGCGCCAAGGTTGATCGCCGGCAACAATACGCCGAGACCGATACGGCTGACCCCGGTGGCAATGACGACAGCGTGGTAATTGATCGAGGATGCAAATATCCATAACGCGAGGAACGCCGCGCCGAACAGGATCAAGCCGAAGGCGCAGATCAGGCGTGGCGAACCGTGATCGACCCACCAGCCGCCGACCAGCATCATGATGGCCTGAACCAGTCCGGCGGGGAGCAGCGCCAGTCCGGCATCGGTGGCTGAATAGCCGAGTACGCTTTGCAGAAACAGCGGCACCAGATAGGTCGAGCCGTACATTCCTACGCCATAGGCGAATGCAACGATCGCACCCATGACGACGCGGCGGTAGCGGAAAATGCCGAGCGAAATGATGGGGTGCTCGATGCGCCGTGCATGTAACCGGAAACATCCGACGGCCAGCACGCTCAATCCCGCGCTCGACAACACCTGCCACGACAGGGGGCCGGCTTTGTGCAGCAGGGTCGCGGCGACGATGACGGCGAGCGAAGCGGTGCCCAGCAGGACAAGGCCACGCCAGTCGGGGCCGCGTTCGGTGCGCGGGGCTGTCAGCGGCAGCAGGAAATACGCGACAATCAGGACGATGATGCAGAATGGAATATTGATCCAGAAAATCGACTGCCAGCCGTGGGCATCGACGAGAAAGCCGCCCATCGCCGGTGCCACCGTCGGCGCCAGCACCACGGCAAAACCGATCACTCCCCAGGCGCGCCCTTGCAGTTCCGGCGGGAACAGACGCATCACGATGATGGGGCCCATAGGCACCATCATCCCGGCTGCGGCGCCCTGTGCCATGCGGATGGCGACCATGAAGCCGAAGGACGTACTGAACGATCCGATGGCGCTGACGACCAGCATGAAGCTCATCGAAGCCAGGAAGCAGCGGCGCATGCCGAAGCGCTCGAACATCCACACCGCCGGCAGCATGGCAATGGTCATTGCCGCCACGTAGGCGCTCATGCCGAGTTGCACCACATCGTGGCCGACGCCGAATTCGCGCATCACGGCCGGTATCGCCACCGTGAAACTGGTCGAGGTCAGTACCGAGGCGATGCCGCCGCCGGAGATGACCAGCAATACTACCCACGCATAAGATTTGCCCAGTTTTGCGCGCAATGACTCGACGCTGGGAGCATCAGGCAAGAGAGTCATCGCGAGCACCTGCAGTGCCGGTTCATCTCGATTGACGAAGGAAACGCAGGATTACAAATTTGGGGCAAGGGGACGCTCGAAATGTTGTCAGCTTTCGGATTATGCTATCGCTAGCCTCCCGCGTGCACGAGAAGTTTGCGCAAAGGCGATTGTCCATCTTTCTTGATGATCTCTATTGTCTATTTCTTCCAACAGTTGCTGCACTGAATCCGTGTCTCTCTTCTACAGTAAAATTGCGAACCTGCATGTTTACGAATTAGATCGCCTGGTTTCTAATGATGCTCAGATTGAGTGCGGTAGCAATATTGTTATTGGCAATTCTTGTTTATGCCTGGAGCAGCCAGGTTACAAGTAACCAACAAAATGGGAAAGCCTCTACTTCGGAGGCTACAAGCAGGATTTTTGCTGCGAACGACATCGTTGAAGAAGACCGGGATACCTACGCCACCACAGTACGGAATAGCACATCAGTGACAAGGCTTGATGGCAATTTTTCGCCGGATAACGAAAGTCTGCTTATCGAGCAATTAACACGCGCCGGCTATATCTACATGTCTTCGTATCGTGCCGGGAACAATCGCGGAGCGAGCATTGTGGCGATGAAGGGTAAAAGTACCATTCAACCTTTCTTAACGATTATCGTGGATAAGAAGGGCAAGGCTACGAGTACGGAATAAATCGAGCGATTTACAGCACGCCTCGCGCCGCGCCCGAAAGAATCCTTGTTTCAGGAAAGTTCGAGTACCGCTTGCAGCACCTCACTGGCATGTCCATCGGCCTTGAGCCCGCGCCATTCGCAGACAATCACTCCGTTTTTATCTATCAGGAACGTGGACCGCTCAATCCCCCTGACTTGCTTGCCGTACATGTTCTTCATTTTGATCACGCCAAACTGGGTGCATAGCGCTTCGTCGGTATCCGACAGCAGATCGAAAGGCAGACCCATTTTGGCCTTGAAGTTTTCATGCGACTTGATACTGTCGCGCGAAACGCCGAGTATCACCGCGCCGGCCTTGACGAATTCCGCGTGCAGGTCGCGGAACTGCTGGGCTTCGGTGGTGCAGCCTGGTGTGCTGTCCTTGGGGTAGAAGTACAGCACGATTTTCCTGCCTTTGAGGCTGGCGAGCGAGATCGATTGGCCGCCCGGGGCGGTGCTGGTGGCTAATGCGGTGAAGTTGGCAACCCTTTTGTCAGACATGATTTTTCCTTTGCGCAAAAATGAAGCAACGCGCCCGGCAGGCCGTCATCAACTGCTGCTGAGGTCGGCAAGCAGGATTTCCTGTGCGCAGTTGCGTGGGCGCCGTTTCGCCTGGAGACGGTAGCCGCCGTCGCTGTCCATTTCCCAGGAATTGCTGTTGTCGGCGAGATAGGGTTGCAGGCCTTCCTTAATCACGCGGCGCTTGAGCTTGGGGTCGAGAATCGGGAACGCAACCTCGATGCGACGGAAGAAATTGCGCTCCATCCAGTCGGCGCTGGACAGGTAGATGTTTTCATTGCCATCGGCATGAAAATAGAAAATGCGGCTATGTTCGAGAAAGCGGCCGACGATAGAGCGCACCCGGATATTTTCCGACAGGCCCTTGATTCCCGGACGCAGGGCGCACATGCCGCGGATGATGAGATCAATGCTGACGCCAGCTTGCGAGGCTTCGTAGAGCGCTTCGATCACCTGGCGTTCGAGCAGGGCATTCATCTTGGCGATGATGCGCGCCGGTTTCCCCGCCTTGGCCAGGGCGGTCTCGGCATGGATGGCGGCGAGCGTGTTGGCCTGCAGCGAGAACGGCGCCTGCCACAGATGGTGCAGGGCACCGGCCTTGCCCAGACCCGTTAATTGTTTGAAGACTTCATTCACGTCTTCGCCGATGTCGGGGTTGCAGGTCATGAGGCCGAAATCGGTATAGAGGCGCGTCGTGCGCTGATGGTAGTTGCCGGTGCCGAGATGCACATAGCGGCGGAACTTGCCGTCTTCCTTGCGTAACACCATTACCATCTTGGCGTGGGTCTTGTAGCCGAACACGCCATACACTACATGTGCGCCAACTTCTTCGAGACGATTGGCGATATCGAGATTGGCCTCTTCGTCGAAGCGCGCCATGAGTTCGATAACGACCGTGACTTCTTTTCCCTTCTGCGCCGCGCGCAGCAGATGTTCCATCAATACCGAGTCGGTACCGGTGCGATAGACCGTCATCTTGATGCCGACCACGTCGGGATCGTCCGCCGCCTGCTGCAGCAGGTTGATCACCGGCGTGAAGGATTGGAAAGGGTGGTGGAGCAGAATTTCCTGCTTGCGGATGCAGGAGAAGATATCGGCGCGCTTGGTCATCACCTTGGGCATGGCTGGCACGAACTGGGGGTATTTCAGGCGCGGCAGATCGATCTGGTCGGGCACCGAGAACAGGCGTACCAGATTGACGATACCCGGTGTGCGATACAGATCCTCCCGGCCAAGCCCGAACTGCGTGAGCAGGAAGTTGGCCATGACATCCGGACAACTCTCCGCCACCTCAAGACGTACAGCATCGCCGAGATGGCGTTGCGGCAGTTCACCCTGTAATGCAATGCGCAGATTTTTGATTTCCTCGTCATCGACGAACAGGTCGGAATTGCGCGTGGCACGAAATGGGTAGCAGCCGACGACATTCATACCCGCGAACAGCTTGTTCACATGTTGGTGCATGATCGACGAGAGGAAGGCAAAACCGTGGGCTACGCCACTGAGTTCTCCAGGCAGTCGGATCACGCGCGGCAAGGAACGCGGCGCCTGTACGATGGCCGCCGCGCCGCTGCGGCCGAATGCATCCTTGCCCTCAAGCTCGATGGCGAAGTTGAGGCTTTTATTAAGCACCCGCGGAAAAGGATGTGCCGGGTCGAGCCCGATCGGCGTCAGCACCGGCATTACTTCCCTGACAAAAAAAGCGTGAATCCACTTCTGCTGTTCCGGCGTCCATTCGCCGCGATGGAAAAACACTACGCCTTCCTTGCGCAGCGCGGGCAGAATGTTGTCGTTCAGCAGTGCGTATTGTTCTGCGATCAGGGCCTGAGCCTGTAATGCTACGCGGCGCAATACTTCCTTTGGCTCGAGTCCGTCGTTGTCGGTGATGCGGCTGTCAAGCTTGATCTGTTCCTTCAGGCCAGCGACGCGAATCTCGAAAAACTCATCGAGATTGCTCGACACGATGCAGAGAAAACGCAACCGTTCCAGCAACGGCACATTTTCGTCGGCGGCCTGAGCCAATACGCGGCGATTGAAAGTGAGCAGCGAAAGTTCGCGATTGATGAAGGGGCGTTTTGTAGCGGAGGCGATAGCGCCGGGAACACTCATCAGTTTTTGCTTTTTGTCGGACAACTGCGGGAGGGTTTTCATTTTCTTTCACTCAGGTTGCAAAATGATGACAGCGAAAGGTGCGTTATCGTAAGTAATTGGCACAGCCGGCCATTTCCCGGATGCTAGAATTGTAACGTTTTCGATATATTCCGCTTGCGTGCCTGCCGCCTACATGGCCTACGATCTGATCGCCGCCGTTGACCTGGGTTCCAACAGCTTCCGGCTGCAGGTCGGTCGAATTGTCGGCAACCAGATATATCCACTTGATTCGCTCAAGGATCCGGTTCGTCTTGCCGCCGGCCTCAAGGATGACAAACAACTCGATGCCGCTTCCCAGACGCGCGGCCTTGAGGCCATTGCCCGCTATGGCGAACGCCTGCGCGGCTTTGCGCCCGGCGCGGTGCGCGCTGTAGCCACCAATACGCTGCGCGTAGCCAAAAATGCCACGCAGTTTTTGCTCCGCGCGGAAGAGGCGCTTGGTTTCCCGATTGAAGTCATCGCCGGGCGCGAGGAAGCGCGCCTGATCTACCTCGGCGTCGCGCACAGCCTGCCCAATCCCCGACGGCAAAGCCTTGTTGTTGATATCGGCGGCGGTTCCACGGAATTCATTATCGGAAGCAGCTTTCAGCCCACTCAACTGGAATCACTTTACATGGGCTGTGTCAGCTACACCTTGCGCTTCTTTCCTGAAGGCAATGTTGACAAGCGCCAGATGAAGGAAGCCGAACTTGCCGCGCGCCGCGAACTGCAATCCATCGGGCAGACTTATCGCGACACCGGCTGGGAACAGGCGGTCGGTTCCTCCGGCTCAGCCAAGGCCATCTGTGACCTGCTTGAGTTGAACGGATTTTCCGAAAGCGGCATTACGTGTGAGGGACTCGATCATTTGCGCAGCCTGCTGCTTGTCGCGGGCAATGCGGGGAACTTGACGCTGGAGGGGATGCGCCCGGACCGAATTCCGGTGCTGGCCGGCGGCATCGCCATCATGTCCGCCGTGTTTCGCGAGTTCGAGCTCGAACACATGGCGTTCTCCGATGGCGCACTGCGTCTCGGCGTACTCTACGACCTGCTCGGGCGCTATCACCATGAAGACCTGCGCGAGGCGACTGTCGAACAGTTCATGCAGCGCTATGGCATCGACCGGCGTCAGGCCGCGCGTGTTGCGCAAACCGCCGCAGCTTTGCTAGAGCAAATGCTGCCCGTCGACGCAACGCAGGATGATCCCGATTCGCAGGTATTGCTCTGGGCATCGTGCCTGCATGAGATTGGAATTTCCGTTGCCCACACCAGCTACCACAAGCACAGCGCCTACATTCTCGCCAATGCCGACATGCCTGGTTTTTCCAGACGCGATCAGGCGCGGCTGTCGCGTTTGGTACTCGGTCATCGCGGCAAGCTGGAGCGTTTGCAAGACGTGATGCAGGAGACCGAAGAGTGGTTGCTGGTTTTCTGCCTGCGCATTGCGGCGCTATTACACCGCTCTCGCAATGATGATCAGCAGCCCGTCGTCGAAGCCAGCAGGAGCGGTCGCGGTTTTCAGTTGGTGTTTGACGCTGGCTGGCTTGACGAGTCACCGCTCACGGCGGCCGCTTTGACAGAAGAGCAGCAACAGTGGGAAGCCTTGGGCATCTCGCTGCGAATCAAGGAACGCGCCGCAGCCAGTGCTGCAAAAACACGATCCAATTAAACGGCCGATGGTAAAATTCGCGCCTCATCGATCGATCGGCCGTATGTAGCCATGCGGCGATGATCGGGCGCTTAGCTCAGTTGGTAGAGCGCCTCCTTTACACGGAGGATGTCGGCGGTTCGAGCCCGTCAGTGCCCACCAAAATCCATTGAAAAGCCGCTTCTGTAGTGGCTTTTCAATTTTTCAGGCCTGGCTAAGCAATCACGCGGCATGGCCGTCTGGTATTTTCCCGTCAAGTACCACAGCAGGGGAGCGTCCCATCTCAGAAAATACCTTGCTCAATGGACAGGGTTGCCGCCATGATGTTATCGAGTGGCAATTGGTCTACCACGCGGAAGGGGACGAAATGCAGGCGGCCTACAATCGTGCTGAATTCCTGCATGAGAGAAAGAAAATGATGCAGAGAAAACGGGCCGAGCAGGAAGGGGGAGAGCCTACCCGGCCCTAGCCAAGTTCACCGTTGGGGTATTGAATGAACTAAGCATGTGCGCATCCTACCGCTGGCGAACAAGTAATAGTTGACTAAATTGTTTGGTTTTGTAACAGAACCTGAGGGTATCAGAAAAAAAGTCGGTTAGATAATCACAACGATTAAGTTGCGCTTGGTCCGAAGCTGAACCCTGAGTGGCACTTGTTGCCGATCGGCGAAGCCAAGATATTTAAAATAATTGAGCTATTTGTGATCTACATCACAGCATTCTAAATGCAAAATCATTAAAATGCATTTTTGAATATGCGCCTTCGGCGACTGATGTTGGGTGCATCACTGCCTCCTCCTCGTCCCGCAACGGGACGAACTCCACGCAACCTTAACAGGTTGCGTTTTTTTTGCTGATCGACAGCAATGTGTAGATTATTTCTACAATTTGCACCGCAACATCGTAAGCGTAATAACCTAGCTTATGCCGTGTAACCGTGTCTGTTGCACTAAGATCAGAGCCCCTCAGCGCCTTTTGCATGCAGCAACGATAATGCGCCAAGCAGACCCTGCAGGGTAGTGAACAGTCCGTAAAGTATCGCGCAGGCGACTGCCGTTTCTTGCGTCGCGCCGAAGGCTCCGAGCATCAGCGCCGAAGCAGCTTCGCGCGTGCCCCAACCGCCGATGCCAACCGGCATTGCGGCGAATACAAAAATCGGTCCGGCGGCGATGACGAACTGCCACCACACCAGATCAAGTCCTAATCCATATCCGCCGAAGGCGAAGGCGGCAATTGAAAACAGCTGCACGCCGCCCGACCAGAGTATCTGCACGAAATATTGCTGCAAGGGATTGGGCCGTGCGTGCAAGGCATCAAGTAACGCGATGGCGCGGCCGGGCAGAAGCCCCTTGAGCGCCATTGACAGCGACCAGATCAGCAAGGGGGCGATAATCGTCAGCACGGTCAAGGCGGCGGCAAATATGGGTGGCGTGCTCAGTACCGCTGCTGACAGCAGCCCGAGCGCCTGTGCGACAGCCGTCATTGACAACGACAGCGCGACCAGCACCCAGAGGCCGGAGAGCCGGTCGAGCAGCACGCTCGCTGCTGTTCGTGCAATCGGGTGACCGAGATTTTGCAGATGCAGCGCGCGCAGGGTATCGCCGCCCAACGTGGCCCCCGGCAGCACCGTGTTGGCCATGACACCGCGCCAGTAGGCGAGGATCATTTCGCGCCGCGGCGCATGCACACCCAGCCATGCGGCGAGCGCATGCCAGCGCAGGGCAGAGAGCAGGCTGGCGCACAGGGATGCCGCGAAGCCGGCGGCCAGCCATCCGGAGTCGGCCTGCGTAAAACTTGCCAGCACCCGCGCCGGGCCGATGAACCACAGCACGAGTGCAAACAGCACTATGCTGGCGACAAGTCTGAACAGGGAGCGGACGTTCACGCGGAAGGCATGGTTGGGGCAAAAGCGAGTGCCGCCGATTCTACCTGCTGCGCCAACAGGGGCGACGGGCATGTGCCCGGCAGGCACGCTGCGGTACAATTGTAGAATCTTTTGGCGCTCCCGAACCGGGTGCATCTGTACCCGTCAGACGCCAACAACGAGGACCCGATCGCGTGAATCTGTGTGGCTTTGAAGTCGGTCTTGATCGCCCGTTTTTTCTCATCGCCGGGCCCTGCGTCATCGAGTCGCGCCAGCTCGCGCTCGACACCGCCGGCCAACTCAAGGAAATCTGCGCCAGCCTCGGCATACCATTCATCTACAAGTCGTCCTACGATAAGGCCAACCGCAGTTCATCATCTTCTTTCCGTGGATTCGGCATGGAGCAGGGGCTCGCCATTCTCGCCGAGGTGAAAAAACAGATCGGCGTCCCGGTGCTGACCGACGTTCATACCGCGCAGGAAGTGAGCACGGTTGCCGCCGTGGTTGATGTGCTGCAGACTCCGGCCTTTCTCTGCCGCCAGACCGATTTCATCCAGGCCTGCGCGGCCTCGGGCAAACCGGTCAACATCAAGAAGGGCCAGTTTCTCGCTCCGGGCGACATGAAGCACGTCGTTGCCAAGGCGCACGAAGCCAATGGCGGCGCGGATACCATCATGGTCTGCGAACGCGGCGCGTCGTTCGGCTACAACAATCTCGTCTCCGACATGCGTTCGCTCGCCATCATGCGCGAGACGAATTGCCCGGTCGTGTTCGACGCCACGCACTCGGTGCAGTTGCCGGGCGGGCAGGGTGCAACCTCGGGCGGTCAGCGCGAATTCGTGCCCGTGCTGGCGCGTGCGGCGGTTGCCGTCGGCATCGCCGGCCTGTTCATGGAAACCCATCCCGATCCGGCCAGGGCGCTGTCGGACGGTCCCAATGCCTGGCCGCTCGGTCAGCTTGGCGCGCTGCTCAAAACGCTCAAGAACATCGACGCACTGGTGAAACAGCATGGCGTCATATAATTCCACCCCCCAATTCCTATCCATCCATATTTCCTCGTAAAG